>CAILVY010000151.1 GCA_903837785.1 Candidatus Hydrogenedentota bacterium
AGGCCGACTTCAATCACGTTCGTGCGCTACGTTCATCTTCGAATTCGGGGACTACTTCTTCTCTTTCTCTTCGGGCTTCGCATCCTTGCCCTTCTCACAGCACTTCTTATCTTTGTCACAGGCCGCTTTGTCCGCCGACGCCTGCTTGTCGCATTGCTTGTCCTTGCCCGCGCAGCAGGCCTTCTTGTCCTTGTCGCAGGCCGCCTTCTCCTTCTCGCCCGCCGCGCCTTGTGCCGCCGCAGCCCCGGCCGGTTGTGCCGTGCTCGCCGCACAGGTGGCTTTCGCGCCGCTCATCGGGCAACTGCCCTTCTCCGAACCCGCAAATACGGTGCTCGTGGCGACGCCCGCCACAATCAACACGGCCAGCGTGAACAACGACCACTTCCAGCCGCTGCCGCCGATCGGGCATCCGCTCTTGCACACACTACAACACGAACCTTCTTGCTTCTCGCTCATACGCTTTCTCCTGTCTTGCCTCTGTCCGTCCTGCTCTGCGCCTGACGGTTGGCCCACTTTGTTTTGCGTGTATAACCGCGCGCTAACAAGACTTATTCCCCGTAAGGAGGGACGCCGGCCTCGCACGCTTCCGCCTGTTCCGGACCGGCCCCCCACGACTACTCGTAACGCAAGGCATCGATAGGGTTTAGGCGGGCGGCACGGCGCGCGGGATAGTAGCCGAAGAAGATGCCGACCGCCGCCGCGAAGGACATGGCCATCAGTACGCTTTGCGGTTGGATCGAGGTGGTGAACTGCGTCGCGGCCCCGATGAGCTTGGCGACGGAGATGCCCATGCCCACCCCGATCAGTCCGCCGAGGCAACTCATGAAAATCGCTTCGAAGAGAAACTGGCGGAGAATATCGCGATCCTTGGCGCCGATGGCCTTGCGGACGCCAATCTCCCGCGTCCGTTCCGTGACAGTCACCAGCATGATATTCATGATGCCGATGCCCCCCACAATCAGGGAAATGCTCCCGATGCTGCCCAGGAGGATCGTCAGCGCGCGCGTTACGGAGGAGAGGGTGGCCAGGATTTCCGCCTGGTTGCCGATATTGAAGTCGTTATCCGTGTCTTCCTGGAGTCGATGGCGCTGCCGAAGCAGCGAGGTGATGTCGTCCTGAATGGCGGTCAGGTCGGCGCCAGGGCGGCCCTGCACGTCGATTTCACTCAGGCGATCCATGCCGAACAACTGGCGCATGGCCGTGGTGTACGGCACGATCACCTGGTCGTCCGGGTTGAACCAGCCCTGATCACCCTTGCTCTTCGTGACGCCGATCACCTTGAAGTTGATGCCTTTCACCTTGATGACCGCGTTCACCGGGTCGTCCTGCCCCATGAGGTTTTCGCAGGTCGTGGGGCCGATTACCGCGACCCGGGCCATCCCTTCGACCTCGCCGTCAGTGAAACCGCGCCCCCGTTCGATCTCGAAATTACGCGCCGAGAAGTAGGTTCCCGCGGCCCCAAGGACCGTTACCGCGCTGTTTCGTTCGTAGTATTTCACCTGGGCCTTGTTCTGCACCACGGGCGAAACGGCCAGGACATTGGGAACGTCCTTGAGAATGGCCTCGGCGTCTTCCTTCTTGAGATTTTGATGGGTGCCCGTCATGACGCCGCCGAAACCGCGCTGGCCCGGGCGAATCATGAGCAGGTCCGTGCCGAGCGACTGGAGGCGTCCCACGACGTCCTGCCGCGCTCCGGCCCCGATGGAGAGCATGGCGATAACGGCGCCCACGCCGATGATGACGCCCAGCACGGCCAGGAACGAACGCAGCTTGTTCGCATACAGGCTCTTGAGCGCCACTTTGATGATAATCACGAGGTACATGCTGGGGGGCGGCTCCGTCAATTCTCCACAATGCGCCCGTCATAGAGATGGATGCGCCGCGGACAACGTTTGGCAATGGATAGTTCGTGCGTGACAAGGATGATCGTGCGGCCCTGGGCATTGAGCGAGAAGAAGAGCGCCATGATCTCTTCGCCGGTCTTGCTGTCCAGGTTGCCGGTCGGCTCGTCGGCCAGGATAATGGCCGGGTCCGTGACGATGGCGCGTGCCACGGCCACGCGCTGGCGCTGCCCGCCCGAGAGTTGATTCGGCTCATGCCGCATCCGTTCTTCAAGCCCCACCGTGCGCAGGGCCTCGATTGCCGGTTCCGTCGCGTTGTGGTTGCCCGCGTAGAGCAGCGGCAGCTCGACGTTCTCCAGCGCCGACATGCGCGGCAGCAGATTGAAGGTCTGGAACACGAAGCCGATGCGCCGGTTTCTCGTCTCGGCCAGGCGGTCGCGCGAAAGCCCCGCCACATTCTCGCCCGCAAGGAAGTACGCCCCCGAATCGGGTTGATCCAGGCAGCCGAGTATGTGCATCAGCGTCGATTTTCCGCTGCCCGAGGGGCCCGTAATCGCCACCATCTCGCCCGCATCGATCTGAAAGCTGATGCCGTCCAGCGCCCGCACCGTGCTGCCGCCCAACTCGTACGTCTTGACGAGGGTCTGTGCGTCGATAATCATCGCCGCCCTCCCGACGGAGGCCGCATCATCATCATCGAAGCGGGCGGCCGCGGCCGGCCCTGGCTGTCCGCGCGCCACCGGCTGTCGGCCTCGCTGCGCTGGCAGATGACCGTGTCGTTCTCCTGCACGCCCTTGAGGATCTCGACGTCGTTCCCGTCGGAGAGGCCCGTCTCCACCGCAATCAACTCCTCCTTGCCTTCCCCCAGTTTCTTGTTCACGAAGGTCTTTTCCTCCTTGCGAACGATGGCCCGCAGGGGAACGCTGAGCGTATCGGGACGTTCGGCCACGATGATTTCCGTGTTGGCCGTCATCATCGGTTTCAGCAGCGTCTTGTTCTCGCTCATGACCTCAATCTTCACCTCGAACGTGACCACGTTCGAGACATTCACGCCTTTTGTCGCGATGCGCTTCACAAGCCCCTGGAACTTCTTGCGCGGATAGGCGTCCACGGTGATGTCCACCGGCTGATCAAGCACGACATTGCCGATGTCGCTTTCGTCGACCGAGGCCAGCACGTAGATGTGCGAGAGGTCCGAAATCGTCAGCATGCTCGTGCCGCCGCCCACGTTGTTGATGCCGGAGGCGATGATCTGCCCCACCTGAACCGTGCGCGCCGAGATTACGCCGTCAATGGGCGCATGCACCTTGGTTTCGCTCAGGCGCTGATTGGCCAGCGCCAGCGCGATCGCGTCCGCATCTACTTCCGCCTGTGCCAGGTTGATGTCCTGGCGGCGGACCTCGATCTGCGCTTCGAGGGTCTTGAGCGCTTCCACTTGCGCCTCGGCGGTTTGGAGATTCTGTTCGGCCTCGATGGCCGACGTTTCCGCTGTCTCCGCCTGTTCCGCGCTCGACTGCTTCCGCGCGAGCAGTTCCTCCTCGCGTTTGGCCTTGGCGTTCGTGTCCTTGCGCTTGGCCTGCGCCGAAACGTAGACCGCGTTGGCGCGCTTCCGTTCCGTATATAGCGTACTCTCGGCAACAGACAGGTTGGCTTTCGCCTGCGCCAGCTTGGCCTTGGAAGCGGCCTGGGCGGCCTCGGCCTGCTGCACGCCCCGGGTTTGGTCCACCGGGTCGATTTCCACGAGCAGGTCGTCTTTCTTGACCCGGTCGCTGATGTCGAAGGGCATGTTCACGATGAGGCCGCTGGCCTTGCACTTGATTTCGACATCCAGGTTGGACACCACCTGGCCGGTGCATTGGACCGTCTGGCGCAACGCGCCCCGTTTGACGGTTACGGTCGGGAGCGGGCCCGTTTCGGCTGTGGCCGCACTGCTCCGCTTCTTCCAGAAGAAGCCGCCTGCCGCAATAACAGCAATGACGATAATGATCGCAAGTAGTTTCTTCATTTGGCTTCCTGCTTCGATTCGGTTTCAGGGCTGGATCCAGTTCCGGAAGCGGCCCCATGCGGCCGCGCGTGCATCCGTGCCCGCATTTCCGTGAGATGCTTCTCCCACAGCACCTGCTGATCCGGATGGAGGAGCCCGCCGACTTCGGCGCGCACCTCGTCCATCAGGCTGCTCACCTCCGGCTCAACCTTCGCGCGGATCATTTCCATCTTCTCGTGCTTCCGATTGAAGATCTCCGACACGCGCTGCGCTTGTTCATCCGAGAGATTCAGTTCATGCCGGAGCCGTTTCATGATGGCTTCGTGCCGCTTCTCGGGCGACGGCGGGAAATCGCCGCTTCCGTCCCCCAGGAAGCGATAGGTCGCCGCGGCCCCAATCACGATGCCGCAGGCGAGAATGGCGCTGCCCAGCAGAAAGCCCTTCAGCCAGGGTTTGCGCGGGGGCGCGACCGGCGCGCCCATCTCTGTCTCATCCATCGGGTTTGCCCTCTCGTTAGAAGTTGCTCAGCGACGCGACCTGAAAGAAAGCCCCCAAGGCATCGGCCGCCGGCGAGTTCATGGAGTACACGGTCAGCAGCAACGCCGTGGCCGCCAGAAGGCCTGTGAGCGTGGCAAAGACCGTCAGGGGGCGCGCCAGGGCAAAGGGCTGCCGCCGGAGGCGCAGGATCACCTTTTGCGAGACGTGCCCGCGCGGCGCTTCCTCCTGCCGCGCCCGGGTCGCCAGTTCACGCACGTGTTCGAGGGGATCAATCATGGGGAGTCCTCCCGTGCCCCGCCGTGGTGACCAGGCGGCGAAGCCGCTTGCCGGCGCGATGCAGGCGCACGCGCACCAGGGTCGGGGTCCAACCGGTTCGTTCCGATATCTCTTTCGCGCTGCACTCTTCCAGATAATGCAGCGTCAAGACCAGCCTGTCCTTCGGCGCGAGCCCTGCCAGAAGGCCGAACAACTGCTCTGCCGCTTCCGTGGCGCTCAGCTGCCGGATCCCGGCCGGAGGCGTCCAGGGGCGCTGTTCAAGCAACTGGGCTCGCCGCCGTTCCCGGTGTTCCTGGCGCCAGTGGCGGTACCCCACCCGGGTCGCGATCCGGCGCAGCCAATGCAGAAAGGGGGCATCGCCGCGGAACTTGGGCAGGCTCAGAAACACCTCCACAAAGACATCCTGCACCAGTTCGTCGAGCACCCGCTGATCGCGCGTGAAACGCCACATCTGGGCGAAGACCTGCGCCTCGTAGCGCTCCAACAGCCGCCCAAACGCGCGTTCGTCGCCGGCGATGCTGGCGCGGATGTCGTGGCGGTCGGCTTCAGTTACACTGGCTTCCAGCATCAGTCCCTGTAGATAGTCTCGCGGCACGAAGCTCAGTAAGAGTCCAGCGCTGCTTCCGCCCTGCACTGCACCGCAAACGCCGCCAAATTGCTTCACATCGGCCATGGCTACTTGCACGACAATAGAGGTTTTTCCTCGGGACGTCAATTCCGGCCGCGCCGGTTGCCGCCACGTCACCCTCTAAGTGGACGGGGCCGCGCAGGATGTTACACCCGGCCTGACGCGTCCCCGGCCCGGCGGAAACTTGGCACTTGCCCGCTCCAGCCCCCAAAGGCATATAATGCCTCCTGATTTTCGGGCGGCATCGCGGGACGGAGAAGAGATTTCGCGCTGTGATGCGCTGAAGCAACGGAGAAAGGTGGACGGAATGAAACAAGTGAGAGTCGCGTGTAGTCTCGTGTTGCTGGCGGTGTTGCTGTGGACCGCGCTGCCGGCCCTGGCCCAGAATTCGGCCATTGCCCCGGCGCCCCGCGCCGACGAGTGGTGGCAGAAGCGGCACGAGTCGATGAACGAGCGGGTGAAGCAGGGGAACGTGGACCTGGTCTTCATCGGCGATTCCATCACCCAGGGGTGGGAAGGCGCCGGCAAGCCGGTCTGGGAGAAGTACTATGCGGACCGGAATGCCGTGAACCTCGGCATCTCGGGCGATCAGACACAGCACGTGCTCTGGCGCCTGGACAACGGGAACATCGCGGGCATCGCGCCGAAACTGGCCGTCATCATGATCGGCACGAACAACTTCAAGGCCAACTCCGCCGAGGAGATTGGCGAAGGCGTCCAGGCCATCGTCAAGAAGCTGCGCGCGCAACTCCCCAACACGAAGATCCTCCTCCTCGCCATCTTCCCGCGCATGGAGAAGCCGGACGAGGTGCGCGACAAGCTCGCCAAGGCCAGCGCCATCGCGTCGCAGCTCGCCGACGGCAACATGGTCCAGTTCATGGATATCGGCCACGAATTCCTGGACGCCGACGGCACCCTGCCCAAAGACGTCATGCCCGATTTCCTCCATCCCAACGAGAAGGGCTACTGGATCTGGGCCGAAGCCATCGAGCCGAAGCTGGCCGAACTGCTCGGCGAGACCGCCGCGGGCAAGGCCCCCAAGGGCTTTGTGCCCCTCTTTGACGGCACGAGCCTGAACGGATGGAAGGGCCTCGTGGAAGACCCCGAGAAGCGCGCGAAAATGTCCCCCGAAGAACTGAAATCGAAGCAGGCGGCTGCGGACGAATCCATGCGGCAGCACTGGAAACCCGAAGGCGGCGTGCTGAACTTCGACGGCGCGGGCGAAAGCCTCTGCACCATCCGCGACTATGAAGACTTCGAGATGCTCGTGGACTGGAAGATCGGCGCGAAAGGCGACAGCGGCATCTACCTCCGCGGCACGCCCCAGGTGCAAATCTGGGACCCGGCACAATGGCCACAGGGTTCCGGCGGCCTCTACAACAACGAGAAGAATCCCAAAGACCCGCTCGTCTGCGCGGACAAGCCCATCGGCGAATGGAACACGTTCCGCATCAGGATGATCGGCGAGAAAGTGACGGTTTGGCTGAACGACAAGCTGGTCGTCGACAATGTCATTCTCGAAAACTATTGGGACCGCAGCAAGCCCATTTACCCCGCGGGCCAGATTGAACTGCAGAACCACAAGTCCCCGCTCTGGTTCAAGAATGTCTACATCCGCGAAATCCCGCGCGGTGAAGGATGGCGCGACCTCTTCAACGGCAAAGACCTCACGGGCTGGGAACAAGTCGGCGGAGAGAAGCAGTGCTGGGCCGTCGACAATGGCCTGCTCTACACCGGCGGCGGCGAAGGCGGCTGGCTCTCCACCACCCAGGAATTCGGCGACTTCGAACTGGAACTCGAGTTCAACGTTCCCAAGGATGGCAACAGCGGCGTCTTCATCCGCGCCCCGCGCAACGGCAATCCCGCCTTCGAAGGCAGTGAAATCCAGGTTCTCGACGATGACGCCACGGTCTTCGGCAAACTCAAAGCCTGGCAGTACACCGGCAGCGTCTATTCCACGATTGCCCCGTCTCACCGCGCCACAGTGGCCGCCGGCAACTGGCAGAAGATGCGCATCCGCGTCCAGGGACAGAAGATCAACGTGTGGGTCAACTGCTCCGAGATCATCAATGGTGACTTGAGCGAACACATGGACAAGGTCAAGGACCACCCCGGCCTCCAGCGCCTGAAGGGCTTCATCGGCCTCCAGAACCACGGGTCCCGCCTCGATTACCGCAACATCCGCATTCGCGAACTCTAAGCCTGACGCAACGCGCGCCCCCGTGCTCCCAACCGGAGTGCGGGGGCGCTGTGCTTTACAGCCGCCGGTGCCGCACAGGGACGGTCTGCCGGCAGCCGTTGAACGGCGGGAAAGGCTGCAAGTCGTGGTCGCGAATCGTGCATTGACTCGCTTTGGCGGGGGGTGTTATTGTACTTAGTCAACAATTAACCGGACAAGGCGGGACACGGGTTCCATGTACGAGTCATTCTACGGGCTGAAAGAGCGGCCGTTTAACCTGACGCCGGACCCGAAGTATCTGTATCTGAGCGACAAGCACAAGGAAGCGTTTGCCCACCTCCTCTACGGCATTCGCAACCGCAGCGGCTTCGTGATGGTTACGGGCGAGATCGGCACGGGAAAGACGACGATCTGCCGCAGCCTGCTGAATCAGCTTGATACGGAAACCGAACTGGCGTTCATCTTCAATCCCGCCCTGGACCCGGTGGCGCTGTTGCGGAAGATCTGCGTCGAGTTCGGGGTGGATGACTCGGCGGAGAGCCTGCTCGAACTGACGGAGCGTCTGAACAAGCATCTGCTGAGCGCGGCGCAGGCCGGCCGGAGTTGCGTGCTCGTCATTGATGAGGCGCAAAACCTGTCCCCGCAGGTCCTGGAACAGATACGCCTGTTGTCCAACCTTGAGACAGAAACCGAGAAACTCCTCCAGATTATCCTGATCGGCCAGCCGGAACTCGCGGAGAAACTGGCGCTCAAGGAACTGCGGCAGTTGAATCAGCGCATTACGGCCCGCTATCACCTGAAGGCCCTCAACCAGCAGGAAACGCTGCAATACGTGGCGTACCGGCTGCACGTGGCGGGCGGACGCAAGAAGATCCATTTCGCGAAGGCCGCCATCCGCGCGGTCTACAAGTATTCGATGGGCACGCCGCGCCTCATCAACGCCATCTCCGATCGGGCGCTGTTGATTGGCTATACGAAAGAAAGCCACACGATAAGCAAGGCGATTGTCCGCCGTGCCGCGACAGAGATCCGGGGTGAGAAGCTGCTGCACTCCCAAACCGTTCTGCAGCGGGTGCGCGCGTGGATGCCCAGTCCTGCACTGATGGCGCTGGCGGTCCTGTTGATTGTGGCTGTACGCTTTCTGGCGGTGCCCATCGAACAGTTCGCCCGGGAATTGCGGGTCTTCAACGCCTTCCTCTCCAACGATAAGCCGCAGCCCATACCGCCGGCGGAGACCGCTCCTGCCGTGGCCACGGCCACGACACAGGACAAGAACAAGCTGGCGCAGGACGTGGCCGACGTGCTCGTGCAATCCGAAGCCGCGCGCAAGGTGCTGCAACGCCTTGTCAACCCGGAAACGCAGGCGGGGGCCTCGGACAGTCCGAACCTGGCAATGCTCCTTGCCCCCCTCGACCCGGCCCAGGCGCGAAACGCCGCGGCCGCCGCGCTGCTGCGGGTGTGGGACATGGCGGCGCTGGGCGGTTTTCCCGAGAACGACGATGCGGCCAGCCTAATGGCCTTCGCCCAGCAAAATGGATTGGCGTCCGAACAACTCTCCCCCGCCCTGGAACAACTCATCACGGTGGATTTGCCCGCGTTTGTCCGCGTGAAAGCGGGAGACAAGAGCCTGTGGATCGGCTTGACTGCCGCGACGCAGAACCGGTGTTCCGTGAGCACGGAGCCCGGCAAGATCGTGGATGTTACGAGGGATGCGCTGCGGGAGGCCTATCTCGGCGAAGTGGTGGTGCTGTGGCGCGATTCGGCCTCCACAACGCCCGCGCTTTTCCCCGGCGCGCAGGGCAAAGCGGTCGCCACGCTGAAAGATCAACTCCGCCGCCTCCATCGAATCGCCGAAGACAACACAAACGATGTCTACGACAAGAAAGCGGCCGCAGCCATCTCGCGGCTGCAGGCGGAAACAGGCCTGATGGTGGATGGCATTGTCGGCAAGCAAGTCCGCATGGTTTTGGCAAGCTGGCTGCACGAAGGCGACGCACCTTCGCTCCAGGGACGCAAGGCGGCGCCGGCGCCGGCCGCGACGCCTCCGGTGCCGGAAGAAAAAGTCAAGGAAGCGCCCGCCGAAGGGAAAAAGACAGCAAAGGCGCCCGCCCCCCCGGTGGTCAAAGAGGCCAAGCCCCCTGAGTCCGCGCCACAAGTGCTTTCCGTGCCTGCGCAATCCCCGGTGGAAGAGAAGAAGCCCGTGGAAAGCCCCGCGCCCGCCGCTTCGGAGCCAGCGCCCGCCCCGGCGGAAAGCGGAATCAAGGTGCAGATCCAGGCATTGCCTCAGCCCGAGGCGGCAAGCTCGCTTCCCCCGGCCGACACTGAATCCCTGAAAGAGAGCACTCCGCCGGCGCCGGGAAGCCCGCCCCTCGTCCCCCACAACACACCCTGAACCATCTTGAATACAAGGCTCCCCGGGTCACGCGCGTGTGACCCGGGGAGCCTTCTTCTGCGACATGTTACTTCTCGCTCTCGTCGGCCTTGCGAAGGCGCGGAAACGTCGAAATCAGGAAGTAGAGCAGCGGAAAGTTGCCCGCCACAATGATGATTGTGTCGGGCACCACGCGCCAGGTGCCGAGAAGGCGCACGAGGGGCAGTTCATAGAAATCGGCGCTTCGCGCGAGCCAGAAGCCGTCCGTGTAGCTATGCCAGACCTGCATGAGCCCGACCGGCAGGAGCGAGGTCGAGAACATGAGGAAGAGGCCGAGGTTGAGTCCCCAGAAACTCACCTTCAGGATCCCGTCCTTCCAGTCCTCGTTGCGCACGAGCGAGCGCCAGGCGAAGAGGATGAGCGAGATGGCGAGCATGCCGTAAACCCCGAAGAGCGCGGTATGGCCGTGGTTCGTCGTGAGGTACGTGGCATGCTCATAATAATTGACGATCGGCAGGTTGATCATGAAGCCGAACATCCCCGCGCCGATGAAATTCCACACGCTGCTGGCCGTGAGGAAATAGAGGGGCCAGCGGTAGGGGAATTCCTTGCCCGCCGCGCGAATGTGCGCGTACTCCATCCAGGCGCGCACCACCAGCAGGATGAGCGGAATCGGCTCGAGCGAACTGAAGATGCCGCCAATCGCCAGCCAGAAATCGGGGCCGCCGTACCAGAAGTAATGGTGGCCCGTGCCGGGAATCCCGCTGATGAAGACGAGGATGGCGCTGAGATAAGCCACGCGCAGCGCGGATTTCGCCGTGACGAGGCCGAGGGTGACCAGAAACAGGGACGTGACGGCCACGCCGAAGAATTCGAAGATGCTCTCGACCCAGATATGCACGACAAACCACCGCCAGTAGTCCGCGATGCTCAGGTGCGTGTTCCGCCCGTAGAAGAGGCCAAAGCCGAAGAAGAAGACCACCATGATCGCGCTGAGCACATAAAAGATGAGCAGGGCACGGGCATGTTCATCCTTACTCTTGTCGGTCATGCTGGGCACCAGCGCGCGGTAGACGATGACCAGCCAGAAGAGCAGCCCGCCGAAGAGGAGAATCTGCCACAACCGCCCGAGTTCGAGGAACTCCCAGCCCTGATGCCCCAGCCAGAACCACAGCGAACCGAGGTAACCCTTGACGCCCAGCACTTCACCCAGGAGACTGCCGCCCACGACGAGCACCAGCGCGGCAAAGAGGATGTTTACGAGCAGGCGTTGTCCCTTGGGTTCCTTGCCCGCAATCATGGGCGCGAGGAAGATGGCGGTGCCGACCCACGAAGTGGCGATCCAGAGAATGGCCAGTTGCAGATGCCAACTCTTTGCCCAACTGTACGAATAGAACTTCCCGATGAACGGGAGGTAGAAACTCCCGGGATGCACCGTGTAATGCGCGAGCAGCCCGCCATTGAAGATCTGAATGACAAAGAGCAGTCCGGCCACCAGGAAGAACTTCGCGGTGGCGCGCTGGCTCGGCGTCAGCGGAAGCTGATACAGCCGGTAACCCACCTCGACCGCCTTCGCCTCGCCATAGAAGAAGCCGTAGCGGTGCGTGATGTAAATGATCAACCCGAGGATCAGGAAAAGAGCGAGAATCGACAGGAGGCTGAAGAGCAGGGCCTGCGGCGTCGGAATGTTGCCGACAGAACGATCCGGAGGCCAATTGTTCGTGTACGAATACGAGAGGCCGGGCCGATTCGTGACCGCGGCCCAGGCCGTCCAGAAGAAGAAGCCGCCGAGATCGCTGCGTTCCGCCTCGGACGGCACGGTGTTCACGAGGAATCCGTATCGCGGATCGCCTTCGCCCATTTCCTTGTTCCACAGCGTCCGGATCTGCTCCAGGGCATAGGCTTGCGCGGGCGTCAGCGTAAGGGTGTCCGTAACCGGGTCGTAGCGGTTGCTGCGCAGCTCATCGATGACCTCGGCCGCGATCGGGCGCTGACTTGCAGCGGAGAGGGCGGCAAAAGCGCCGGGCGAGGGCGCTTCCTTGGCCGCGTGGAAGTCGCGCATCGCTTCGCCAATCTTGTGCAGGCTGTAGGCGGCAAAATCCATACCCCGGACTGTGCCATGGCCCCAAACGCTCCCGTGGTCCATCAGGCCATAGCGCTGGTAGACGTTCTGTCCGCGCATGATGTCATCCCGCTGTAGGAGCGTCTTGCCCTCCGAGACCACCTTGCCGGGAATCGGCGGCACCTGATCCTTGGCGAGATAACCCGCCGTCAGCAGGATGGCCACGGAAACGAGGAAGGACACAATGGCGCCGTTTCTCAGCCGATTGATTTCCATGTCGATTCTCCTCTCCCTGATTGCCCGGTTTTCCGAAGCGCGCCTGCCGACGAGGAAGAAGACCTCCCCCGTTCCTGTACGTGCTTCCACAAGAGACGCCTACAGAAACCCGACACGGGGCATTCCTGAACAGACCCCGTCCCTCATTTCAATGAACGCTTCACACCCGCTCGAAGGAACCACGTGGACGCCCCGCACTATTCCAGGCGGGTGAAGCCTTCTTTTCCGCCTTTTGACGCTCAGCAGGGGGGGTGCTAAGATGGAATTGTGTCGTTTGTGCGGCTGGGTGGTAGTTTGGATGCAGCCGAGCATAAGGAGCGGGATTCTGAGAAACGCACGGGTGTGGCTATATGTTGTCTGGGCCGTGGCGTGGGCAGGAACGGCCTTTGCGGAATTCGACAACGCCCTCCTGAACGGCACGTACTATGCCTGCGACTTGCTCGCCTTGCTGGACGGCACGGGACACACGGCGCAAGGCGTGCGCAGCTTCAATGGGGCCGGACAGCTTTCCTCGCTGGTCACTTATGCGAATGTGTCGCCGCTCACGTACGAAGTCAATCCGTTGGGCGCGAATCCTGCGCGGGCTTTCCGCCTCTATCGAACAGGCTTCGACGCCGGGCTGGTGGGTTCGGCGGGCTTGAACGGCGCACTTGCCGTGTATTCGCCGCTTTATGATGCCGGCGAGCACCCGGTGGTTCCGAAGGGGTTTGCAGGACTTCAACTCTCGATTCGCCAGGGCTCGGGCCTGCGCAATGACAAGTTTCAGCATGGCTACAGCTATCATGCGCTCGTGTTCAAAGACAGCCGCTGGTGGACGATTTTCGGCGCGGTCGATGCCGATGGGCAAGGGCGTTTGCTTCTCCTCCGGGAGGGGAGCATCGTGCTCGGTTACCCCTATCAGGTCGCTGCATCCGGACAGACCGACATCAATCAGGCGGGTGCGTCCAGTGCCACGCTGACCGCGGGCGGCGACTTGCTGTTCCAGTCCGTGCATGTCGGCCGAAACGAAGACCCGCTCTATCTGTCGGGCTACGACGGCCTGGCGGTATGCGTCCGCCGCAATGAGACCACGGCGGGATTTCCCATCGGGAACTTCCGGGGTTCGTATCGCGTGAATGAACTGCGTATCGGACCCGGGGGCGCCAACCAGGCCCGTACGGGTCAGGTTGTCGCCGGCGGCGATGGGCGCTACTTCGGAACGATCGGCGCGGAGCAGGTCGAGGACCGCATCCTGCTCGAGAAGAGCGGCGTCTTCGGCGTGCAGGGGGATTCGAGCGCCGTGGGCACGATCGGCGCCGGCGGCGACTTTGTCCTGCTGCATTCCGAGAACAGCGTCGTCCAGCCCAGCGGGGGGGAAGCCTGGATGCAGGTCTGGGTGCGCACGGCGGGCGGCGCGGGGACGGATGTCGATACGGATGGCGATGGA
>CAILVY010000152.1 GCA_903837785.1 Candidatus Hydrogenedentota bacterium
CGCCGCGTCTACCCCCCCTGCCCCCCCGCACGCGGGGGGGGTGGGGAGAATGGAATGTCCAATGGCAGATCGGACCCACGCGGGGGGGCAAGTGTGTGAATCAATTCATCTTCTATGCCGGACCGACGCAGAAGCCGTCCTCTGTGCCCACGCCGGGACAGTAGCGGTACCCCGCTGAATTGAAGAACTGGATCAGGCGAAGCAGTTCGGACAGGCTGATGTGCCAATCCTGGGTATTGTAGTCTGTGGCGTGGGGCCGGCAGCCGTGGGCGCCAAGATCCACCCCGTAGCCGTCTTCGCTGACCTCGTAGCAGTGATACCCGTACGAATTGAAGAACTGGACCACCCGGAGCAGTTCGGAGAGGCTGATGGCGTCGTTGTGGTCCGTGTCCGCGCTGTGGCAGCCCGCGCAGGCGGTCGCCGTGCCGTCGTACTCGTATGCGCCGATGTCGTAGTCCGAAGCGTCGCCCGTAGGGCCGGCGCCGCGACCGTCCCCGTCCAGGGGACGAGGATGGCCATCCAGGTCGTCCACCACCCCGCCCAATTCCGGCGGGCTCGCGTCCTGCCCCGTGTCAATGCACGGCGAAGCCGGTTTCAGGTGGAAATCCCCGTTCTCCGGGTCCACAAACAGCGGGTCCGCGACCGTGTTTTCGGCATCCCACGGCAGCCCGACATCGCTCACGCAATGACTGGCCACGGGGACATACAACCAGTCAACCGGGCTGTATTCGCCCCACCAGAACAAGGGTTGGCCGGGGGAGTTGTTCCAGAAGACACAATTCCGGTAACGGTTGACGAAACTGAAGTCGCAGACGGGGCCGTTATACCCGATAGGCGAATTCGAGTCCGGTGCGAGGGTTTGGTTGTTCACAAACGTGCAATTCACAAAGTCCGGACCCCAGAGGTTGCGGAAGATCCCCTCGCACATATCGCCTTCTCCCTCGAACGGACTCAAAATGTCCCCCTCCGTGTCGTTCTCCTGCTCGCTCTTCCGTCCGCAGCCAAGCGGGACATACGCCGCCATGATGGCATGATTGCTGGCACGGTTCCCGGAGAAGACGCAATCCCGGAAGACAGTATGGAATTCCAGCACCGACAAAAACATCGGACTGCAATAGATCGCCCCCCCATACCCGGCCTCATTCCCGGTGAACACGCATTTGTCTATGAGGGCGTCGCGTATGGGGCAGCCATTGCACCGTCCCGCCAGACCCAGAGAGAGTCCCCCACCCCAACCCAGGGTCTTGTTGTCCGCAATCAAGCAACGTACGATGCGCAATTGATCGATGGCACACACGCTGATTCCGGCGGGCAAGCCGAACATCGTCGGGACGGAAAGCTGATTTCCGGAAATTATCGTATCGGTAATGGCTACATTGTCGACGTCTTGAATGTCGATTCCTTGTGCCGTGTTCTGCCGGAATGTACAAGCACGTATGTCAAGATTGGTGCAAGCTTGACATGACAGAGCACGCGCACCGTCGTTTGCCTCCAGCACACAGTTTTCAAGAGTCACAGTAATCAGGTCATAGAGTGTAACGGCCGCGTAACTGTCAAAACCGCCGCCTCGAATCATGAACCCGTCCATTGTCACTGCGAGCGCCTCATATCCTGCGCTGACGACGGCGATTCCCGGCCCGCCCGAGAGTGACGTTGACCCATCCACCACTGCCGGGTGCTGACTCCAATTACGGTCCTCTCTGCTCAATTCCGTACCGTCAAAGCCGCCGTATAGTGTGACGCCACCCCGTAGGATCAGAGCACCGTATCCTTCTACCCGTTCCTCGTCGTATACGCCCTCCGCCACCCAGACTTCTCCTCCTCCGCCAGCGTTTGCGGCATCGATGGCAGGCTGGATCTCGCAATAGGCGGTGGCCCATGTCAGTCCGTCGGGGGTGTCGCAGGTGGAATCCTTGTCGACGTGCCAGACGGCCGGGTGCGCGGGAAAGGCGAGCCCCGCGAGGAAGGCCAGGCCTGCAATGCGGATCATCACAGCATGACGCATGTTTGCATCCCCCGTGTCCAGCCCTAGTGTAGCGGATGTACTCGGCAAATGCCAGCGGAAATAGGGCACATGTAGACGCGACGTCCTCGTTGCGTCTTGCGGGACGCTGGGTGGCCGGACGCGACGAGGACGCCGCGTCTACGAGTCGGGTGTCCGGCGGGCGGACGTGGGGAGGGAGCGTGCTTTCTTCCTGCGCGTTTTCTTCCGGTTGCATTCGGGGGGACGCCGGGCTATACTCGCGGTGCATCGAGCCCCAAGCGAGGGAAGGAGGGAAGGAGTCAACTCGGGTTCGATCGGCGATCTCAGGTGAAGGGAAGCACGGTGCAAGTCCGTCGCAGTCGCGCTGCTGTAACCGGGGACGACCGCCACGAAATGAAACCACTGCCCAGAGGGGCGGGAAGGCGTGGCCAGTAGGCCGATCCGGAAGCCAGAAGACCTGCCTGGCGTCGCATGTTCGCTGTAGCAATTTCGCGGGAAGGTTGCCGCAGGTCAGAGTGCCACTTCTGGTCTTCTCCTGCCCTCTTTTCCCCCTTCGACGGTTTGAACTGTGCTTTTACCACAACCGAAAGGGGACGTTAATGCGTACTCTGTCTTTTTGTCTCACGCTGGCCGTGCTGTTGAGCGCATCGGCCCTGGCCGCCGCGGCCGATTTCACGCGGCATGATCATTTCCCTTCGCCCGCGCGCTATGGCGTGGTGGGCAGCGCGCTGCCGGATGGGCGGCTCCTTTTGTGGAACGGCGAACAGGTCTACGCCCAGGAGATGCCGGGGGTGGACCAGTTCCGGGCGATGGCCTCGGGGTATGCGGGGGACCCTGCCTTCCTCATTCTCTCGCCGGACGGGCACACGGCGCTGCTGGGCGCCGGGGGCTACGGGACTGACCCGTTCCTCGACAAGATTTATCGCTACGACACGAATAACCCGCGTGATTATGCGCCGGATGCCGTGGCCGCGGAGATCCCACACTTTGCGGCGACTTTCCTGACGGACACGCTTGTCCTGATCGATGCGGGGGCCGGGGACTGGGTCAACAGCGTGTTGGTGGTGCTGGACCTTTCCGGGGCCAAGTCGGGGCTGGTGCCGGTGGTGCTGAAGCCGTCCGCCAAGGCGGACACGGTGCTTCCGAAGCCGGGCTACTCGGCCGCGCTCTCGGTGGATCGCGCCCGGGGCCGGGTCTACGCGATGGATGCGGCCTCGCTGGAGCTGCGCTGGTTCTCTTTCGCGGCACTTCTCAACGCCTACAACACGCATACGCCGCTCGAATGGGCCACGGACGGAACGCCCGTCGGCGCGCCGGGCCAGTACTTCAACGGGGGCGTCTCCGGCATCACGCCGGAGGGCTATCTGGTGATTGGCGGGGCGTTGGGCTGGGGCCTGGCCGGCGGCGTGCAGTATGTCAATCCGGAGAGCGGCGCCATCGTACAGACGCAGGATCCGAGCGGCCGCCAGGCGTACACGAGCGTCATCTACAATGGCGTCACCGGGCGGGTGACGGTGATGTCCGAAGGGCTGACGTATGTTGAAGGCGCCCTGTCCGAACTGCCGGTGGCCGGCAGCCTGGGGTTGACGTTCCTGATGGCGGCCTTCCCGGCCGCCTTCGTGTTGCGCCGCCGCTGGGCGCGGCCGTGGCCGGCCGTGCGTTGAATCGCTGGGCACTTGGATTTGCGCGAAATTAGCGCGTGATTGTCCTGGATTGCGCGGGCGGCAAGATCGGGCGGGTTTTCAGGAATTCTCCCGGGCGTGTCAGCCCGCGCACCCCTTCGATACGTTGCCTTTTGGGTGATCGACGGCTATACTGCGTACATGTCCAGATTGGACCTCACGAGAGGAAGGGCTCCGATGCGCAAGTTCTGTATTGGGTTGATTTTCGCGGTGATACTGCTTTCCGGCACCGGCCTCTCGGCGCAGGCGGAGGTCCTGAGCGACGCCCAGGCCGCCCAAGTCCGGTCCCTGGACGAATTGGGCGGGATGGCCATGAGTCAGATGCTCCGCATGGTTGCCCAGGCCAAGCAAACGTACGGCGAAGGAGAAGGCGAGGGTGAGGGTGAAGGCGAGCCCAGCTGCATTCAGTACATCAGCGCCGACACGCCCGCGGCCATTCTGGACAACACGCAGCTCACCTCTTCGATCAGCGTGCCAGGCGATCTCACCGTGACGGACGTGAACGTGACCCTGGCCATCACGCACCCGCTGGTGCACGATCTCACGATCTGGCTGAATTCGCCCATGGGCACGCGGATTTTCCTCGTGATCCAGGCGGGCGACACGGGGGCGAATTTCTCGGGCACGTTCTTTGACGATGACGCGACCCAACCCATCATCACGGGCACGCCGCCGTTCTCGGGGCAGTACGAACCGGAGAATCCGCTTTCGACCTTCAACGGGGAGAACGCGAAAGGCCTGTGGCGCCTGGTGATCCTGGACAGCGTCACGAGCAACACGGGCATCCTGCAAAGCTGGAGTATCGACTTCAACAATTCCTGCCCGATCCCCGCCGAAGGCGAGGGGGAAGGCGAGGTGCTCACCGGCATCTGGGAGTGGCTGGGGGTCGTGTTTGCCGTGCTGTTTCCCCTGGGCCTGATTCAGTTCATCGGCGGGGGCGTCGGCGGCGGGGGCGGCTTTGACCCGTGCTTCATTGCGACGGCGGCCTATGGCACGCCGCTGGCCATCGAGATTGACACGCTGCGCGCCGTGCGCGACACGTTTCTGCTGAACAGCTCCGTGGGCACGGCCTTCGTGGACCTCTACTATCACCTCAGTCCGCCGGTGGCCGAGTGGGTGGCACAGAGCCCCGTGCTGGCGGCCTGTGTGCGGGTGGCGCTGATTCCGGTGATCTGGATGTCCCGGCTCTTCCTGGCCATGCCGACCACGACATTTCTGGCGCTCGCCCTTGCCGGACTGGCTTTCCTTTCCAGGAAGCGTTCGGCTTCGAAGCGGTCCTGAGTCCTTTACTGGATGAGGAGGGGCGTGCCTTCGGCGATACGTTCGAAGGCCGCGATGACATCGTCGTTTCGCAGCCGGATGCAGCCATGTGACGCGGGGTGTCCAATGAGCTGTTCCGCGTTGGTTCCGTGGATGTAGATGCAGCGTTCGAGGGAATCGACCGAGACGCCGGCCGCATTGCGCCCCTTGTTCTTCCCCGGTTCCTCGCCATCGAGCAGGAAAACGCGCGTGAGCACCAGGTCTTCCTTGGAATCCCCCCCCTGTTTCCAGACTTCGTGCGTCATCTTGCGCGAGCGGAAGACCTGCCCCCAGGGCGCGCCCGCGCCCAGTTTACCGGCCACGCGGTGCCATCCGAGCGGCGTCTTCATGCTGTTGCGTTCAGCGCCCGTGCCCGCGGCCGCGGTGGAACACGGGGCCTGCCAGACGATGCGGTGGTTTTCGATGAGGCACATTGTCTGTCGTTCGATGGAAACCCAGATCCCCTGCTTGTCCCCCACGCGTTCGTTCCATCCCAGGCCGGCGAGGAGGCGGGCATCCTCTTCGGGCAACGCGGCGGCTTCGCGGGCGGCTTCGTTGTTGATCATGACGCGGACTCCTTCTGGGGCCTGGACATCGACCGGTCGATCCTTGGGGGTGAGGACTGTGAAACCGACGCCCGGCTCATGGGTCGCAGTAATGGCGCCGCCGGGAATCGGAACCGTCAGGGAGATGCGGGGCAGTCCTGCAATTTTGGCGGGCGCCACGCGAATCTTCTTCCAGCCGGGTTCCGCGGGACTCAGGCCCATCACATATTCGGCGATGAGATAGATGGGGCTGCTGCTCCAGGCATGGCACCAGCTCGTGTTCCATTTCTGATCCGGCCCCCAGGCTTCCATACAAGTGGTGGCGCCGTTCTTGAGCATCTCGTGCCAGGAATGCTCGTCCTTGGACGTGAGCAGGTCATACGCGAGGTCCGCCGCGCCGTTGCGGAAGCAGGCCTCGATGACGTACGGGGCGATGTAGACGCCGCAATTGAGGCGTTTCTGGCGGATGAGTTCGAGCATTTTCGCGGGATCGGCGCCCGCGGTCAGGCCGAAGCACAGGGGCACTGCATTGGCGTGCAGCGAATGATGGGCGGAACCCGGCGCATCCGCGTAGAGCCCGGTCTTGGGATCGGCGAGCGTTGCGGCGAAGCCGCGCGCGACCCGCTCCGCCTTCGCATCGTACGCGGCGCCGTCCTTGCCGAGGTCGCGCAGGAGTTGCGCGGCGCAGCGCAGCGAGCCGTAGTAGAAGGCGTTCAGAACCGTGCACGCCTTGTC
This sequence comes from Candidatus Hydrogenedentota bacterium, assembly GCA_903837785.1. Classification (GTDB taxonomy): domain Bacteria; phylum Hydrogenedentota; class Hydrogenedentia; order Hydrogenedentales; family CAILVY01; genus CAILVY01. Next base: position 6,246 of record CAILVY010000152.1, read on the forward strand.
CTTTGCGTAGTCGTAGTCGTAATCATCGCGGAGGTTCTGGGGCCAGTCGACGAGCACCCATTTCTCCGTCATGTTCTCGATCAGTCCGTCACGGTTCTCGAAGGCGGCGAAATAGCCGTAGAGCCCGTCAAAAACCGCGTCGGCCATCGCCCCGGCCAGGGCGCGATCGCCAGTGTGCCGGTAGTAGTCCTGGAGCATGAAGGGCCATTGCAGCGAGTACTCCGCGATCTCCTGCATGAAGCTGCTGGGCGCGACCGCCATGAGCCCCGGGTGGATGCGGCCCGACAACTGGAAATCGCGGAGCGCCTTGCGCGTCAGGCTCGGGTCGGCCGTCAGCCAGAGATGCGAACGCGCTTCGATGATCGTGTCGCCGATGTACTGGCCCTTCTCGCGGGTGGGGCAATCCACGTAGACGCCCTGCGCGTTCATTTCGACGCCGTTGCGGCAGATTGTCCAGATCCCTTCGAGAACGGGGTCGGAGGAACTCAGGGTGCATTTCGCAGCATCGAAGGGGTGATGCCGGACATCCACCCAGACCTCGGGGCGCGCGGGCGCATCGAGAATCTCGATGTAACGGAAGCCGCGGTAATCGTAGAACTCGACGACATCGTCGCGGCCGGACAGCACGGGTTTCTCCTGATACTTGCAGTGCGCGCGGAGTTCGTAGCGCACTTTGTTGGCCCCGCTGAGTTCCTCGCCGTGCAGCACCGTGATCTTCTGTCCGGCCTTGCCCTTGATGCGGACGCGGGTATGGCCCACGATCTCGCGCCCGAAATCGTAGAAGTAGCGGTTGCGCCCCACTTTCTTTTCAGAGACGGGCTTGAGCAGTTGATGTTGCAGGGGCGGCGTGGCCTGCTTCACGAACACGTGGTCCTGCCTGCCGGTGAGCGGCTCCTTCCAGGCGCTGAGGTCGGCGCCGGGGGTGCGCCAATCCGCGGGGAAGGCCCGCAGATCGATGTCCTCGGCGAATTGCGTCTGCGAACCGATGATCTCGCCGGTGGGGAAGGCCTGCAGGGGCCAGCAGCGCCAGGTCTGGTCCGTGACGCAGCGTTCCTTCGATCCGTCGGGGTAGGTCAAATCGAGCGTAAGCATGAAACCGGAACGGTTGTCCGCGCTCACCCAGACCCGGTTCTTGAGTCCCTGATAGTAGGCGTGGGCGGCGAGGCAGTTCACGCCCGCTTCGAAGAACTCCGTGACGTCGAGGAAGTAGTAGGGATAGGCCTCGGGATAACCGGCCTCGGGGCCTTGCACGACGAACGCACCGTTCACGTAGAACTTGTAGTAGTCGTCGCCGGTGATGTGGAGCAGCGCGCTGGCCGGCTTGGCGCGGAGCGTGACGTCCTTTCGGAAGAGCGTGTGCACGTTCTGCGGACCCGAGAAGACCGGGTCGGGCTGCGCCTGCCGGTGGTACGTCTGGATGATGGGAACGCCTGCAAAGAGGGGATCGCGAAGCCATTCCGCGCCTTCAAACGCAACCGGTTCCGCCGCAACCGCACACGCCGCCGCAATAACACACGCCAAGATCATGCTGCCGTCTCCCGAATTCGTGGGCGCACATGGTATACGAGCGGGATGCTTGTTTTCGAGCCTGAAACGCGCTAGGCTTTCCCCACTTCACGCACGCAGCACAGAGAGCACAGGGCCGCTACATGACGCACGATGCACCGGAGAACGCCCCGAAGCCGCGGCCCGAGCGCAATTTCGTGCCGCACTTCATGTTCTTCATGCTGCTCTACCTTCTCGTGGTGCATGTGTGGAGCCTGAACATCTATCCCCTGGGGCGGGACTATGCCGCAATGGCGGGCAGTTCGCGGTTGCCGTGGGGCGCGGCACAGCTCTTCGATGCGGAGCTTTACGTGTTCGGGCGCTTCCTGCCGGGATATCACGCGGTCAATCTGCTGCTCCTCTACGGGTGCATGGTGTCGGTCTTCTTCCTCACGCGCTGGGTGCTGCGCGGCCCGTGGTGGCTGGGATCGCTGGCCGCCACGCTGATGATGGCCAATCCGCTGAAGAGCGAGGCCGTCTTGAACCTCAGCGGCGTGGGAGAACTGCTGCCCGCGTTCTACGCGTTCGCAGCCCTGGCCGTGTACGCGTGGGAGATCACGGCGCACCGCCCCTGGAAACGGATCCTGGCGCTGGCGTTGCTGGCCCTGGCCTCCTGGCCGTTCCACTGCAACGCTTCGCTCTTTCTCGTCTGCCTTCTGGCGGAATGGTTGATCGCGGAACGGGACGAACGCAGCGCCCTGCGCGCGGCTGCGGCAGCGCTCATCGGGGTGGCGGCATTGTGCGCGGCGGCGGCCAGTCCGCTGCACACGCTGGCGCCCAGCCTTGCGCTGGCCATGGCGCCGCTGTACTTTGTCTTCTATCCCATTGGCCTGCTGCCGGAGAACACGGGGCTCTTTCGCGCCGTGGCGCCGGCCGCGTGCTGGCTCGTGTTGTTGCTGCTGATTGCCGCCGCCTGGAGGCGCCGGGGGCAGCGGCGTCCGCTGTTGTTCGGCCTGCTGTCGGCGTGCGCCGTGCGTCTTCTCCAGGGGGATCCCGATTTCGACCTCGTGCATCTGCTGGGCGGCGGGGCGATGCTCGTTCCCATCGCCCTGATGAATATCGCATTTGCGGCCTGCTGCCGCCGCATCATCCAGCACCCGAAATGGCTCCGTCCCATGATCTTCCTCACGTCCGTGCTCTGTCTGGCGTTCTTCGGACTTCAGATTCGATCGAATCTCCTCTGGAACTACGCGGGAAATCAGGTGCGCGCGTTTCAGCAGGCCGCGGAGCAGTGCCGGCGCGAACATCCGGGAACTCCTCCGGGGGTACTGCGCGCGTATGAGTTGGTTTCCGGCGCGCCGATGATGCTCTCCTCCGCCATCACGTACGACACGCCCTTCAGCCGCGCATGCCCGCATTATCGGCTGCTGCCGCTCTCCTGCCACCCGGGCCAGCGCTTCAGGCTCACGGCCCCGTCCTGGTCCGCGAAGGAAGGCCGGGTGCTGCTCCAAAGCAGGGGGACGCGCACGCTCACGCCCCTGACGACCGCCTATCCGCTCGCGGACCGCTATCGTTGCCTCCCCTGGCGTTGGCGCCCGAGGCCGGTCACGCCCGATCCGCTTTACGAAGTGATCTCCGCCACCGGCAGCGAGATTGAACTGCGCTTCACCCCGCGGATCGCCCCCCTCTCCCCTATCGTCCCGTTCACGCCGGCGGATTCCTGGCTCTTCTGAAACGGCGTCCGCGGCGCTCAGCCTTTCAGGCCGGACATGGTGATACCCTGGATGAAGGTGCGCTGGGCAAGGAAGAAGAGGAGGATGACGGGGAGGGTGATAACCGTGGACATCGCCATGAGCGGTCCCCAGGCGCTTTCGTGCTGACTCTGGAACTGCTGGAGGGCGATGGCGAGAGTATACTGGCGGTCGTCCTGGAGGTAGATGAGGGGATTGAGGAAGTCGCCCCACTGGAAGAGGAACTGGAAGAGGACGGTGGTAGCGAGGGCGGGCTTGGAGAGGGGCAGAATGATGCGGGCGTAGATGCCGAATTCGGTGCAGCCGTCGATGCGTGCGGCGGCGCTGAGGTCCTCGGGGATGCCCTTGAAGAACTGGCGGAGGAGGAAGATGTAGAAGGGGACGCCGAAGAAGTAGGGGACGATGAGGGGCTTGAAACTGCCGACCCAGCCGAGCTTGCTGTAAACGGCGAAGAGGGGGATTAACGTAACTTGATAGGGGAGCATCATGCTGGCGAGCACGACGACGAAGAGGGCGTCGCGGCCGCGCCAGGGGATGCGCGCGAAGCCGTAGGCGACCAGGGAGGACGAGAGCACGGTTCCGAGCGTGGCCATGAGGCAGATGTAGAGCGTGTTGCGCAGATTCTGGAAGAAATCCATCATCTGGAACGCGCGGGTGTAGTTCTCCCAATAGAAGCGGATCCGTTCGCGGCGGGCGATGTCCGCGGCGGCCACGGAGATTTCGCGTCCGTTTTCGAGCAGGCGGTGCATGCCCTTTTCGTCGGCGCCGAGATCGACGGCGGATTGTCCCCGGTGCCATACGAGTGGCCGACCCTGCGCGTCGGTGGCATCGATGCGGGGAATCCATTGCGGGTATTCCCCGGGCGGCGGGAAGATGCGCGTCTCGTGCTTGAACGAAGTGGAGAGCATCCAGACGAAGGGCATGATGAAGATCGCCGCGAAGAGCACGAGCGCGGCCATGGCGGCGTATCGGTGGAAGCGATTAGTCGCCATGATAGTAGACCCAGCGTTTGCTCGAGACGAGCACGCCGACTGTGGCGGCGAGAATCACGATGAAAAGGAGCCACGCCATGGCCGAGGCGTAGCCCATGCGCAGATAGAAGAAGGAAGAGCGGTAGAGATAGAGGGCATAGAACATCGTGCTGTCCACGGGGGTGCCCTTGCCGCCCGTCATGACGTAGACCTGGGTGAAATACTGGAACGCATTGATGAGTCCCATGACAAGATTGAAGAGGATTGTGGGGGTCAGCATGGGCAGGGTGACGTTCCAGAACTTCCGGAAGGGTCCGGCCCCGTCGAGCTCGGCCACTTCATAGAGGGCGGGCGGAACATCCGAGAGGCCTGCGAGGAAGATGACGACGGCGCCGCCGATCCCCCAGACGCTCATGAGCACGAGGGCGGGCTTGGCCCAGTTGGCGTCGGCGAGCCATCCGGGCCCTTCGATGCCGAAGATCTGTTTGAGCGCCATGTTGATGAGGCCGCTGTCGGGATTGAGCACCCACAGCCACAAGACAGACGAAGCCACGAGCGGGACGATGCTCGGCAGGAAGAAGATCGTGCGAAAGACGGACATCGCGGGGATTTTCTGATTGAGGAGAACGGCGATGCCGATGCTGGCGGCGAGGCATGCGGGCACGGAGAACGCGGTGAAGTAGAGGGTGTTGTAGAGCGCCCTCCAGAAGACCGGATCATCGAAGAAGAGTTCGTGATAGTTGGCGAGGCCCGACCACACGGGCGGCTGGATCACGTTGAACTCCGTGAAGCTGTAGTACACGCTCATGAGGAGCGGATAGAGTTCGAAGCCGAGGAAGCCCGCGATCCACGGGGAGATGAAGAGGAGTCCGTTGCGGAGATTGCGCCGTTCGAGCCGCGTCATGGCGTCTTCCCTCCGGCGGGCCCGCCGCCGCGCGCCATGAGCGCACGCACGCGGTCGAGCGCGCGATTCGTCATTGCCTCGGCGTCCCGGAGCGCCTGCTCGGGGGTGCTGCGGCGGAAGACGACCCGCGAGCGCTGCCGCTCGATCTGATCCATCATGTAGAGCGACACGGGCATGTTCGGCATCGAGGCAACGGGCTTTGTCAGCAGTTCATTGACGAAGACGCGGAATTTCGGATCCGCCACAAAGCGCTCCTGCACGGCCTCGTCGCGGCGCGTGGCGATGTTGTGTATCTCGAACGTGTAGTCACTCGCTGGCGAGGTGCCTCCATTGGGCCGGGGGCTGTAGAACCAGCGGAGGAACTTCTTCGCGGCTTCGGGATGGCGCGCGGTGGACGGGATGACATCGACGACGGCGGCCGGCCCGTAGGAAAGCGGCGGCGCGCCTTCCGGTTGCGGAATGGGCGCGACGCCCCAATCGAGTCCCGGTGCATACTTGGGAATGAACGTAACCTGCCACTCGCCCTCGGCGATCATGGCGACTTTGCCGGAGTAGAACGGATTGGACGCGCTGAAATATTCGCCGAAGCCCTTGCTGAACGCCTCGATGCGCTCGGGATCCATGGCGTAGGGTAACTGTTCCTTGGCGCCGGGATCGTAGGCGAAACTCTGCTGCCATTCGTATGCGGCGCGCAGATGTTCGTCTTGGGCGATCTCGGCACGGCCCGTGGCGTAGTTGAACCACTCGCCGCCGAAGAGCGCGCCCCACATGTGCGTGAGGTCCCACGGCAGCCACGGGAGAAAGCCCATCTGTTCGATCTCGCCGGTCTCGCCGCGGATCGTGAGCTTCGCGGCATAGTCCGTGAGTTCCTGGAGCGTGCGCGGGGGCCGTTCCGGGTCGAGCCCCGCTTTCCGGAAGGCGGCCTTGTTCCAGAGCAGGCAATAGGAATCGGTCGTGGTGGGAATCCCCCAGACGTGTCCGCTGTAGAAGACCATGTCCCAGCAGAACGGGAAGAACTTCTCGCGGTGGAGCGAGGGTTCCTCCGCGATGAGATCGTCGAGCGGCCGAAAAATGCCCTGCGGCGCCAACTGCGCGAGGAAGGTGCTGTCGATGGATTGGACATCGGGCGGAGCGTGCCCCGCGGTGGAAGTGAGCGTCTTTTCCATAAGCGCATTGAAGCCGACGGCGACGCCGCGCACATAGACCTCGGACTGGCGCTCATTAAATTCGTCGATGAGCCGCATGCGCGCCTCGTGTTCGTGGCCGGAGTGCCGATCCCAATAGACGATGATCGTGCGGCCTTCGGCGAGGGCGCGCCGCTCGGCGTCCGTCGCCGCCTGCCGCGGCCACAGCACATAGGCCGAGGCAACGCAGGCCAAGCCTGCCAGTGCCCAGACAATGTGGCTTCTTGAGAGATACACGGACGAACTCCACCCGCACGGCGAGGTCTCGGCGGTGCGCTATTATGGGTGAATCGTCCCTGGGATTCCAATTGGGGAACGGCATGCAGCGGGCCGTCTGCCGCGCCTGCCCGGCAACCGGGCTAACTCTGGCTCTTGCAGTGGGTTAAGAGGCGTTTCGGAAGCATCTTTCGCGAATCAATTCTTCGTGCTAGAATTACTCCTCAATAGGTTTTCGTGTGAACCGCATCCGTCAACAGGGGAGTTTGTCGCATGGGAGGCCATCGTCCCGCCGTCTTCGTGTCCGTTTTGTGTTTCGCGTTGTTGTCATTGGGGGCCATCGCGCAAGAGGCGACGCCCGCAGCAACCCCACTGCCGGCGGCGCCCGCCGCAGCGGCGCCTGCTCCCGCACCACTGCGCATAGTAGGGACCTATCCCCTTCCGGGCGAAACTTTCAATGGGCGTCTGCTTATCTTCTTTGATGAGGACCTCGCACCCTTAAAGAATGCGGACGGAACCACCATGCAACCCCTTACGGTTGACCCGCCGTCCGCCCAGGAACAGGCAGCCAACCGCAACTATCTTTCCCTTCAAATGTCCGGTGTATCCGGTGTCTATACATTCACGCTTTCCCCGGAACTGCGGTCGGTTTCCGGCCGTCAACTGCCCGAGGACAAGCGCGTGCTGCGATTCAGCACAGTGCCCATCCGCATCGAGCGCGTGCTGGGAGAGGAAAAGCCGGCGGGAGTCTCCCTCCAGCTGTTTTTCAATGCATCGATGAACCTGGACCTTCTGAAGTCTCACACGTCCGTGACGGACGCGAAAGGACAGCCGGTCACGTTTGCGATTGCCCAGGGCGCCCTGTCGGTGCAATACGTGCTGACGCTGCCGCAAGGCACCGAAGTGCCGGTGAACGTGTCCGTGCGCGCAGGCGCCACAGACAGCTCCGGTCAATTGCCCGTGACGTCAGATCAGCTCTTCCGCTATCCGGATCTGCAACCGCTCGGGGTGGCATCCTGCCGCTGGACGGGCGAAGCAACCTCGAATGTGATTTCTTTCCAGTTCAATGCCGCAGTTTCGCCGGAAATCCTCAAGCAGCATCTTCGCATCACGGATGCGGCGACCGGGAACGAAGTCACATGGCACATGGAATCAGAGGCTGCCGGAACTCAGCAGAACGTCGTGATCGAGGACCCGGGAAATTCGGTGGCCAAATTGCGCGTCGAACTGGCCAAAGGGCTGCGCGACACGGGGACGCGCGTGCTCGAGTCGGACTACGCGATCGAAGTCATGCGGCCGGGGGCCGGGGCGGAAGGCGTTCAGCCCCTTCGCGTCACGTACAGTCATTGGGAAACGTACTACGGTTCCGAAGGACTCACCCTCTTTCTTGAATTCACTGGGAAAGTGGATGCCAGCGCGGTGGAAGCGCACTTGCAGATGGAGCCGGCGGTGGACAACCTCAAGGTGCTTCCGGCCTACTATCAGTCCGTTAAGCTCACCGGGGACTGGCGCTCGAGACAGCAATACACGCTTACGTTAAGTCCCGGACTGAGCGACATACGGAACCGCATGGCAATCACCGAGCCCTGCGTGCTCAACCTGCAATCCACGCCGTACATCCAGTACGTGAAATTCGCCTATCCGGGAAAGATCTATTTCCCGCGGCGGGGCACGGGCCAGATGACGATCGAGGCGTGCAACGTGAAGGAGACGGAACTCCGCCTGCACTGGCTGTTCCCCTCGAACCTTCCTCTGGCGGTCAACTTCGGCCGCCTGGAGTTCGGGGACACGCACAACGGGTTCAACGAGCAATACGCACGATTCATCAACAAGAAGAAAGTGACATTCGAGGGCGCGCAGGACGTGAAGACCGCCGCCACAATCAACGTGGCCGAACTGATGCCGCCGGATCGGAAGGGCGTGTTTACGCTGCAGGGCGCGACCGATCAATACGGGCGCGACACGAAAGTCATTGTGTGGACGGACATCGGCGTGGTGGCACATTGGCTCAATGACGAGGTGGCGGTCTTCGCGCATAACCTGTACACGCTGGCGCCGTTGCCGGCCGCGAAAGTGACCTTGTGGTCCGCCAAGAATCAAGTGATGGCCACGGCGACGACGGATGCGCAGGGCATCACGTATTTTCGCGGCCTCGATACGGGCCTGGGCAAGCCGCATGTTGTCGTGATCGAGACCGAGAACGATTCGACGTTCCTGAAGCTGGCAGGCGACGAACGGGACCCGGTGGCGTACGACGAGACGATGCCGAACTATGATTATGACGGGTACGACGCGTTTCTGTACGCGGACCGCAACCTGTATCGGCCGGGGGAAACCGTGCATGCGCGGTGGCTCGTGCGCACACACTACGGTGATGCCGCGCCGGGGATTCCGCTCGTGGCCACGTTGATGAATCCGAAAGGCGTGGAGGCTTTCCGGTCCACCGTCACGCTGTCGGCGCTGGGCACAGGCCTCCAAGACATCGAGACGAAGCCGAGCTGGCTGACGGGCCGCTATGAACTGCGCTTGTCCGTGCCGGGTTCCGGCGCGCCGTTGGGGACCTGCGCGTTCAATGTCGAGGATTTCGTTCCGCATCGGATCAAGGCGGAAGTGAAGCCGGACCCGGGCCTTTGGCTGCCGAATGTGCAGCATGGGATTCACGTGTCGGCGCTGAATCTCTTCGGCACGCCCGCGGCGAATTTGAAGTGCGAGGCAACAGTCCTGCTGAGCCGGGGCGAATTCAAGAGCGAGAAGTGGAAGGAATTCCGCTTCGGCAACGACAGCGAGTTTGCGGCCGAAGTGCGCTCCCTGGGCGAGCAACAGACGGATGCCCAAGGCCAGGCGAACTTCAACTTCACTTATCAGCCGTTGCCGAAGGCCACGTTCCCCCTGCGCACGATCGTCCGCGGCGAGGTGGCCGAGGCGGGGGGGCGCGGCGTGGCCGCGGCCACTGAAACGCTGGTTCTGCCCTGCGATACGCTGCTGGGCGTCGGCGTGTCGGCGAAGGAAGGGGCGGAGCACGTGATCCAGGTGCATGCGGCGGCCATCAAGTCCGACGAGACGCCCGCGCCGCTCACGACAGTCCAGGTGACGCTGGAACGCGAAGAGTGGGACTACAACGTGCGCCACTACGAGGACTACAACGAGCCGAAGTGGTCGAAGCGCTTCCAGGTGGTCGAGACCCGGGACGTGACGCTGGAGAACGGGCGTGCGGATGCGGAATTCACCCTGTCGGACTACTGGAGCTACTATCGGGTGCGCGTGAGCGCCAAGGACGTGCCAGTGTACAGCACGCTGTCGTTCTACGCGCGCTGGAACGGCATTGAGGTCACGCCTGCGCCCCGGCCGACCCTGCTCAAGCTTGTGCTGGGCAAGGAACAGTATCAGCCGGGTGAAGAAGCGGAACTGCGGATTGAATCGCCGTTTGACGGCCGCGGCATCGTCACGCTGCAGGCGGACCGCATTCAGACGGTGCTGCCGCTCGAAGTGAAAGACGGCGCAGGCGTGGTGAAATTCCCGGTGACGGCGAAGCAGTATCCGAACGTGTGGGCGGAAGTCACGCTGGCGCATCAGGTGAAGCCGGGCAGTTCGGGCGTTCATCCCTTCTCGAGTTTCGCCATGATCAGCGTACCCGTGACCGACCCGGCGAGGAAAGTCGAAGTTGCCTATCCCGGGTTGCCCGAGGAGATGCGCCCGAACCAGGAGGTCCAGTTCACAATTGAGACAAAGAACACCTCGGGGAATCCGGTCTCCGCGGAAGTGACGCTGGCCGCGGTGGACGAGGGCATCCACGACATCCTGGGCTATACGGCGCCGGATCCGTTCCGTTGGTTCCAGCGCGCGCGCCGTCCGGATTACCGGCGGGCGGACTACTATGACCGTGTGGCCTACGACTTCCTGGCGTCCTCGATCGGCGGGGATGCGATCGCCAAGCGCCTGGGCAAGAGCACGCCGGGCATCGGCGAAAATTGGATCAAGCCGGTCGCGTTGTGGTCCGGCGCGGTCACGACGGACGCGCAAGGCAAGGCCGTCGTCACGATGACGGTCCCCGAGTTCAACGGCCAACTGCGGCTGGTTGCCGTGGCGGCGACGCAGAACGCCACGGGCGCGAACAGCGCGAAGCTCTATGTGCGCCGCCCGTACATCCTGCGCACGAGCATGCCGCGTTTTGCGCTGCCCGGCGACAAGTTCAGTTGTCTCGCGGTCCTGTTCAACACGACGCAGACGCCGGCCAAAGCGAAGGTGAAGTGGACAAGCACCGGCGCGCTGATCGGCGGCGAGGGCGGCATGGAACTGGATCTTCCCGCCGCGTCCGAAGCGCGCTGTTCCGGCCAGTTTGCCGCCGGCGGCGTAATCGGGCAAGGGGCGATTGCGTGGGACGCGGATATCGTGGGGCCGGACGGCGCGGTGCTCGAACATCTTCATGAGGACGCGCCGCTGCCGGTGCGTCCGTCCGCAACGTACGAGACGCATCGGGATCTCTTCGTGGTGCAGCCCGGCGAATCGCGCACGTTCACGAATGTGGACTTCGTGGAGGATGCACAACTGGATACCGCCATTGTTGTGGGCGCGAATCCGTTGCTGCGCCTGAAGAAGGCACTCGAGTTCCTCGTGCACTATCCCTACGGCTGCGTGGAGCAGACGATCTCGAGCTGCTTCCCGACGTATCTCGTGCGCAAGAGCGAAGCATTGGCGGGCGGCGACCTGAAGGATGCGAAGAAGCTCGAAGGCTACTTGAAGGCGGGCGTGGAACGCCTTTTCAGCATGCAAACAGGATCCGGCGCCTTGTCCTACTGGCCCGGCAGTTCGGACGCCTACAACTATGGCTCGGTGTACGCCTGCCATTTCCTGACGTTGCTTCACCGGGATCACGAGATTCCGGTGCCGGAGCCGCAATACAAGACGCTGCGCCAGTACGTGCGGCGGCTGGCGGAAGGCACGGCGGCCGCGGGCAGCCAATGGTCCTACAGCGACAGTTACGTGCGCGCGTACGCCTGCTACGTGCTTTCGCTGGAACCGGACCTGAAGGCGGTCGAGTTGATCCAGCGATTCGACACGATCACAGTGTCGCGTCCCGCCCGGTATTTGTTGGCGGCGGCCTTGGCGATGAACACGCAGGATCCTCAGCGGGTGGCCGCCTATCTGAAGGCCGCGCCGTATCAGGCTTGGGAGGATCGCGAGATGAGCGGATCCCTGAATTCGTCCGTGCGGAGCACCGCCGTCGAACTGATGGCGATGCTGCAGTTCGACGACAAGGCGCAGGAGCTGAGTCAGAAGGCGGACGCGTTGATCCAGTATCTTGAGGGCCAGCGGTACACCACGCAGGAAGCGGCCTTTGCCACTTCCGCGCTCGGCCTTTATCTCTCCAAACTGAGCAGTAATGCCGCGATGTGTTCGGCCGTGATTCACGGCTCGGGCGGAGACAAGGCCATCGAAGGCACGGGGCTCTTTGAGCACACGTTCAACGGCCCCGGCCCGTCGTACACTGTGCAGAACACCGGAACCGTGCCCATGTTCGTGAACATCACGATGGGCGGCGTGCCGGTGCGCAGCGAGACGGCGGCGGTGTCCGAGGGCGTGTCCGTGCAGCGCAGCTTCCAGGATGCGCGCGGTGCGGCGCTGGCAGGTCCCGCGTTTGCGCAAGGCGATGAGGTCGTGGTTGATATCACGCTGGAATGCAGGAATGAGGTGGAGAACCTCATTCTGGCGGACCTGCTTCCGGCGGGTTTTGAAGTGGAGAATCCGCGGCTGGATGCGAATGTGCTCGCGGCCGCGGGCAAGCCTGATATGGCGGCGGAACAGCCGGCGCAGCGCCAGGATGGCGGCGAGAGCAGCGAGGCGCGCGATCGGGGACAGGACAAGAAAGGCCCGATGACCCCGGCCTATCTGGAGATCCGCGACGACCGGCTTGTCGCAGCCTTCGACAAGGTTCCTACGGGCACGCACCACTATTACTACGTGGTCCGCGCGGTGACGCCGGGCGCCTTCCAGTATCCCTCCGTGTACGCGGAGTGCATGTACGACCCAGCGATCCGGGGTGCCTCAGCGCCCGGCCAAATTGAGGTCAAGTAGGCAATCAACGCGATGAGGATCCTGCAAGCCGTACAGCGGCTTCTTGGGCAATGGCCCGGGCTTGTGCAAAGCCTGCGGAAGCGGCCGGGAGTGGCGGCGGCGATTTGTGCCGCCGCGCTCGCGCCGTTGCTGCTGATTGCGGGGGCGCGATTCTGTCCCTCGGACCCGGCACACTATCTTGCGGCACCGCGATCCGGCGAACTGCGCGATCGCTCGGGCAGGCTGCTCCACGCGTTCCTGAACCGCGAGCAGCAGTGGTGTTTCGCGCGTCAGCTCGAGGATTTCAGCCCGCGCCTTGTGCAGGCCACGATCGCCACGGAAGATCAACGCTTCCATCGGCACTGGGGGGTGGATCCGGCGGCGCTGCTGCGGGCCTGCCTGCAAAACGCGCGCCGTCGCGGGATCGCCTCGGGTGCGTCGACGTTGAGCATGCAGGTGGTGAAGCTCGCCGATCGCATGCCGCGCTCGGTCGCCGGGAAAGCGATTCAGGCCTGGCGCGCGCTCCGGCTTGAAGCGGGCGCGGAGAAGGCGGAAATTCTGTGCGCCTATCTGAACAAGGCGCCGTACGGGCTGAATCTCGTGGGTGCGGAGACGGCGGCGCGGCGCTACTTCGGCAAGCCCGCGTCGGAATTAACGATTCCCGAGGCGGCGTTGCTGGCAGGGCTGCCCAAGTCCCCGGCCGCGTACGAACCCATCGAGCATCCCAGGCGCGCAACGGCGCGGCGGAATCACGTGCTTCGGCGGATGCGCGATGAGGGCTATATTTCGCGCGAAGAGTACGGCTGGGCCGTCAAAGCGCCCCTGAACGCGCGCTGGCATGAATTCCCGCGCGTGGCGCCGCATCTTGCCGTGAAACTGCGCGGACGGCTCGCCGGAGAGGCCGCGGTGCGTTCGACGCTCGACGGCGAGCTTCAGGCGCGCACCGAAGAGAAGTTGCGGAAGTACCTCGGGCGTTTCGAGGGCGAAGTGAACAACGCGGCCGTGATCGCAGTGGATGTGGAATCGGCGTCGGTGCTGGTGCGGGCCGGAGGCGTGGACTTCTTCGGTCTCGAGGACGGCGCCCAGGTGGACCTGTGCGAGGCGCGGCGTTCGCCGGGTTCGACGCTCAAGCCCTTCACGTACGCGCTCGCGCTGGAACAGAACCGGCTGTATCCGGGCGAGTGCCTGTTGGACGACACACTGGACCTGGGCAAGTATTGCCCGGAGAATTTCGAGGGGGACTATAACGGCCTGGTGACGGCCAC
>CAILVY010000153.1 GCA_903837785.1 Candidatus Hydrogenedentota bacterium
GAGACGTGTGCCCTCGCACGCAGTACCGCGAACTGGAGGCCGCACGCATCCTCCGCCACGTCGCTGAAGGCTGCAAATTGGATTCCGCCAAAGTCCTTGTCAACAAGCGCTGTATCCAACGAAAGATCAAAGCCATACACATTGCGGTTCTTGCCCACCACGGCCAGTCTCAGGCCGTACACGTCTGTCGTTTCATCGAATAGGTATCCCGCAGAGGGTCCAAGCTCAAGCTGCACCGGAGTCCAGTCGGCAGCGCTTGCTGCGCTTGCCCAAGCCAGCACCCACAGCAGCACGATCCTCTTTTTCATATTTCCTTCCAGTGCTGGCCAAGACAGGTGAGTTGAGGCGAGCGGTTCAGCAAATTTCCTTGGTTTTCAGTGTATTGGACGGGATGGTTCATTTGAGGTCTGCGTAGATGCTGTCCAAGGTTTCAGATCGCCAATGCCAGTTGCTCGGCCTCCGGTTCGCGAATCGGCACGCCGAACGGATCGTCGAGCCATGCCCACAAGTCCCGGTACGTAAGCAGGTTAAAGCGCAGCATCGCCGCCAAGTTCGACAGGCTCCATTTCCACGAGGACTTCAGTTGCAGGAATCGGAGCAGGAGCATGGCGATCAGTGCTGTCCAAACCTGGGTCTTCACGGCGTTCTCGCTGGTGCCCACGAACGTCTTGATCTTCAGGTTTTGCTTCAGCGCCTTGAAGAACAACTCGATCTGCCAGCGGAACTTGTACACCCGTGCCATGGTGCCGGAAGAGAGGCGCAGATCGTTCGTCAGCAAGATCAGTTCGCGCTGATGTTCCTCGTCCCAGACCGTGATCCGGCGCAGCACGACGGGGCAGGCTCGGGCCGCCACGCCCGTCAGTCGGATCCACTCCACGAGGCGGACCCCGTTCGGGCCGCCGGGAACGGTATGAACCACCCGATATTGAGCGTTACTCTTCATGCGGGTAACGAACAGGACTCCCTGCTCCGTCCAACGACCGAAAAGGGCGTAGTCCGTGTAGCCTCGATCCATGACCACGATTGTGCCCGCATCGAACGAGAGCCCTTGCGCCACGCGAACTTCATGCCTCTTGCCCTCCGTGACCAGCGCCCAGCAGGGCAGGCATCCACGGTCCTGAAGCTGCAGGTGCAGCTTGATGGCTCCTTTGGTTCTGCGAAACTTCGCCCAGTCAAAAACCTCCAGGCACAAATCAATCACCGTTGCGTCCAGGATTCGCAGGGGATTCTTGAAGCGAAACGGTTGCTTCCTTCCCGCCGCCAGTTCCTGGCAACGCCCCAGCAGCTGTTCAAAAACCCGCTGATACAGCTCCCACGACCGATGCTCGTTGGCGTACGCCAGGGTCGTACGCTTCGGCGCTGCCTTCATGCCCAAGTGCACCACTCGGCCCAGCGAGGTGGCCAGACCGCCACAGATCTCCCGCAGCGAATGCGCCGAACCCAACTGGCAGAAGAGCATGGCCACGAACTGGTCCCAGGATCGAAACCCCTTGGCGCCACGCTCGGCATCCAATTCCTTCACTGCGCGCCCAAACCCATTGCGGTCGATCAACTCCAGCACTTGCGCAAAGCAACTCGCTACCCGTACCATCTGTGCACCTCCGGTTTCGTGTCCGCGGCGCCAACCGCGGCGATGAGTGTTGATCAACCCATCTTACACGCATTCCGGAGGTCTGCTTACCCTATGTCTTCAAAAAGCTGTCTTGGACAAGAGTGAAATCCGGAAATGGAATTATTGCACGGTGGCTTACGGTTGGAGCCATTGCGGTCGTACTCTTTGTGGCTGCAAACGGAATCCGGGCAGTGCTGGTTAGAACGCGTGTGACCCAGGACATCAGTAATCTCTCGCTCGTCTTCAGGCAGATGTCACTCTTCGCACATCAGAGGGGTCTTGAGGCCATTCCGTCTCCGACCGATGTCACGTTTCTCGCATCGTTGGACCCCGACCTGCGCAAGTTTGTGCAGTGCCGGAACATCACCTTCTATCCGCAAGAGAAAACCTCTGACGGTCTCTGTCTGTCCCTCGAAAGTATGCACGGCTTTGTTGTGATGCAGTTCTATGACGGCAGGGTGGAAACAGCAGAAAGACGAATCGATTGGGATAGGGCGCCCCATCGCTGAGGCCCCTCCCACATTAGCGATCTGTACGCCTACGCCGCCCGCTCCGCCCGGCACATTCGCACCCATTAAGGGCGATGTCGGAGCATAGGGTGCAGATCGAGTTGTTGTCAGCTCCGCGAGTATTTGTAACTGTCGTCGTCAAAGGAGAAGCATGA
>CAILVY010000154.1 GCA_903837785.1 Candidatus Hydrogenedentota bacterium
CAATGTCCGATTAGGAAATCGGACCTACGGAAGAATCGGCCGTATCTCAGCGGGCTTGTTCGTATTGCGCGAAATCCGGCGTCGCGCGTTCTTCAAAGCCGCCTTCCTTGTGCACGATAAAGTAGGCGGGCAGGTGCTGCGCCTCGGCGAAGGCCAGGCCCTTGTCCGGGCCGAGCACCATGAGGGTGGTTGCATAGGCATCGGCTTCGGCGCAATGCGGATGCAGCACGCTGACGGAGGCGAGGGGATGGGTCAACGGACGCCCCGTGGCGGGATCGATGTGATGCGAATAGCGGACGCCGTTCACTTCGCGATAGTTCCGATAGTCGCCCGAGGTGGCCACGGCCATATCCCGCAGGTGCACGGTTCGTTGGATGCTTTCCTCTTCGCCGGACACAGGCCGTTCGATGCCGATGCGCCAAGGCACGCCGCCCGCGTTGAGCCCCTTCGCCAGGACCTCGCCGCCCAATTCCGCCATGTAGCGGTGAATGCCGCGCTGCTCGAGCGCCCGCGCGATGCAGTCCACGCCATAGCCCGGCCCGAGCGCGGAGAAATCGCACTGGATCTCCGGGCGCTTCTTGCGGATCGCATGCTCGCCCGCCCATTCGAGGTGCTGATACCCCACGCGCTCGCGGAGGGCCGCCAGCTCCGCATCGCCGGGCGGCTGCGCGGCGGGGTGCGGCCCAAAGCCCCATGCGTCCACCAGGGGGCCCACAGTGATGTCAAAGGCGCCGCCGCTCTCCCGCGCGATGCGCAGCGCGATCCGGAAGACCTGTTCCGTTTCCGGCGACAGGGCAAAGGGCTGGCAGGACGTGTCCTGATTGAAGCGCGACAATTCGGAGTCCGGCCGGTAATTCGAGAGTTTTGTGTCGAGCGCAGCGAGCACGTCCCGGATTGCCTGATCCACCGCCTGCAATTCGCGCGCGGAGAGCACGGCCACAACCTTGATGTTGTATTGCGTGCCCATGGCCGGCCCTGAGAACAGATACTCGCGCGGCTGCGGCGAACAGGCTGCCAGCACCGCACAGATGGACGGCGCCAACAGCAGGAAGCGCCGGGCGCTTCGCGGCGCGCGCCGTGTCATAGAATCGCCTTCACAACATCGCTGTCGCGAAGCGCGATGTTGCGCAACACCGCGATGTCGTCCAACACGGGCGCCACGGCGTTCATCAGGAGCGCGGCCAACATCACCGGGGCCGGGCCGCCGGCGCCGGGAACCAGCAACAGCGCGGTCAGCGCGCCGCAGAGAATCCCGTAGACCCACTGGGCCGCGGGCATGAACGGCTCCCCCCGGGGATCGACGAGAAACCACGTCATAGCAAACAGCCAAGGCCCCCATGCGCTCAGCCAGGGCGACAGGCCGCAAAACGGGGCGACAAGGGCAATCGCGGGCACGGCGCCCAGGAACGTGGCCAGGACCGGCCGCCACGATCGGATGCCCGTGGCCAGGAACAGCGCCAGGGCCCACAACGACGCCAGGCCGACGGGCATGTTTCGCGCGAGCAGGCCCCCGCACGCGCCGGGAGAGATGACATGCAGCAACACGAAGGCCGTCAGCGCGGGGTGCAGGTGCTGAAGCCGCGCGCTTCCGAGCGGCTTCTTGCCCGCCAGGACGCCCAAGGCGATCGCGGCCGCCACGCACCCCGGCGACGTCCGGTCGACCATCAGTGCGAACAGCGCGCCATACAGGAGAAAGCGCCCCTCCATGCGCTGGCGGCGAACGAGCGCCCAGGCTGCTTCCACAAGGGCCGACAGCACGAGCATGAGGACTACCTGCGCCGCGAGCAGTTTCCACGCCGCGCCCGACAGCACGGCACCCGCCGTTAACAGCGGGAGGATCGCGAGCGCTTCGATCGCGCTGCGCCACTTCATGCTCATGGCGTCACGGACATGCGGCGGCGGGGCGAGGCTATTCATGGGCGCACTCCCGCTCCAGGGCCGTCAGCGTCGCACGCAACAAAGCGCCATAGTCCAGCCGGGCCGGGCAGACGACGCTGCACAGCGCGACGTCCTCTTCTTCCAGTTCGAGGGCGCCCAATTCCGCCGCGCGTTCATGATCACCGGCGGCCAGCGCGCTCAGCAAGTGCATCACGGGAAGCTCAAAGGGCATGACCCGTTCATAGACCCCGCTTGGCACATAACGCCCGGCGCGCGCCGGCGGCCCCGCGGCAAAACGCGCAGGCCTTCGTCCGCGCCATAGCCGGGCTATCGGAGCCAGGCAAAACGGGCTCTGCCCTCGCGGCGATTCGGGAAGAACGGAGATCTGCGCATGATAGCGCCCGAGATAAGCGTCCGCGGCGGACGAGGCCGTTCGTCCCGTCAACACGGATCCCGAGATCACCCGTTGCGGACCCGGCAGGAGTTCCCCGCGCGTCAATTCCTCGATGGATGCACCCAGGCGCGCGCGCAACAGGCGGGGCCGGGCCACCCCCGGACCCGCCAGCGAAATCACGCGCGTGGGGTCCATCCGGCCCGTGCGGAACAGGGCGCCAATCGCCAACACGTCCGCAAGGCCGACGTACCACGATGTGCATTTTCGGCCCACCGGCTCGAGCCGGTGCATATGCAGGCCGGCGGTTCCCCCGGGATGCGGCCCTTGAAATTCCTGCATGATAAAGCCCACGTTCGGCGGCGGAATCACTTTGGAGCCCGCGGCTCGGCAGAACAGGCCATAGCCGTCCGTCAGTTTTGCCAC
Source organism: Candidatus Hydrogenedentota bacterium (assembly GCA_903837785.1). GTDB lineage: Bacteria > Hydrogenedentota > Hydrogenedentia > Hydrogenedentales > CAILVY01 > CAILVY01. The sequence continues at coordinate 2,696 of CAILVY010000154.1, forward strand.
GGCCAGCAGCCCCGTGTGCAAGTCTGCTGCGCGCCCCTCAGCAATCAATTCCATGGGCGGCGCCAACGGATGTGTGTCCATCGCATTCACGAAAATCGACTTGGGCGGCCGTTCCGGATGCGCCACGCGGCCGAAAGGCCGGGTGCGCAGGGCGGTCCACAGGCCCGATTCCAGCAGGAGGGCCTTCACGTCCCGGCTCGTGAGCAGCGCAAGGTCCTGCCCCGTGTAATGCGTGAAGGGCGCAAAATCCTGCTCGCTCAAGTCATTCATCCGTTCCGATTCCGACAGATGAATCTCGAGCGAAAGAAAACGCCCCGCCGCGTCACGCCGGATCTCCCCCACGGCGCCCGACGCGCTGGCCGTGTGGAGAAGCCCCGGAATGCGTTCGTCCTCCAGCAGCGCCTGGCCCCGGCGGACCCGGTCCCCCGGCTGAACCAGCAGGCGCGGCGCCACCCCCAAGTAGTCCGCGGCCAGCAGGCGGACCCGGGTAACCTCCGAAGTCTCAGAGATCACGCGGTCGGGTGTCCCGCCGATCGGCAGGTCCAATCCTTGTTTGACGACGTTGATGGCCATGACGCAGGAGTCTTGCAGCTTCGGGGGGGGAAGGTCAAGCAGGCGCGCCGGAACCCCGGCGTGACGCCGTCAATTTCGTGCTTGCGTCGGGCCCGCGAAGCGCGCTACGATCCCGGTGGCGCGCCGGTGGGCGGTGCGCCGCTTCCATTCCGTCTCCGTTCAAAGGAAGGTGCCCTGCCCTTGAATTCCGACCCTCAGGAAGACAGCCTCCGGCCTGCCGGAGAAAACGCGGCTGTGTCCGTCCAGGACGATTTTGCCGAGGGGCCGTCGTCCGCCGAAACCCTGCGTCTGAAACTCAAGAATTTCGAGGGGCCCTTCGAGGTGCTCCTCTATCTCATACGCTCGCAGGAAATCGACATTTTCGATATTCCGATCGTGACGGTCACCGAACAGTATCTTGGCTTCCTTGAACTGATGCGCGAAGAGAACCTCGACGTCGCGGGCGAATTCCTCGTCATGGCCGCCACGTTGATCCAGATCAAATCGAAGATGATTCTCCCCATCGAGACGGTTGAAGACGAGGAAGAGGTCGAAGAAGAAGACCCGCGCCTCGAACTCGTGGAGAAACTCCTCGAATACCGGAAGTTCCGTGACCTCGCGAGGCGGCTGGGCGACTTGAACGAACGGCGCATGGACAGTTTCGGCCGGGCGGTGAAACCGAAGGTCGAGGCGGTGGAAGAGGAAGACGAGTACTTCGAGGTCAGCCTCTACGATCTCCTGCGGGCGCTCCGCATGATACTCCGCTTCATTACGGAGAAACCCGTGCATCAGGTGCTGGGCGAAGGCGCCTCGGTCGAGGAGAAGATTGAACTGATCGATGCGATGCTGGCCGGGGGGGACAGTGTCACCTGGACCGACCTGTACGAGGCCTGCCGCACCCGCACGGAAGTCGTTTGCTGCCTTTTGGCCATTCTCGAGCTCTGCCGCATGGGCCGCGTCCGCGTCCATCAACATCGGACCTACGGCGACATCCGCCTCTTCGCGCGGGCGCCGGACGCCGCGCCGCCCGCCGGAGGCGAACCCGATGCGTTGGCTGCGGCGTGATTCCGAACCCCTCTGGAAGCAGGGCGAGAACCTCGCCGCAAGACACCTGAAGCGCGCCGGCTATCGCATCCTCGAGCGCAACGTTCGCTTGGGACGTTTCGAAGTGGACATCATCGCCCGTGACGGCGACACAATCTGCTTTGTCGAGGTCCGAACCCGCGCCACCGGCGACCCCGTCCCCCCCGAAGACACGATCCGAGCCCGGAAATGCAGTCATCTGCGGGCCGCGGCACGCGCCTACATCGCGCTGCACCCGGACCCGGAGGCCTATTATCGATTCGATGTCGTGGGCATCGTGCTGCCGGCCGGTGGCCGGCCGGAAATCACCCTGTACAAAGATGCGTTCCGGTAAAAGACGCGCTTGGGGCGTGTTTCGCACGTTGCAGGACCCCCGCCGCTTCGGCGCATGGCTCCAGTTGGTATGAAATTTGCTCCTAATTGCCCGTCACAGGACGGAGGCAGCCCTGCGACGGCGGCAAGATCGCTGTTTGGAATGAGGCCGGCATGCTATGCTGTCCGCGCTCCAGGACGGCGGAGGCGGGTTGGAATCGCGGCAATGCGGCCGAGTGCGGGCCGGGCTTGCGCGTGAAAGAAAGCAGAACGCCATGATCAGCGTGTTGATAATCGATGATGAGGACCTGTTTCGCGAGGACCTGGCCGGCCTTCTGCGTCGGCGGGGCCTCGAGTGCTTTACCGCGCCCAACGGAACCCTCGGGCTGAAGATGGTCCAGGAACTCGCCCCGCAAGTCGTGCTGTGCGACATGAAAATGCCGGGGCTGACGGGACTGGAGACCCTGGAAAACATTCTTCGCATCGCCCCCGAAGCCAATGTCATCATGGTGACCGCCTTCGGCGATCTCGAAACCGCCATCACCGCCTTCCGCCGCGGGGCCTGCGACTATATTCTGAAGCCCATCGTTTTCGAAGACGTGCTCGGCAAGGTTCAGCGCATCCTGGAACACCGCATGCTCGCCGAGGAAGTGAAATTCCTGCGCCGGCAGCTTTCGCAGACGGTGGATGCACGGCCGATCGTCGGCCAAAGCGAAGTCATGCAGCAGGTGATGCGGCACATCGACGACGTGGCGCCGACCCGCAGCACGGTCCTGCTCACCGGCGAATCGGGCACGGGCAAGGAAGTCGTCGCCCGCTTCATTCACGAGCGCGGCCCGGCCCCGGGCGCCCCCTTTATCCCCATCAACTGCGCGGGTATCCCCGAAACCCTGCTTGAAAGCGAGCTTTTCGGGCATGTGCGCGGTTCCTTCACCGGGGCGGTGAAGGACCACAGCGGCTTTTTCGAGTTCGCGGGCGAAGGCACGGTCCTGCTCGACGAAATCGCCGAAATGCCGGTCGCGCTGCAGAGCAAGCTCCTGCGCGTCCTCGAACAGCGGGAATTCGTCCCCGTGGGTGGCAGGGCCGCCAAGTCCTTCAAGGCCCGCGTCATCGCCGCCACAAACCAGGATCTGCGCCGCGCGGTCGAGGAAGGCCGATTCCGCGAGGACCTCTACTTCCGCATCGCGGTCTTCGAGATTTTCCTGCCGCCGCTCCGCCAGCGCCGCGCGGACATCCCCCTGCTGGTCGAGCATTTCGTTCAGAAACTCAATGGCGAATTGAAGCGCCATTGCCGGGGCGTCAGCCGCGAGGGCATGCAGTGCCTGCTCATCCACCCCTGGCCGGGCAATGTCCGGGAATTGCGCAATGTCATCGAACGCGCCATGATCGTCAACCGGGGCGACTACATTCTGGAGACCGACCTGCCCGACGTGATTGCCGGCGCCACCGCCGGGAACCCCTCTCCGGAGG
>CAILVY010000155.1 GCA_903837785.1 Candidatus Hydrogenedentota bacterium
GAAAACACCCACCGGAACGTCCGGAACCACCCCTTTCGCCTGCAGGATCGCAGCCAGGCGGTTGGCCCGCGCATTCAGTGCCGCGTACGTGACCCGTTCATCCCCACATTCGAGCGCGATCGCGTCCGGGCTGGCGACGGCCTGTGATTCAAAGAACTCGTGCACACACCGGCCCTGCGGGTACGCGCGCGTTTCCCCGAGCGCGGCGGCAAGCACCTGCTGCCGCTCGTCTTCCGGAAGGAACGGCAATGCGGCAAGCCGGCTGCGCGGATCGGCCACAACGCCTTCGAGCAGTATCCGGAAATGTTCGAGCCAGCGGCGGACGGTTGATTCATCGAAGAGGTCCGTGTTGTATTCAAGCTGCAGTGTGACCCGCTCCTCCGAACCCACGACGGACAGGGTGAAATCGAACTTCGCGGTCCGATTGTAGATTTCCTCCGCGCTCACCCGAAGGCCGGAAAATTCCCAAGGGACGTTGCGCATGTTCTGCGGCGCAAACAGCACCTGGAAGAGCGGCGGGCGTCCGAGGTCGCGGTTGGGCAAGAGGTCGGCGACAATGGATTCGAAGGGGACTTCCTGGTTGTCATAGGCGCTCAGCGCGACTTCCTGTTCACGGGCAAGCAGTTCCAGAAACGTGGGGTTTCCCGAGAGATCGGTGCGCATCACCAGGGTGTTGACAAAGAAACCGATCAGCGGCTCGATGTCGGCCCGCGTGCGTCCGGCAACCGTGAATCCAACCAGCAGATCGTCCTGTCCCGTGTATCGATACAAGAGAGTCTTCCACGCCGCGAGCAAGGTCGTATAGATGGTAACGCCATGGGAACGGCTCAGCGCGTTCAGGCGGCTGCCGAGATGCTCCGGCAGGGCCAGCGCCAGCGTGGCGCCGCGAAACGTCTGGGCGGGAGGATAGGGCCGGTCGGTCGGAAGCGTCAGCGCCTGGGGCGCGCCCCGCAACTGTTTCCGCCAGTATTCGAGGGCCGAAGAGAGCGCCGCACCCCGCAGGCGATTCCGCTGCCAGAAGGCGAAATCAGCGTACTGGACGCGCAGTTCCGGCAGGGGCGACGGCCTTCCCGCCCGGAAGGCATCATACAGCGCCGCCAGCTCATCCAGGAACACGTTCGCCGACCATCCGTCAAAGACGATGTGGTGAAACTGCGCCCCGAGTACATGCTTCTCGTTGCCCAACTTCAGGACCATGAACCGGAAGAGCGGTCCCGCGGTCAGATCGTAGGGGCGTTCGGCATCCTCGGCAACGAAACTCCGCGCAGCCTCTTCACGCCCGGATTCCCGCAGCGAAGTCAAGTCGCGCACTTCCAGCGGGAACCATGCGGGAGGATTCACCCGCTGCACCGGCTCGCCGTCCTTTTCGGCAAAGATCGTCCGCAGGACTTCATGACGGCGCACAATCTCATTCAGTGCGCGCTCCAACACGCAGATGTCCAGTGCGCCGGCGATATCCACGGCAAGTGCCGTGTTGTACGTGGCGACGCCCGGCTGGAATTGATCCAGAAACCAGAGACGCTGCTGCGCAAAAGATAGCGGCAGTTCCGCTCCCCGCCCAACGGAGTCAATGCCGGCGTCGACCGGGGCGCTTCCCTGGCCCCCCATGCGCTCCATTACGCGCGCCAGCCCCTCAATCGTGGGATGCTCGAACAGGCTGCGCAAGGACAGTTCAATGTGCAGGGCGTCCCGCACCCGGGAGACCACCTGGGTGGCCAGCAACGAATGACCACCCAGGTCAAAGAAGTTCTCGTTCATGCCAACCTTGCTTCGGCGCAGCAATTCGCACCAGATCCCGGCAAGCGCTTCCTGCATCGGCGTGCTCGGGGCGGCCAGTTCGCGCTCCTCCCCCGGCTCGCGGCCTCGATCAGGAGCGGGGAGGGCGCGTCGATCCACTTTGCCGTTCTGGGTGAGCGGGAACGAGGCCAGCGTGACAAAGTCGGCCGGAACCATGTACTCGGGCAAACGCGCCCGCAAAAATGACCGCAACGCGCCGATTTCGGGCGCCGCTCCGTCGTGGGACAGGAGGTAGGCCGCGAGCGTCTTGTCCCCCGGCACGTCCTCGCGCGCCATCGCCACCGCCTGCCGGACGCCCGGATACTGCGACAACAACGTCTCAATCTCGCCCAATTCCACGCGAAACCCGCGAATCTTCACCTGGAAATCGCTTCGGCCCAGATACTCCAAATCCCCATTGGGAAGATAGCGCGCCAAGTCGCCTGAACGATACAGACGCTGCGCCGTTTGCGGCTCAAACGGGTCGGGAACAAAGCGTTCCGCCGTCAGCGCGTCCCGGTTCAAGTAGCCGCGTCCGAGTCCGGCGCCGCCGACACAGATCTCCCCCGGAATCCCGATCGGGACCAACTGGCCGTTTCGATCGAGCAGCCGCAGGTACAGGTCAGGAATCGGAATTCCGATGAGGCTGCCCGATGCTGCAAGCGCGTCTTCCCGGCACAGGGGCCGGTACGTCACGTGTACGGTGGTTTCCGTGATTCCATACATGTTCACGAGTTGAGGATGGGTATCGCCATGGCGATCAAACCAGGGCAGGAGACTCGGGATCTCCAGGGCCTCGCCGCCAAACACAACCAGTCGCAAGGCGTCCAGCCCGGATTCGGCGGCGCTGCCGGGCCGACAGAGCGCCTCCTCCGCGCGCATCAGTTGATAGAAAGCCGAGGGGGTCTGGTTAAGCACACTCACGCATTCCCTGTGCAACAGCGCAAGAAAAGCCTCGGGCGATCGGCTCACGAGATACGGCACCACGACAAGCCGGCCGCCATAGAGCAGCGCACCCCACAGTTCCCAGACGGAGAAGTCAAACGCATGCGAATGGAACAGCGTCCAGACATCGCGTTCGTTGAATTGAAACCACTCCTGGGTCGCGTCAAACAGACGCGTCACGTTCGCATGGGTAATCAGGGAGCCTTTGGGCTTGCCAGTCGAACCGGAGGTATAGATCACATAAGCCAGGCTTGCTCCGGTGCTCTCCGGCAAGCCCGCGTGCACGCCGCCGTTCGGCACGTCGTCCGGGTCGTCCACGCAGATCGTGCACGGATGCGCGGGAATGCGCTCTGCCAGAGCGCGTTGCGTGAGCAGCACGGCAGGCCGGGCGTCCTCCAGCATGAAGGCCAGTCGTTCCTTCGGATAGACCGGGTCTAGAGGGAGATAGGCACCGCCGGCCTTCAGAATGGCGAGGATGCCAAGAACCATATCGACCGACCGCTCGACATAGAGGCCCACCACGGATTCCAGGCCCACCCCCAGTGTCCGTAAGCGCCTTGCTAGAAGGTCCGCGCGTTCGTTCAACGCACGATAGCTCATCTGCCGGTCTTCACATGAAACCGCAATGGCGTCGGGCGTGCGCGCGGCTTGCGCCTCGAATCGCCGATGCAGACAGGCGTCGCCTCCTGCGGCGATGCCGTCACGGGCGGGCCGTCCCCACGTGTGCAGAAGCAATGTCCGTTCCGAAGCGCTCAGGAGCGGGAAACGGGACAGCGGCAGGCCTGGCGCATCCAACACGCCTTCCAGCAGAACGAGAAGGTGGTCCAGCATGCGTGAGGCTGTGGCTGAGTCAAAGAGGTCCGTGCAGAAGTTGAGTCTCAGTGCGAGGCCCGCGGGGGAATCCGAGACCGACAGCGTGAGATCAAAGGACACAGTTCCGGTGTCCACCGCTTCGAAGGAAAACCTGGTTTCGCCCGCGGATACCCCTGCGGGACAGGGCGGTTCCTCGAGAAATGCCACCTGGTAGAAAGGGGTTCGACTCAGATCACGAACAGGCCATAATTCGCCGACGAGCGCGCCAAACGGAAAGGCGCCGTGTTCCTGTGCGCCTTGCAGCGTATGGGCGGCGCGCCGGGCCACTTCTCGAAAGTCGGGATCGCCCGACAGGTCCGTGCGAAGCACGACCTGATTCGAGAGCGGCCCAATCAGTCCCCCGGTATCAGGGAGGGCGCGTCCAGACATTTCAGTCCCCACCACCACGTCCTCTTGGCCGCTATAACGGGCGAGCAATGCCTTCCACGCTGCAAGAAGAACCTGACCCGGGGAAATGGCCTCGGCCTGCCCGAATGCACGAACGCGGTTTGCCGTGGATGCCGGCAAGACACGGGACAGGTTGGCGCCGGAGAAAGTCTGCATGGGCGGGCGCCGGCGGTCCAGAGGCAATTCGAGGACCGGCAGTGACGGCCCCAGCCTTCGCCTCCAGTAAGCGCCGCAGTCCTCGGCCGCGGCGCTCTGGAGCCAGGCATTCCGCTCCCGGACGAAGGCGGTGAACGCAACAGGGGATTCCCGAAACGGGAGGGGCGCGTTCGTGGCGAAGGCCGTGTACGCGGCTGCCAACTCGTCGGAAAGCAGCCGGGCCGAGCGAGTGTCGCAGATGATCCGGTGCATCACGACAAGCACCCGGTGGCTGGCAGGACCACACTCGATGAGCATGGCGCGAATCAGCGGCCCGTGAACCAGGTCCAGGGTCTCCGCAAGCACCGCCACAAGACGGGTCAACTCCGCTGGCTGCCGGGCATCTGAGATCGCCGCGAGGCATTCTCGCCCCACCTTCAAGGGCATTTCCGGGTGCACAACCTGCACGATGCGGCCATCGCGGTCCTCGAAAGTGCTTCGCAGGATCTCGTGACGCGCTGACACTGCGTTCAGGGCGCGCTCCAGAAGCGGCTCATCCAGGGGCCCCGCGGCGTGAAGCATGCAGGCCGAGACAAAGGCGGCGGGACAAGTCTCGTATTGTTCCAAGAACCATAGCCGCTCTTGTTCAGGGGAGAGCGAGGCACCTAGCGCCCCCATGCCAGCAACTGCCTCAGACATCCATAGGCCCCCACCCCCTTGCCGCCCCCACGCTTCAGCGCGAAAACAACCAGATACTGCATACTCTCTCGGCTTGCACCGCACACCCGCTCCGAGCAGGCATCTGTCTTCCTGCGGCAAGCCGGAACCTGTTTGCAAAGGATAGTATATCACCGGAGCAAAAGCAAGGAATATGCCCTCCCGCGAGACCTTCTTCTCCCACGGAGGTACACGTGAATGGAACGTGCCGGATTGGCGATCTGCGCGTTTCAGATCATGGACTTGGGCTTGCTTCAATCCGTTACTTTCGTGTATTGTAAAATCCACGGATCGAAGGGGAGGATTCATCGGAGGGGTGTTACTCCTTCCGCACTGGATCCAAAGTGAAAATTAGGCTGAGGGGAGACCATGGCGAAAAGAAGGTGGGTGCTTGTTGCGTTCCTTGTGCTGGCCATATTGGGCGCCACGGGGGCCGGAGGGGCGGCCTACTACTTGTATGGTGAATATCGGGCGCACGAAGTGTTCGCGCGGGCGGAGAAGGCCTATGCCGGGGGACTTTGGAGCGCGGCCAAGAACAGCTATGCCTGGTATCTCACAAGGCGCCCCGGCGACGCAGCCGTGCTTAGAAAATACATCGACACGTGCACGAAACCCCTGGATGACCGTCAGGGCAACCTTCGTGATGCAGGACGGGCCTACATTCAGCTGGTTCTGACAAACCCCTCGGACCGGGAACTGGGCCATGAAGTAATCGACTTCTTCACAAAATTCAAGCTGTGGCGTGAATTGGCCTATGCCTCGGACCTCTTTCTGCGCCGCTTCCCGGAGGACACCCCCTTCAAACTCGGGAAAGCCCTTGCCCTGGACCACATGAACCAGGCCAACGAGGCTATTGTCGCGTATCAGGCACTGATGGAGTCGCAGGCGGCTTCCCCCGAGGTCTACGGGAACCTTGCCGCCCTCTTGCGCGAACAGGGATTGCCGGAGCAGGGGCGACAAGTGCTCGAAAAGGCACTGGAAGCACAACCCAAAGACCACGCCATTCGAACGGAGTACGCCCGCTTTCTGCTCAACCTGAGGGAATTTGATCGGGCGGCTCAAGAGATTGAGACCGTCCTCGCGGCGGGAAACGAAACGGCCAAGTCCCTTCTCGTCGCGGCGCAGGTGCATGCCGCGCGGAAGGACTGGAGTGTCGCCCGTGATCTCGCGGAGAAGTCGGCGGCCCAAAGCCCGAGTTCGGAGGCGTGCTTCCTTCTCGTCAGCGCGTTTCTGGCGGAACATCAGACCGCCAAGGCGATCTCGCTCCTGTCAGGCCAGGATCCCTATCTGCTGGCGGACAATCCGGAGTTGTATCTACTGCTGGCGGAGATTCAAATCAATTCCAGCCTCTTCGACGAAGCCAGAAAGACGGCGGACAACTACCGCCAGGCCTATCCAGAGGAGCGCAACGTCTTCGAATACCTCGCCGCGCGCGAAATGCTCCAGAAAGGCGCCGCCGCCGAAGCCGTGCCCAAGCTCGAAACGGTCGTGGGACAGGCGCCGGATTTCCGCATGGCCCGGTTCTTCCTGGGGCTCGCCTACCTCGAAACGGGGCAGAAGGAACGCGCAAAGAGCACCCTCGAACTGTATCTCAAGAACAATCCGGACGACGAACGCGCGCGCGCCGTATGGAATGCGGCGTTTGCCGAACGTTCCTCCGAGGATATCGATGCGGCCGCCCGGAAGTTGCTCGACAGCGACACGGCGTACGCGGGCTCTCTCATGATCGCCGCGTACTCGCTCATGAAGGATACCCGCGGCGAAGGGACGCCGCCCGAACGGCTCGAACTGGCCAGGGCATTGCTGGAAAGGGCCATCAAGGCCTCGCCCACGGCCTTGGAGGGGTATCGTGATCTCACGCTGCTCTTCATCCGCCAGGAGAAACCGGAGGAAGCGCACAAGGTGCTGGGCCGGGCGGAACAGGCCGGTTTGGCGCCTGCCGACTTGAACCTGCTTCGGGCGGCACTCGCCATCGCCGCCCACAAACCCGACGAGGCCAGCACCTGCTTTCGGGACGAGGCTGCGCGCGGTGGCCTCGCCCCCCAGAAAGCCTTGGAGTGGGCAGGCATTTTCGCCGACATGGGGCATCTGGAAACCGGACTGGAACTGCTCCAAACGGCCGCGGGGCAGGATAAGGAGGAGAAGAACCGGCAGGAACTGGACCTGGGTTCCATTAGCCTTTGCCTGCGAAGCGGACAGCTTGGCCAGGCGCTCCAACTCCTCGAGCAAGTGGCCGCGAAATACCCGGGCTCCGCCGATGTGATACACCGGCTGGACGGTCTTCGACTCGCCATGGCGAGGTCATTCAGCGCGCCCGGCCAGCGACAGGATATGGCGAGTGCCGAGCGCTTGTTGGCCGAAGTGGAGGGGAATGAGCCTGAGCGCCTGGATGCAAAAACCCTCCGCGCCGCGTTGTTGCTGGACAAGACGCCTCCAGATGTGGACGCGGCAGAGGCCCTCTGCGCCGAAGTGCTTCGCGCCGGGGACCCGGATGCGGAAGTGCTTCTGCTGTCCAGCGAAGCCGCCACGCGCAAGTCGCAACCGGCCAAGGCATTGGACTTCGCACTGAAGGCAGGTGCCGCGGCACCGGAGAATCCCAAAGTCCAGTTGGCGCTGGCCCGGGCACAGATCCAGATGGACTTGCACACCGATGCCATCATGACGCTGGAGAAGCTGAGATCAAGCCAGGCGGAGATGCCGGCTGCGCTGGACCTGCTGGCGCGCGCCTACGCGGGTGCCGAGCGTTTCCCGGAAGCCGAAGCCGCCGCACAGCGCCTGGAGGCGCTTGCGGGCCGCCAGGCGGCGGAACCGTTGCGCGCGTGGCTGATGGTTGCCCGGGAAGACTGGAAACCCGCGGCGGAGTTGCTGCAGAAACAGTACGATGCCAATCCCGACGACTTGGCAACCATTCATCTCCTGGCCCAAGCGCTGATCAACGGGAAACAGCATGAAAAGGCCGTGGAACTGCTGAATGCATGCTCTGCCCGGCGGCCTGAGATGCCGGACTTGTGGGTGGAATTGGGCAACGTGCTCCTGGCCGGACCGGGCGAGGGGAATCTCTCCGAAGCCTCGGCCGCCTTCAGCCGTGCGCTCGTGGTGCAGACCGGTTATTCCCCCGCGTTGCGCGGACTGCTCGATGTGCAAATCCGCTCGGGGAACCTGGGGGGCGCGCTGGCCCTTTGCGATCGTTTTCTGACCTTGTCGCCGGATGACCCGGACATGCTCCAGCAGAAGGCCCTGCTCCTGGCGCGCATCCCCGACAAGCGCCGGGAGGCCCTCGACGTGGTTGAACGGGCGCTTCAGATCGTCCAACGCCCTGAATCCCACTACCTGCGCGGTTCGCTGCTGCTCGACCTGGGAGAGTTCATGCCGGCCCTGGAAGACTTCCAGCGGGTGGTTCAGGCGCGTGGCGTGCGCTCGGGAGAACTGGAGTGCCGCATGGCCGAAGCGTATCTGGGACTGAACGATGCCACACTGGCACGCTTCTATTATGACTCCGCAAAAGAGAAAGCGGCCCGGGGCGAACGCATGGACCTTGCCCGGCTCGATCGAATTGCCGCACGTTTGGAAAAGGAGCCGAACAAATGACGGATGAAGCAAGCACGCTGAATCCACCGGGTCCGCCGGGAAGAAGCGGGACTTGGCCGATGTGGGCGTTCTGGTGCGCCCTCGCCGCTCTGCTGTGCGTCGTTTTTCGTGAAGCCATGATGGACTTATACGCGAACTTCACCCGAAGCGGCTCGTACTACACCCATGGTTTCATTATCCCCTTCGTGAGCGGGTATTTCGTGTGGCGGGACAGGAAGGCGCTGCGCGAACTGCCCCGGGCGCCGTCCGCATGGGCCTATGTCTTGCTGGCAGGCGCCTTCCTTCTGGTCTTGCTCAGCGACCTCTTGGGCTTCCGCATCTTCAGTGAATTGGCTATTCCCCTGACGGCGGCCGGGCTGATCCTGGCCTTCCTCGGCCCGAGGCACGCCGGGCTCCTCTGGTTTCCGCTGCTCTTCCTGTTTTTCATGATACCGGTCC
>CAILVY010000156.1 GCA_903837785.1 Candidatus Hydrogenedentota bacterium
ACTGGTTCCGGCTGTGGAAGACCGCGCTGAAGGTGGCGGAAGAACGCGACATGAACATCTGGATTTACGATGAAAACTCGTATCCTTCCGGTTTCGCCGGCGGGTTCGTGCCCGAGGCGATGCCCGAGGCACGCGGCCGCGGACTGCACTTCTCCGAAGTCAAGAAGCCGGGCGAGCTCGGCAAAGACGTGCTCGCGGTCTATCGCAAAAATGGCGCGGCGTACGAGGACGTGACGGCGCAGGCACGGGCGGGCCAGGCCCTGCCCGAGGCGGAATATCTCGTGGCGAAGATCGAGCGGACGAAACCCTCGCCCTGGTTCGGCGGCAAGACCTATGTGGATCTCACATATCCCGGCGTGACGGAGAAGTTCCTGGACATCACTCTGGAGGCGTATCGCCGCGAGATCGGGGATCAGTTCGGCAAACGCATGCCCGGCAGTTTCACGGATGAGCCACATCTTGCCCCGGCGGGCGGCCTGCACTGGACCGAAGACCTGCCGGACTTGTTTCAGAAGCGCTGGGGCTATTCGCTGCTGGAAGTCTTGCCCTCGCTCACGCAACCCGTGGGCGATTGGCAGCGCGTCCGCCACAACTACTATCAGGTGCTGCTGGAAGCCTTCATCGACCGCTGGGCGAAGCCCTACTTCGGCTACTGCGCGAAGAACGGCATCGAGTTCACCGGGCACTATTGGGAGCACAGTTGGCCGGACTGTGGTTCCGCCCCCGACAACATGGCCATGGGCGCCTGGCAACAGCGCCCCGGCATCGACATCCTCTTCAATCAATACGGCGAAGACGTGCACGGACAGTTCGGCAATGTGCGGGCCGTGCTCGAACTGGAGAGCGTGGCGAATCAATGCGGGTGGAAGCGCACGCTCTGTGAGGCCTACGGCGGCAGCGGTTGGGACGCCCGTTTCGAGGACTTCAAACGCATCGGCGACTGGATCTACGTGCTCGGCGTGAACATGCTCGACGAACACCTCTCACATAACACCCTGCGCGGCGCGCGCAAGCGGGATTACCCGCCGACGTTCTCCTATCACTCGCCGTGGTGGGAAGGCTACCACGTGCTCGAAGCCTACTTCACGCGGCTGTCTCTTGCGCTCTCGAGCGGGCAGCAAATCAACTCGATCCTGGTCCTCGAACCCACCACCACCGCGTGGATGTATCAGGGCGCCGAAGCTGACAAGCGGGAAACCCTTGGGAACGCGTTCCAGAAGCTTGTCACGGATCTGGCCAAGGAACAGGTGGAATTCGATCTTGGCTGCGAGGACATTATCGCGCGGCAAGGTTCCGTGGACGGACCTCGCTTCGTGGTGGGCAAACGTGCGTATGACACGGTTGTTCTCCCGCCGTTGACGGAAAACCTCAACGCCGGGACAATGGCATTCCTCGAAACGTTCGTGAATCAGGGTGGACTCCTCCTCGATTGCGCCGGCACGTCCCTCACGCGCATTGACGGGCAGGCAAATCCCCGCGCGGAGGCGTTGTCCAAGCTCCCCGGCTGCAAGCAGACCACCCCGGCCGAATTGCCGGCCCTGCTGGCCAAGAAGAACGGCTTCGCGGTGCAGCGCGTTCCGGGCGACAAGGGCACGCTTTATCACCACCGCCGCCAATTGGCCGATGGCGATCTGCTATTCCTGGTTAACACAAGCAACGAAGTGTCGACTTCCGGCCGTATTGTCTCGCCCATGCGCGGCGCTGCACAATGGAACCTCGAGACGGGCGCCCGAAGCGCCTATCCGTTCGAAGCCGCCGCCGAGGGGATCGACGCCGAGTTCAGCCTGCCCCCGTGCGGCAGCCTGCTCCTCTTCCTCTCGAAGGCTGTCGAAACGCCCCCGGCCCCCGTGCCTGCGACGGCCGCCGTGCCGATCGCGCCGTCCAAACCCCTCGCGGCGAAACGGGTGCGCGAGAACGTGCTCACCCTCGATTACATGGATGTCACTGTCGGCGATGAAACCGTCAAGAACATGCATTTCTCGCGGGCACAGGAACTCGTTTTCAAGAAGAACGGGCTCCCGCACAATCCCTGGGATCACGCCGTGCAATTCAACGACGAACTCATCCGCAAGACCTTCCCCAAGAAGAGCGGCTTTGAAGCGGCCTACCACTTCTTTATCGAGGGGGAGCTACCCGCCAGTCTTCAGTTCGTGCTGGAACGGCCCGACCTCTACACGGTTCGCTGCAACGGCAAGAAGGTGCAGGCGGCCAAAGATGCGTGGTGGGTCGATCGCGCTTTCGGACGAATCGACCTGGCCAAGTACGCCCGGCCCGGCGAAAACGTGGTGACGATCGAGGCGCAGCCGTTCACAATGTTCCACGAGCTCGAATCGGCCTATGTGATCGGCGACTTCTCCCTGAAACCCATGGACAAGGGCTTCGCCATCGTGGCCGCGCAGGAATTGAAGCTCGGACCCTGGAACCGGCAAGGCTGCCCGCTCTACGGCCACGACGTGGCGTACACGGCCGCCTACGAGGTGTCCGCGCCCGCCGGCCACTATGCCGTCTCCATTCCGGCGTGGTACGGCAGCGTGGCGAAAGTGACTGTCAACGGCCAAGTCGCGGGCTACATCTTCCATCAGCCGTTCACTTGCGATGTCACGAGCCTGATCAAGCCCGGCGAGAACGTCGTGGAGGTGGCCGTGTTCGGCACCTTCAAGAACACGATGGGGCCGCATCACGGCAATCAGCCGCTCGGCTTTGCAGGGCCCGGATCGTTCCGGGACGCGCCGCAGGATGGGCCGCCCGCGGGCACGGCCTACAGCACGATCGCCTATGGCCTCTTCGAGCCCTTTATCCTGGAGTCCAAATGAGGCTTTCTTCTTCGTATCGCCTCGTGCTGCTGCTGGCGCTTGCCGGAATGCCGGCTGCGCCGCGGCATGCCGAAGCGCCCCCGGCCCCTCCCGCCTATGACCTGACGCTGGACACTGTGGTGCAGTTCTGGGATGGCACCTATGATTGGGCGCAAGTATGGGCGGGCGCCATCCCGGGGGCGGGCAAGGATGGCCAGCCCGCCGTCGTCGTGACCGCGCAAAAAGAGAACAACAAGAGCGACGACTATTACTACGGGGTCCACACGTTTCGCAGCGACGATATGGGCGGAACCTGGGGTGCGGCCGAGCCGCATCCGGAGTTGGAGCCAAAGACGAACGCGGACGGCACAATACTGGGTTTATGCGACTTTGTCTCGGGGTGGCACGCGCCCACGGGCAAGCTTCTGATCACGGGACATACCGTCCGCTACGCCAACGGGCGCCTCGCCCCGACGCCCTATGCCCGTTCTACCGCTTACGCAGCGTATGACCCCAAGACTAACCGCTGGACGCCCTGGCGGCAGCTTGAACTCCCGGACACGGACAAGTTCTACAATGCGGGTTCCGGCATGTGCCAGCGCGTGACGGAGTCCGACGGCACGCTTTTGCTGCCCATCTACTACAAGTCCAAGTCCGAGGACCGGCGCGAGTGTTATTCCGTCACGGTGCTGCGCTGTGCCTTCGACGGCGAGATCCTCCGGTATCTGGAACACGGAGATGAACTGACCCACGAGGTACCCCGAGGCCTTTGTGAACCGTCCCTGACGAAGTTCCAGGGGCAGTACTTCCTCACCCTGCGCAATGATGTGAAGGGCTATGTCACCTCCGGGACCGACGGGCTGCATTTCGAGGCCATGCGCCCCTGGACCTTCGACGATGGCGCAGACCTGGGCAGCTATAACACGATGCAGCATTGGGTTACGCACAGCAGCGGCCTCTTTCTCGTTTATACCCGGCGCGGCGCCGGCAATGATCACGTGATTCGAAATCGCGCACCGCTGTTCATGGCCCAGGTCGATCCCAAACGCCTGTGCGTGCTGCGCGCCACCGAACGCATTCTTGTGCCGGACCGCGGCGCCAGCCTGGGCAATTTCGGCGTCACCACGATCAGTGAACGCGAAACCTGGGTGACCGTAAACGAGTGCATGTACTCACCGGAATGCCAGAAGCGCGGTTCCGACGGGTCGGTCTTTGCGGCACACATCCGGTGGTCCACGCCCAATCCAACAGGCCGGTGAACACAAGATTCGGCCGCACGCCTCCGAGGGTGCTGCTCGTTTCTGTCTCCGTCTGCTATTGGACAAAGTGCTAATAATGATACGGCCTCCATTGAACCGGAGGGGGGCCTTGCCGTATAGTTGAGTCCTCTCCAAGAGGGACGATCATGGATGTCAGTATTTGCAGAGAAGCCACAAGTTTGAATTCGGGGGCTCCTTTGGAATCGTGCGAAGCGCTTTCTTATGCCCGCTACCGCGTACTGGTAGCCGACGATCAGGATTCCATCTGTGGATTGATCGAGCGTGTGGTGCAGATGCGGCTGGGTTGTGTCGTGCTGACCGCCCACGACGGGCATGAAGTCATCGAGCAACTGCAGAAAGAGCCGGTGGACGTTCTGGTGACGGACATGATGATGCCGGGCCTCCACGGGTTTGAACTGCTAAAGCAGGTCCGCGCGCTTCGTCCCGATTTGGACATTCTCGTGATGACGGGCTTCCCCGAGGATTTCCCGTACGTGGAAGTGGTGCAGACGGGTGCCAAGGATTTCATCAACAAGCCGTTTCCACATGCCGAACTGGAAGCGAAAGTGCTGCGCCTCTTCAAGGAACGGGAACTCCAGCGCGAGCGGGAGAAGGCGGAGAGCAAGTATCGGAGCCTCTTCGAGCTGAGTTCGGACGGCATGGTGCTGCTGGAAGGCGAAGACTATGTCATCGCCGATGCGAATCATGCTTTCTGCGACTTGACCGGCATTTCCGCAGGCTCACTGAAGGGCCGGCAGATCTCCAGCATCTTTGAGGGTGCGGACCGGCTGCGGATCGAGCAGGGCCTGATGATCTGTGCGCGCCGGGGCGGCGGCACGATGGCTGACCTGATCCTGAAACATCCCACGAAGCGCGAGATTCACGTCGACATTTCGGCCTCTTTCATCCAGGCGGAATTCGGCCGTATCGTGTTTCTGACGTTCAAGGACGTGACGGAGAAGCGCGAAGTGGAGCGGCAACTGGCGGAGGCGGCCGAGAAGGATTCGCTCACGGGCCTCTTCAACAAGCGTTCCTTTCAGAACCGCGTCGCCTGGGCGGTCACCCGTGCTCGCGAGAGCCACAAGCCCGTGTCGCTGATGACGATTGACCTGGACAACTTCAAGAAGTGCAACGACACTCATGGCCATATGGTGGGCGACGAACTGCTGATCGCGGTGGGGCAAGTCATCCGGGGGAGCATCCGTTCCGCGATGACGGACGAGGGATTCCGGTGCGGAGGCGACGAATTCTCGGTCATTCTGCAGGAGACCGGCATCGAAGGGGCCATTCAGGTGGCCAGGCGAATGCAGAACGAATTTGCCAAGATTCACTCCTACGGAACCACGATGAGCATCGGCCTGGCCTCTTGTGCCGGCGATCTTTCCGCCGAAGACCTCGTGCGGGCCTCGGATGGCGCACTCTACAAGGCCAAAGGGAAAGGCAAGAACGCAATCGAGACGGCGTAGTGTCCGCGCGCTTTTGCGAATTCCGGTTCCGCTCCACTAGACTGTAGAGAGTCATCCGTTCATCCCGGTGAAGGAGTGGTGGGAAAATGGCTGTGTCGAAATCTGGCGCGGCGTGGCGTGAGGGGAGTCTCCAGGGGCTGCTCGTATTTGCACTCCTGGTGATCCTGTTTCCGGGCGTCTTCCTTCAGGGGGAAGTCACCACGCCGGGCGATATCCTCTTTCAGGCCCTGCCCTGGAATCACTACGCCCCCGAGGACTGGCAACAGCCGGCCAACCGGATGATGCCCGATATCCCGACAGCCTTCCAGCCGCAATACGTGCTCACAGAGGAATCCCTGCACAGGGGCGAGTGGCCGCTTTGGAATCCGTGCGAACTGGGCGGTCTTCCGATGATGGCGAATTTCCAGAGCGCGGTCTTCTATCCGCCCCGCCTCCTCTACACGTTCCTCGACGTTCACACGGCCAACACCCTCTGTGTGCTGCTCAAATTGTGGCTCTGCGGGATGATGGCGTTCTTGTGCGCACGGGCGCTGGGCATGGGCCTCGCCGGCGCACGCATCGTCTCCTTCGGCTGGATGCTGAATGCCTACAACGTCGTCTATGCCTACTGGCCGCTGCCCGATGTGACTGCCTGGCTCCCGCTGATGTTCCTGGGCATCGAATTCGTGCTGAGTGCGCGGTACCGGCGCGGCATCTTCGCCATCGCGGCCGGCGGCAGCCTGATGATTCTCGGCGGACACCCCGAAACCGCCTTCGCCATGGCTTTTGACGCGGGCGTGTATTTCGCGTTGCGCCTCCTCTTCGAACAACGTTGGGGCGCGCCCCTGTGGAAGCCGGCCCTGGCCTTTGCCGTGGGCTGGGCCATGGCCGTCGCCGTGACAGCCTCGCAGTGGATCCCCTTCGTCGAGTACTTGATTCACAGCTACACGTACGTGGAACGGCGGGACACCACGTTCCTGACCTCGCTCACCCCCGGCATTTTGATGGTCCTTTTCGTGCCGCGCTTCTTCGGCATGATCTACGAGAACAACTACTGGGGCTCGAATATCCAATACATGTATCCAGGCCTCCTGGCCTGGTTCGGCGCGCTGTTGTACCTCTTCCGGCGGAAGGAAAGCCGGCAGGACGGCGCGCGAGCCTATGCGCTCGCCCTGACGATCCTCCTCGGTTTCCTGCTCGCCTTCGAGGCGCCCACCATCAGCCTGCTTCACAGACTTCCAATCTTCTGCTCATTGCGGCTCTATTATCATGCCTGCTTCAGCCTCTTTGCACTGGCGGTCATGGCAGGCATCGGCGCCGAGCGGTGGCTCGAGCGGCCGGGCCGGGTTCGGGGTTTACTCTGGTTCTCCATCCCCGTTCTTTGCGTGGCCCTCCTGGCCGCGGGGAACCTGAAGATCAGCTACGGCGTCGTCCGCATGATGCACATGCTCGAATACGTCCATTGGCAGTTGTGGGTCGCCGCGGGATTCACGGCGCTCTTGCTGGCCCTGCTTCTCGCGGCCGCGTATGTGCGACGGCCGAAGATCTGGGGGGCGGGCCTCGCTGCCTGCCTGGTCGCCGACCTTCTCATGGGTTCCTGGGGCGTCAATCCCACGATGCCCCGGGCGCACCTCTATCCCAACACGACGCTCACGACGTTCCTCGCGGGCCAGCCGAAACCCTGCCGGGTACAGGTGGCCACAGCGGACATCCCCTCCGGCATGATCGTCCCTTACGGGATCGAGGAATGGCTCGCCTATGACGGCATCTATCCCGAGCGTGTCCTGCGCTTCATGGTCTCCCTGGGAACCAAGGTCTGGAACAGCATGGAGCCGGTATGCGCGGTTCAGTATTATCTGCATCGCCCGGAAAAACGCACGCCGGACTTCCCCAAGGAGAACACCGAATACTTTGAGCATATCGGCGACATGGACGGCCTCGAGGTGTACCGAAATAAGAAGGCCTTCCCTCGGGCCTTTCTCGTGGGCCGGGTCGAGGCGACCCCGGACGTGAAGGCGATGTTCGAGCGGATGGGTTCGCCCGATTTCAATCCCGCGGAGGTCATCCTCACGGACCGGCCGCCGAATGCGTCCCTGCCCAATGCCCCCGGCGCCCCGGGAAGCGCTGCCATCACGGAGTACTCGTTCACACGCATCCGGGTGAACGTGGATGCGAAGGCGGCCTGCGCGCTCGTGCTCGCGGACTGCTTCTTTCCGGGCTGGCATGCCGCCATCGATGGAAAGCCGGCGGAGATATTCCCCGCATACTATGCATTCCGAGGCGTGCTGCTCCCGGAAGGCGTCCACGCCGTCGAATTCACCTATGCGCCCGGCAGTTTCCGGATCGGCATGGCGGCCTCCGTCCTGAGCCTGATCCTGGGCAGCGTAACGGGCGTGTGGCTGCTGCGCCGCGCGGGCAAATCCCGGGCGTAAGCAGGACGGCGCTCAGGGGACCCGCACGGGTTTTCCCGAAGCGGCGGATTTCCAGGCGGCTTCCGTGACCTCGATCGTGCGCAGGCCGCACTCGGGCGGGGTCTGCGGCACATCCTTGCCGAGAATGCAGTCAATGAAGTTCGCGTCGGGATTCTTCGCGTACTTTGGCAGCCTGACCTCGATGGGACGCCCCACCGCGTCCTGATGAATGAGGCCGATCCCCTGGCGGAGGTAGAACGCGCCCTTGCTGCCGACAATGCTATGGTCTTCGTACCACGTGGGGGCGTTCCCGATGACCGACATGCTGCCGATGGCCCCATTCTCAAACGTCATGGCAAGCGACGAGTTGATGTCCACCTCCGTGCCGAAGTTGTCCATGCGCGCATAGACTTCCTTCACTTTCATGCCCGTCACCCACATGACTATATCCACGAGATGGCTCCCGGAATCGTTGATCTGTCCCCCGCAGGACTCCGCGAGCACCTGGCGCCAGGTGTTTCGCGTGGCGCGCAGCCACTCCTGGCTCTGGATGGCCTGCACATACTGGATCTCGCCCAGCTTCCCCTTCGCGATCTGCTCGCGCATGTAGCGGAACATCGGATCGAAATGCCGCTGATACGAGATCATGAGCACCCGCTGCTGTGCGCGCGCCTTCGCAATCATCTTCTTTGCATGGCCGATCGTGCAGGTCATCGGCTTTTCGGAGAGGACGTGCAGGCCCTTGCCGAGCGCGGCCATCGTCTGTTCGTAGTGATAGACGTGCGGGCTCTGCACCACCACCCCGTCGAGTTCCTCGTTGCGGAGCATGTCCCGATAGTCCTTGTATACGGGCAGCTTCTCCGAGCCGGGGCACTGCGCGCGGAAGCGGCGGATGGATTCCTCGCTCGGATCGTTCAGGGCGGTCACCGCCGCCTTCTTCGTCGCCATGATCCGCTCGTAATGCCCGATGGAAATCCCGCCGGCCGCAATAAATCCGATGCGAAGCTTCTTCGACATGACCGCTCTCCTCTTCCGTCTTGGTTCTGGCGATCGTACGCGCAGGCACCGGGGGATGCAAGCTGGCGCGGCCGCCCGGACGGGACGGTCGCGGCAAGGAAACCGCGTCGCCCCCTCTGCCCCCGTGCACCCGGGGGGCTGCGGATCGGCAGAGGTGTTCACGAGGGTCTTGACAATCTTCTCCAAGTGTTCTATAATTTATATAACACTTTGGGGCCCCATGCTCATCACGATTAACGAAAACGACCCACGGCCGCTCTACGCGCAGCTCGTGGCCAACATCAAGGAACAGGTGCAGACCGGGCAGTGCCAGCCGGGGGAAGCCCTGCCGTCCGTCCGCGAAGTGGCGGAATTGCTGGGCATCAACCTCCACACCGTCCACAAGGCCTATCAGATCCTGCGCGATCAGGGCGTCATTACACTTCGTCTTGGGCGGGGCGCGCATGTGGCGCCGTTACGGGCACATCCCGATGACCCCGCGCAGGCCGAGGCCCGGCTCCGGGACCGCCTCCGGGAATCGGTTATCGAGGCCTATCATCTCGGGCTCTCCGCCAGGGACGTGCGGCGCCTGATGAGTGAGGAACTACGGCGTATTGAAACGGAAAGGAACGCGTCATGAACCGCGTGCGATTGTATCATCCCGTGTGGACCCACCTGCCGGCACTGTTGCTCTATGGTTGGATCCTGCTGGAGCTGTTCACCCTGGGCCCGCTTCCGGACCGGGTGCCGGTCCACTTCGGTCTTGGCGGCCAGGCGGACAACTGGGGCTCGCCTTGGGTCTGGTACCTCTCCGTGCCGCTTGTGCCCCTGCTCGCACTCGGCATCTCGTTTGCCATGGACGAGTTTTGGGCCCGCCAGGAACGCCGCAAACGCTTCAACTGGATTACGCTCTTCGACGAGGCCATGCTGGGCATCCTGGCGGGTGTCTTTGCCGGCTGCTTCCAGACCCTGCGCCAGGGCGGCGAAGTGCTGCATGTCCCGTGGCTGCTCCTGTTCTCAGTCACCGCGTTCGCCGTGGCCGCCGCGGCGATTCTTGAATGGCGCCGTCCCTGTACGTCCAAACCCGAGCCGCTGGAACTCGGGGTTGTCGCTGACCCGGCCCTGCTGCGCAAGGCCATCCAGGCGCGGATAGACGCGGGCACCCAATGGGCGTATTGGCAAGTCCAGAACCCGTGGTGGATGAATGTGATTATGGGACTCAGCCTGCTCACGCTCCTGCCCGGCTTTGCCGTCTTCCTTCTTGTCAACGACATTCCCCTGCCCATTCGCGCAAGCGTGGTCCCGATACTCATTGTCTCCGCCGCAATGATCGGCGCCTGCCTCGGCGGCTTGCGCGTGCACGTGAGCGGCGGCCAGCTCCGCGTGCGCCTGGGGTTCCTCGGCGTCCCGCTGCTGCGGCTTCGCGCCGGGGACATCGAGGACGCCAGCCTGCTCGAGTTTTCGCCCCTGGCGGATTTTGGCGGCTGGGGCATTCGCCGGGGCAAGGGCATGTGGGCCTATTTCTTCGAGGGCACCCGCGGCGTGGTCATCCGGAAACGGAATGGAAAGAAATACATGATTGGCTCGAATAATCCGGAGGAACTGCTCGCGGTGATCACCGCCGTCCTGACCTGATGTAAGGACAGGGACTGAAAGCAGAGCACGCGCGGTAAACAGGCCCCGCGTGCTCTCTCTCTTGCATCGGAGCGTGATTAGGCTTCCGGTGACTCAAACTCCGGCTTGCGCCATGCTGCGGGCGCATTGACGGCGGCACAGGAGCAGCAGAAGCCCCGCGCCAACCAGCACTAATACGTCGCCTCGGGGACCGGGTCCGGCCGGCGGCACGCGGAGACTTCCTCCGAAACACCCAGTAGGACTGTCTTCGCCTTCGCCTTCACCCTCACCCTCGCCTTCGCCCTCTCCCTCTCCCTCGCATGGGACTTCTCCCTCGGGTTCGCCCTCGCCTTCAGCGGCTTCGCTCAGCGAGATTTCTGCGGGCAGGCTGCCGGTCGTGAGAAAGACCTCGCCGTCACAACTGAGCGGATCCGCGTCACGCGCGTCCCTGCTGATGATCATGCTTTCTCGCGATGCCACGCCCCTGGCGTGAAAGGACTGAAAGACCTCATCGGTGATGCATTCGAAATACGAGTGGAGGTTTCCCTGATATCGAATGGCGATGTCAGAATAGGTCTGATTGCCAATATGATGCCCGAGGTACTCCCCCGCGTTCAGATGCGTTCCGAGACCGACGCCCTCCTTCAGAACCACATGAAAGATGATGATTTCCGCGTCCACGGGCTCATCCGCCAAGATATGGACCTGGGTACCGGCCCATTCCTCATCCAGGCGGTTGACCGAGCCGCACACCGGGCTGTAGAGCCTGATCGCGCTCCAGTCGAGCGATTCGTACGGAATGAAATAATGCTTCATGCTGCGGCAGGTTTCGGATTCGCCGTGCGAATAGTCGTGGCCGGCACTCGACCGGAACAGTGTTATGGTCTGGATCGGGTTGAATTCGATGTAGTTGCGCGTGATAAAAGGCGTGACATCGCCGGAGGCGGCCGTGGCCGCCACCGCGCAAAGAATCGCGGCCAGACAATTTCTCATGATCCAGTCCCTGTAAGTTCCGGCTTCAGAAAAGGATGGCTGCGCACCCACGCAGGAAAACGAGCATGAAGAACAGCATAAGGGCGCAGCCCATCCCGCAGCAACAACCGGAATTGTCGTTGAAGCGGCGTTCGAAACGATATTGATAGAAGCCGGCGGGCGCCTGTCCGGGCGCCTCGTCGTAACGCGTATTCCGGACCGCCGGGCTCCAGAGCGCTTCCTCGGGGACCTCACCGCCGGGCTCCGCCGGGCCAATGGGTTCCGCATGCCCCTCGATGACCTCGCCCTGCTCCTCTTCTGTGTGGAAGGGTTCTCCGCACTGGGAACAGTGAAGCACGTGTCCGAGAAACGAATCCGCCACGCGCAATCCGGCGCCGCAATGCGGACAATAGACTAATCGGCTCAAAACGCCTCTCCCATGACGGCGGCAATTCCTGCCCATTCCGTGGGGAACGATTATAGCGGATGCGCCCGGCGATAACACAGCCGCGGGCGTCCGCACAATGGCCGGACGCCCGCGGGGGAGTCTCAATGCAGATTAGAGGGCTTTGCCGTTATACGTACCGGTGAGGCTCTGCAGGAACTTGGCAATCAATGCCGCATCCCCGTCGGAAATGCCGTCTTCGGTCTGATATTTGCCCATGGTTTTGACCGCCTGGAGCAGGTCGCTCGTGGATCCGTCGTGGAAGTACGGGAAGGTTCGGGCGATGTTCCGCAGGGTGGGAACCTTCAGCTTGAAGCGGTCCTCTTCCTTCGCGGTCACGTTGAAACGTCCGAAATCCGGCTTGTCCGTCTTGCCGCGATCCTGGAAGTAGTCCTTGTAGAGCCCCATGATTTCGAAAGAACGTCCGCCCAGGAGCGGACCCACGTGGCACGAAACGCAATTGGCCGACTTGAAGCGCTGATAGCCCTGCTGCTCCTCGTCCGTGAGCGCCTTGGCGTCTCCGCGCAGGAACTGGTCGAAGCGTCCCGGCGTCAACAGGCTCCGCTCGAACATGGCGATGGCTTCCGTGATCGTCTCCTTGCTGTATCCCTGGGGATACACGGCGTTGAAGGCCTGGGTGAACTCCGCGTCCTGCTGGAGCTTCGGAATGGCTTCGTCCCAATTCGAGGCCATCTCGATCGGGTTGTTGACCGGGCCGTCCGCCTGTTCTTCCAGTGTTGCGGCGCGCCCGTCCCAGAACATCTTGAATTGAAGGCCGCTGTTGAAGACCGTGGGCGCATTAACGCCGCCGAATTGCTTGCCCACACCCTCGGAGAATTGCTGTTGATCCGTGCCGCCCTTGTCCAATCCATGGCAACCCGCACAGGCCAGGCTGTTGTCCTTCGACAGCCGCTTGTCATGAAACAGCTTGTCGCCCAAGGCTACCTTGGCCGCGTCCGGGTTCAGGGATTCCGGCAGCGGTTGGACCGGCTCATCCGCAAACTGCGGCGCCACGCCCGGCGTCACATAGTGCTTCGTGCGCACCGCCTTGATCCATGCCAGCACGGCTTCGCGCTCCGCACGGCTCATGGCGCCGTCCCAGTGCAACGCCACGTAACGCATCGGCGGCATGCTGTTCTCGCGCAGCACCTGCTCTGTTTTCACCAGGACCGGCTCGGACACCGGGCCCGATTCCGCAGGAAACAGCGCCTCGACATAATTGAGGTGGCGGGTGCCGAGCCGAATGTCCGCCTCGATCATCTGCTTGGCCACGGGGAATTTCGCGTAGAACGGCAGCGTGTATTCCGAGGTGTGACAATTCACGCACTTCGTGCCCAATACATGAAGCGCCTTGTTAAAAGCGGGATCCTCCACTTTCGCCTTGCTGATCGAGTTGGGCGGCAGCCCGACCACCAGATTGGAGATGGGCAGGGCGAGCCCCGCAAGAAGAAGAACTATTACTACAAGGGCGGCGCGTTTCATGGCTGCATGTCCTTTCGTGGTTGATACACCCAGGTCATCCGCACATTATGTTGTCAGATGGAGCTCTCGTCAAGCAACTGCGACACCTTTGCCGCGAATTCATAAACCAGGAATGGCTTCTCCATGGACGGTCGTTTCACCCGGTCGAGAAACTTGCGCGTCTCCAGGTTCATCGTGTCGGCCGTGATGAAAAGCGTTCGGCGGGCCAGCTCGGGGTGGGTCCCGGCGATGTATTCATAGAGTTGCGGTCCGCTCAAGTCACCGGGCAGCCGCACATCAAGGACCACCGCGTCGTAGACTTGCCGCTGCAACAGTTCGATCGCTTCCGCGGCCGTGCCGGTGGTATCCACCCGGAATCCGCGCATCTCGAGGACCATCGCGAGCATTTCCAGGAGATCGAACTCGTCGTCCACCACGAGCAGGCGCCGTTCCGCGGGCGGGGCGGCGGGGGTGGTTTCGCTCGGGACGGAAACCTCGGCAGTCTCCAGGCTCAATGGCAACTGCACTACAAAACACCCGCCCGGCGCGGCTTCGTCCAGGTAGAGATAGCCGCCATACTCGGTCACGACCGTCTGCGACAAGCTGAGACCGAGCCCGATGGCGCCCTCCTGTTTTCGCGTGGTAAAGAACGGTTCAAAAACGCGTTCCCGGAGACCTTCGGGAACCCCCGGTCCATCATCCTGAATCTTGATCAACACGAAATCCTCGCGGGGCAGCACTTCGAAGATCACTTGCTGGACCGCGGCACGGAGGGCATTGTCCAGGAGGCTGACAAAGACCTGGGCGAGTTGGTTGGGCACGCAATCGACGGGCCCCGCCGTCTCGGGCAGGCGCCATTCAATGCGCTTGCTCTGCGCGCGCGTGAACATCGGCTGAAGGGTTTCTCGGATGATCGTGGTCAGTTCCGTGGGCACGCGCTCGCTGGGGAATCCGCGCCCGAACTCCAGCAGGTTCTCCACGATTTCCTTGCACCGGATGCTGTTCCGGAGCATCTTGTCCACCGCGCCGGGCACCTGCTCGGGCGGGAGTCCGCGCGCCAGCATCTCCGCAAAGCCGATGAGCACGCCCAAGGGATTGCGCAACTGATGCGCGACGGTTACGGCGACCTGGGAGGCCAAAGACGATTTCTGACGCCCCAGAAACTCATTCTCGAGGATGCGCTGCGCGGTCACTTCCCGGAAGGCTGCGGCCAGATGGGTCACTTCCTGGCCTTCATGGCGCATGGGCGAGATGGCCGTGGCAAACCATCGTGTCACGCCGTCCCGCTCGAAGCGGCCCTCGCTCTGGAACGGCTTGCCCGTGGCCAACACCTGATCGCAGGCGCACGTGAATGAACTGGAGACGCCGGAGAACGACAGCCGGCAGCAAATGGGCCGTCGCTTGTCCTCGCCCCCGGCCAGCATTTCCTGTGCGGCCCCATTGCTGTAGACCACCCGGCGGTCGCGCGCAAAGACCTGTAGCGCTACCGGGAGGAATCCGACAATTTTCTCCGCCGCCTCGCCCAGGAACTCGGTGTCTTCGGCCGTGTCTGCTTCCGGGCTCAGCAGCGCGACGCCCGCGCCACTCCGCAACCCCTGCGCATCGAACATCGGCTGAATGACGAAACGGAAGGGACCGTGCTGCTTGCCCTTGCCGCCGAGGTGGCCAAGGAACTCCGCGCTCCGCGTCGATTTCTTGAGCCGCAGGGCGCGGCGCATTTCCGCCGCCGTTGCCTCGTCACAGAAAGAGGCAAACTCCTGTTGGGGGAGCCCGTCCACCGGAACGCCCAATTCGCGGGCGAGATTGCCGTTGGCCAGCGTGATCAGCCCTTCCGTGTCCAACATGGCGAAGGGCGCCGTCATGGATTCGGCCATGACCCGTAGCCGGCGCCGTTCGGAGGCGAGGGTTTCACGTTCGGCCTGGCTGAAGTACTCACTGACCTCGTGGATGTACCGCTCTTCCAGTCCCAGCAAGACCTCGTAGAGTTCGTCCTCGGTCAGGCCGGTTCGCTGCCCCCGGCAGACCTGAAGCGCTCCGCGCCGGAACGTATGCGCCACCTCGAGCGCTTCACCGAGGCCGCCGCCCTCCGCCTGGACAATGCTCATCATCAGCGCGACCCACTCGCTCGTCCGATCCGGATGTCCGCGGAAGCCCTGGATTTGCGCCTCGACCCATTCCTTCAGGAAAGGCCGGCCCCGCTCCGCATAGCCGACAGGCAGCCCCGCCAGAATCGCTTCGCAGCACGCTGCCGCACGCGGTGCAAGAAAATCCGCCAGCATCATGGAAGTTCGACTTGCAGCCACAGCTACCCCCTCCCCTTCCTGACGCACCTCCGGGCCCGCCCGATGCCCGTTGCCATTTGGCCTCCTTCCGTGTATTTGCATTACGTTAACATGAGGTTCCGCCAGCGTCAAGTTGACCCTGCGTCGCGCTTTCATTTCGTGAACGGCACGCCGTATGATGCCCGCGGCATCAGAGGAGCCGACACATGCATGCCTTGTCATACCGGTTTTGCCCGCTCTTCTTCGCGTTATGGCCTGTTCTTGCCGGGGCGGCGCCGGGCGAGTGGCCGGAGCCGCGGCAGAATCCGCACTTGACGGCGGCACAGCCGCTGGCCGGGAAGATGACCCAGGCGCCGGCGTGCGTGGCGAAATATGATTTGGGTCGAAGCCAGCCGGCGATCACGGCGGCCGCGATGCCGGAGGGCGGCGAAACGCGTGGCCTCGCCATCGTTGCGGGTGCGCTGCATTGTTACAGCACGTCGGGCGCGCTGCTCTGGCGCTGTCATCCGGCGGGCCTGAACTTCACGGCCATCAGCGTTCAGGGGGATCTCGACGGCGATGGCGCGGTGGAGATACTCCTGCAGGCGGGGCGCCCCGCGGATCCGTATGCCGCCGCGGTGATCGTGGCGCTGAAAGACGGGGCGGTGCTCTGGCGCTATGATGTGGACCCGATGTCGTACGCGTGGTACCTGCACGCGGGCGACTATGTGCCGGAATCGCCAGGCCAGGAAATCGTGGTCCTTATGCATGGCTATCCGCCGGACAAGGACAACGGCTACATCGCCCTGTTTCGGTTCCCGGAGAGCGGGAAGCCGCCCGTGCAGCAATGGCGCTACGATTTCGACCTCTACACGTGTTTTCCCACGTTCTATCAGACGGATCTCGATGGCGACGGCAAAAGGGAGCTCGCGGTCGAAACCCACAGCCGGATGTGGTTCTTCGACGCGGCCACGGGCGAAAAGAGACATTTCGTTCAGTGGGACGTGTCCCCCGCGAACATCCGCAGCTATGGGCTGACGGAATTCGTCGATCTCAACCGAGACGGACGTGAGGATTTCCTGTGCGTCGCGACGTTCGCCCAACATCACGAGGTGCTCCTGAACAAAGGCGGGCGCCTCGAACTCGCCTGGACGCATGGCTGGCCGGAGAGCGTCACGACGGGGAAAGTGGCCTCGACCTGGCCGAAGCAGCCGTATGCCGATGTGGACGGAGACGGGCAGTTCGAGATCATCGTGTCGATGTTCAACAGTGAGAACGAGGGGGCGTGGCTCGTGCGCGTGTATGACGCGATCTCGGGCACGCTCAAGTACCGCATGCCCGGGATGATCGCCGAGGGCACGGCGGACCTCGACGGCGACGGCAAATCGGAGCTGCTCTGCAACGTTTCCGTTGATCCCACGCGCACGAAGTTGTCCGGAGCGCGGCTGCTGCAACTGCGCAACGGCGCGCTGGAAACGATCTGGGCGGACGACGCGGCCACGGCGCTCGGCCTGAGAAAAAACGATGCCCTCGTCATCGAGCGCGCCGGCGAAAAGTCCGCCCTGAGAATGGACGCGAGCGGCAGCGTGACTTTCGAGGCCTGGGAGAAGCCGCCGAAGGAACACAAGGCCGATTTCAGCGCCGTGCCCGCCATTCAGGGGCCGGCGTTTCCCACGTTGTTGGCGGCGGACCTCGACGCCGATGGCCGCAACGAAGTCGTGTTGTACCGCGAACCAAACATCGAGGTGCTGCGCCTGAACGGGGGTACGTTCGAGCGTGCCGGCACGTTCAGTTCGGACGCTGTGCCGGTCTTGGCCGACATGAACGGCGACGACAAGACGGACCTCGTCGTGTGCCAAGTCCGGCCCGAGGCGCCGCCCGCCGTCGAAGCGATCTCGACTTCCGCGGGGAATCAATCGCTCTGGCGCGTGCAGTTGCCGCCGCCAGAGCGGCCCGGCCTCCCACAGCCGCGCAAAGCCTATCTGCGCACGGCACATTTCACGGGGCGGCCCGCGCCAGACCTCTATCTCTGGGCGGGCACGCCCGTCGTGCGCAGCGTGGCGCTGGACGGCCGCTCGGGCGCGGTCCTGTGGGAGAAGGGCGAGTGCCCGGGCATCGAGCGTTACTACGGTCCGAGCGTGAACCTCGCGTCCGTATGGGACTTCGACGGCGACGGGAAGGACGACCTGATCTTCACGAACCCCGATTACTACTGCGCGGCGTCCGGGGTGAACGGCGATCTGCTTGTCGGACCGCTGTATCCGCCGAAGATCTTCAATCAGCCCAGCCAGGGGCTCTACACGTTGCCCGCCATTCTCAAAGAAGACGGCAAAGACCCGACGGTGTGCCTCGTCGCGGGGCATTACTTTCAGGCGGCGATGTCGCTGCGCGCCGCGCCGTACTGGCATCAGCTTCCGCCCGTCGGCCAGAACCGCTGCACCCAGGAGGGCTTCCTGCGGCGCGCAAACGGCGCATGGCTCATGGGTTTCGGACGGCAGAACGGCCAGTTCGCCTGCCTCAACGTGTCCGACGGCTCGACGCGCTGGGAGCTCCCCATCGAGGCGTCGGCCTCGGACGCGGTCTCGGGCGACATCGACGGCGACGGCACGCCCGAGTTCGTCTTTGGCACGAGTCACGGCGCGCTCATCGCCGTTGGAGATGACAACGCCCAAGCGGCGCTGCGCTGGCGGCTCGAGGAAAACGCGGCGCTCGGCGCGCCGATCCTCGCCGACGTGAACGGCGACGGGGCCTCGGAAATAGTGCTCAGCAGTGCGGACGGCTGGCTGCGCGTGTATGCCGCCGAATCCAAGTGACTTAATGGAAGGGGAGTACAAGCCATGAATCGTCGCGATTTCCTGGGCCGCGTGAGCGCGGGCGCACTGGCGCTCGCGGGCTGCCAGAGCGTGCCCGCACAGGCGAAGCAACGTCCGAACATCGTGTTCTTCCTTGTGGACGACATGGGCTGGGCGGATGTCGGCTGCTTTGGGAGCACGTTTCACGAAACGCCGAACATCGACCGCTTCGCCCGCGAGGGCCTTCGCTTCATGCAGGCCTACGCGGCCTGCCCGGTGTGTTCGCCCACGCGCGCGAGCATCATGACGGGGAAGTATCCCGCGCGGCTCCATCTCACGGACTTTCTCAAGGGCGCCCGAAGCCCGGAAGACTCGCCCGTGCTCCCCGCGCCGTATCTAGATCAGCTTGCGCTCGAAGAAACAACAATCCCCGAAGTGCTGCGCGAGGCGGGCTACGCCACGGGCATCGTCGGAAAATGGCACTTGGGCGATGCGTCGTATGGCCCGCAGAAACAGGGCTTTGACATGGCAATCGGCGTGCCGGGCGGCGGCGGCCTGCGAAGTTACTTCTGGCCGGGCTGGAGTTCGCCGCTCGAAGGACACTTCAGGGGCGAGTACTTGGCCGACCGCTACACGGACGAGGCCTGCGCTTTCATTCAGGCGCACCGCGAGCGCCCGTTCT
>CAILVY010000157.1 GCA_903837785.1 Candidatus Hydrogenedentota bacterium
AGTGTGAGCCTCGGGGAAATCGTCCCCTATCTTTCCCAGGAGGTGCGCCGTGAAACGGCCAATGACCAAAGTCCCGTCGTATCGGGCCGCTATGATCCGGCCCTGGCCATCGGGCGATAAGACCGCATAATGACGGACAGCCTGTCGCGGGGCTGCCGTAGTCTGGTTGAACCCGCCTGCTCGCACGATTTGGAAGGCCGTACGCGGTTTTGCAGCGCGGGATGAGGCGTGTTCCGGCAGCAATCTGCCTGCACCGTTTCCCTGCTCGGCGCTTGCGCGAGTGCCGTCTTGGCGCCGGCAAGAGAAGAACAAGCGGATACCGACGAACATCAATCTCTGGAACAGGTAGCCGCCTTCCCTCGAAACACCCGGTCACCTTGCTGCGGACTGGGTGATCGGCTTCCTGCGCTCCGTTTGGTCCGAACTGCCGGCAGCAGCAAGGGATAGAAGGAGAAGGACTACAGAGTCAAAGGGCTACATCGAAAAGCGCTACGGAGTCCGCAACAAACGGAACCCAGTGAGGCTGCTCCGATTGTCCGGGGTATTGCCGCCGCGATTGGCGGACCGGCCGTCGCACTGATTGCTGAACCACGAGCCGCCACGCAGCACCCGGCGTGTGCCCGAGCGGGCACCTCCCGGGTCCGCCTCTCCGCCCGGATAATCACCGTACCAGTCCTGACACCACTCCCAGACGTTACCGTGCATATCCAAGAGGCCCCACGCGTTTGGATTCTTCTGCCCCACGGCATGGGTTTCGCCGCTGCTATTGGCGTCATACCAGGCATAAGCGCCCAATTGATCTGCATCGTTGCCAAAGCCATACGCCGTTGCGCTGCCTGCCCGGCACGCGTACTCCCATTCCGCCTCGCAGGGCAGACGAAACTTCCCATCCGTTTGTGCGTTCACTTTTCGGACAAAGCTCTGGCAATCCTCCCAGGAGACCTGCTCCACGGGCCGATCATCGCCCTTGAAGTACGATGGGGTGTCACCCATTACCGCCCGCCACTGCGCCTGTGTCACCTCGGTCTTCCCCATCCAGAAGCCTTTGGAGAGCGTCACCCGGTGCTGGGTTTCATCGTCATCCCTGTTCTCCTCGCTCTGGGGGCTGCCCATGACAAAGGAGCCCGGCGGACACCAGACAAACGCGATGCCGGAAAAGGTGCGCACCTCGCCCGTCTTGTAGTCGCCGCCGCCCTGCGTCACCCGGACCGCGGCAGGTTTCGCTTCCCCCTGGACGACCCGGGCTTTTGCCTGCAGCACAAACGGTTCATTTGCCCAGTCATTGAGGGGTATTTTCACAGTTTTCGATTGCGGTTCATACCCGTCGGAGAGCACCTCCACTTTCACCTCGCGGGCAGGAAGCTCCGTCAGGCGCAGGGGCTCTGATTCCTTCGCTGTACCCCGGTCCTTGCCGTCGACTTTGACGGTTGCCCTTGCCACATTCACCGAGACCTGCAGGGCACCGGAAACCGCCGCGGCCGCGGGGGGCGGCGGCAGCGACGCCACGGGACCCGGCGGAGTGGGAACGTCCGATGGCACAAAGTAGAATTTTCCGATCAAAGACGAGTTTTCCCAAGGGATCTGATTGTCACCCTGCTTCGCCACAATCTGTTCCCGGACAGACTTGAATACCTCTTCCAGGGGGACCCCGGGCCTGCGGAGATTCTGGAGCAGGCAGGCAGTATAGAGTCCATTCTGCCCGGCGCCATCGGCGGCTACTCTTCCGGGCGCCGTTGCAAACGCAATGATGGTGCCCTTGGCGGCGCTCATTTGAGCAAGTCCGCTGGAGGCACTTCGGAAGCTGCGTGCAAACGGATTGTTCCGGCACGCATCGAGAATGACAATGTTCACTTGCGTGTCCGCGTTCTCCATCTTCGCCAGTACCCGCCCCATGTTGACGCACTCGTACCGAGCTTCGTTCTCCGCAGCGAGACTCGCGCCGACGGGGACAAGGTAATTCTCATTCTCCACTTGAATCCCGTGCCCGGAGTAATAGAACAATGCCGTCCCGCCACCCCGAATCTTCACGCCAAACGCATCGATGGCCTCTTCCATGCTCTTCAGGTTGCCATCGGTGAGGGTGGTTACGGCAAAACCGCAGGTCTTCAGGGCGTTCGCTATGGCATCTGCGTCATTCACCGGATTTCTCAGCGGGGCATCGCTGTACGCTCCGTTGCCTATCACCAACGCGTTTCTTTTCAGGTTTGCGTCCGGGGTCCCTTCGCTGGCAACGGTCACACTGCGGTCCTGCGCCTGTGCGAGCAGTGTCACAAGAGCGCAAATGACTGCCGCTGATGCGCTCAAGCACCTCCGTTCCAGGTTCGTTCTCCTGTTGCCAATGCTAAGAGCTCTTGAGGCAAGCCTCAGCAGAACAACGCCTTCTGACCTATTCTTCATGAAGTTCCCAACTTTCAGCGATACATCACACTCTTCCGGAGTCCCTCCCGGAGGGACATTGGCTTCGGTGGCCCAACCTTCCTTCTGCACGCCCGGCAACAGAGCATGATACTCATTCTGCTGCCCCGCCGCAGCCGGACGATATTCAACCCGATGGATCCCACAGCGCGCCCCCGTCCGTTGCTCTTTGGGCGGCGTCAACACAGCCATCAAAACACACCGGGACTCCATGCCCAGCTCTTCCGGGATTCGATTGTTCAACTTGTTCAGTTTTGTGGTCAAGGAGTCCGCAACAAACGGAACCCAAGGCCGTAGCTCCGATGGTCCGGGGTATTGCGGTTGCGATAGGCGGACCGGCCGTGGGACGGACGGTAGTCCCACGAGCCGCCACGCAGCACCCGGAGTGTGCCCGAACTGGCTCCTTCCGGGTCGGTCGCATCGCCGCCCGGATAATCACCGTACCAGTCCTGACACCACTCCCAGACGTTTCCGTGCATATCCAAGAGGCCCCACACGTTTGGATTCTTCTGCCCCACGGCATGGGTTTCGCCGCTGCCATTGGCGTCATACCAGGCATAAGCGCCCGATTGATCTGCATTGTTGCCAAAGCCATACGCCGTTGTGCTGCCTGCCCGGCACGCGTACTCCCATTCCGCCTCGCAGGGCAGACGAAACTTCCCATCCGTTTGTGCGTTCAGTTTTCGGACAAAGCTCTGGCAATCCTCCCAGGAGACCTGCTCTACGGGCCGATCATCGCCCTTGAAGTACGATGGGTTGTCACCCATTACCGCCCGCCACTGCGCCTGTGTCACCTCGGTCTTCCCCATCCAGAA
>CAILVY010000158.1 GCA_903837785.1 Candidatus Hydrogenedentota bacterium
CCGGATGATGACGGTGAAAAGCCCCATCAACGCTCCGTAAATCCACACCCCGAGCGAGGTGACCGGCGAAGCCACCATGTCCGAAGCCATGAAGACCGCGCCCAACATCAGCCCGCCCGAAAACAACGTGAACACGGGGGAGGGGTAACGCGTCGGATCCAGCAGATAGAAAAGCCCGCCCGAAATGAACGCACTGCCCAGCATGCCGGCCGGAATGCGCCAGTTCATCATGTTCCGGACAACCAGATACGCGCCGCAGAGCAGAATGAGAAAGGCGGAAGTTTCGCCGGTCGAGCCCGCGGTCATCCCGAAGAAAAGGCGCGACGTCTCACTCGCAACGTGATCGAACTTCATCAACGCCAGGGGCGTGGCCCCGCTGAATCCATCCACCGCCGCCTGTTTCGACCACTCGGCGATGGGAACAGGCGACATGAATGGAAACGCCCAGGTGGACGGAATGAACCCGCTGAAGCGTCCCGCCGCATGGCCGGGCGTCCAGGTGGTAATGGCCACAGGAAAGGTCGCCTGCAGAAACGCGCGCCCGACGAGCGCCGGATTGAACAGGTTGAATCCCAGGCCCCCGAAGATCCATTTGCCCACAAGCATGCTGAACACCGCGCCAATCACCGCCATCCAAATCGGAAACCCCGGCGGCAGTGTCAGGGCCAGGAGGATGCCGGTAATCGCCGCGCTCCAATCGCCCAGCGTGGTCTGGATCCCGGAAAGGCGGCACAGGAGATGCTCGCTGAGCAAACACGCGGCCGTCGTGACCACAATCAGGACAGCCGCACTCAGCCCAAACTGAAAAACCGAGAACAGGCATACCGGAATCAGGGCATAAACCACATTGCGCATGATCACGGGAACAGGCACGCTGCCGTGCAGGTGAGGCGCGGTGCGCAGGAGGAAGACGTCGTGTTCCGCCATTACGACCGCCCTCCACGGTTCTGTGCCGCCTGCGCCCGGGAGCGCTGCTGCCGGTTCATCGCCTTGGCGATGCGGAAATACTGCACGAGGGGGATGTTCGCGGGGCAGACATAGCTGCAACAACCACATTCGAAACAGTCATTCAGATGAAAGCCCTGTTCCATTTCCGCGTACTGCTGCTTCCGCGCGAGCAGTCCCAGTCGGGAAGGATTGAGTTGGACGGGACATGCGGCAAGGCAGGAGCCGCACTTGATGCAGGGATACGTCTTCGTGTTGGAGGCGGACCCGCCTTTCGCCAGCGCCAGGATTCCCGTAATCCCTTTCGTAATCGGCGTGGCCAGCGAGCGAATGGCCATCCCCATCATGGGGCCGCCCAGCACCACCTGATCCGCCTTGCCGTCGAATCCCGCGGACTCGAGGATGAACCACAGGGGCGTTCCCAACGGCATCAGGTAGTTCCCCGGCTTCTGAACGCCCGGCCCGGCGATCGTCACTACGCGTTCGATTAAACCCTGCTGACGCGGGAGCAAATCCCCGATTTGGGCCAGGGTCGCCACATTCATGATCAGCGTGCCCAGTTCAATCGGCAATCCGCCGGAGGGCACTTCCCCCCCAAGCAACGCCTTTGTCAGCATCTTCTCAGCGCCCTGAGGATACTTCGTGGGCAAGGAAACGACCTCCGCCGGCGCCGGGCAGGCATCAAACGCCGCGCGCAACGATTCGATGGCGTCGGGCTTGTTGTCTTCCACGCCCACGAGCACTCTCGAAGCCCCGGTGATCCGCAGAGCCACGTGCACTCCCGCAAGGATGTCCTGCGTCCGTTCCAGCATGATGCGGTGATCCGTCGTGAGATATGGCTCGCACTCACAGCCATTGACGATCAACGTGTGGACCGATTTCCCCTCGGGCACGGAAAGCTTCACATGCGTGGGAAACGCCGCGCCGCCAAGGCCCACCACCCCCGTCTCCTGGACCGCAAGCACAAGTGCCTCCGGACTCATGCCCCCGATGTCGCGGGGTGCGCCATACAGGATTTCCTGGCTGGCCCCCGGATACGTCTTGATAAATATGGCCGGCGCCATGTTTCCCATGGGTGTGGGGGCGAGGGCGATCCGCTGCACCACGCCGGTCACCGGCGCATGCATGGGCACGGAATTGAAGCCGGCCGCCCTGGCGATGGGCTCCCCCCGCACGACTTCCTGGCCTTCGCGCACAATGGGTATGGCGGGCGCGCCAATATGCTGCAGCAGGGGCACGATCAGCTGCGGCGCAAAAGCCATGCGCCGGATCGGCTTGCCTGCCGTGGCTTCCTTGAACTGCGGGGGGTGAACCCCGTGTTCGAAAGTCTTCTGCTGTTTGCCAAAGGGAAACTTCATCGCTCTATTCGCCGTGTTGAACGCTGTTCTGCGCGACAAGTGCGGACACCGGACGTGTCACGCGCAATGCCTACATGAATTTCTTCGCCTTCTCTATCTGTTTCTCGATGCCTTTTTCCGTCCGATCCGCCGGGTATCCGGGATGGATCACCTTCTCCGTGCACTTCTCGGCGGCGCGTACGAGGTGCTTGTACGGTCCGGCATGCGGATCCTTGATGAACGCCTTGCGGCGCGCATCATAGGCGAAGATCTCCGGGTTTATCTTCACGCATTCCTCGCACGTCGAACATTTCTCCGAATCGATCCACGGCGCCACATAGCTGCCGTCATCGGGAATGGAGGGGCCGCTTCCCGGGGCGGCTTCGGCCGCCGCAACCGGCGCCGCCGGCGCGGGCGCGACAACCGCCGCGGGCGCAGGCTCAGGCGCGGACACGTCCGCTGCTGCCTCAAGCGGCGCGGCCGGCACCGGCGCTTCGTCGATAGCGGCCGTTTCCGCGGCGGGCACAGCCGCCGGAGAGACCAAGTTCCGGATAGTCCGCCAGGCATCCCGGCGGGCCGCTGTCTGTTGGACCAGGCTCGCACTGGGAATCAGCCGCCGCAAGTGCCGGTCCGCGTCCACCGCCCACACAAACGGGTACAGCCCTTCGCGGTCTTCCGCGTCCAGTTGCAGATACCCGGCCAGCGAGACCAGTTTTCCGCTGCCGTCGCCCGGGGGCGCTTCGACGAAATGGCGGTTGAAACGCTCCTGCGTCACGGCGAAATCCGCAAAGGTGAGCGGGAACTCCCGGCTGGCAGGCTGCTCCTGTTCATCCAGGTACTCGATGCGATAGACCGGCCAGTCCTCTTGCGGCGCAGGGTTGCCCTCGATACTCAGGCGCCCGTCGACGCTCGGCGCCAAGTCCGGGTTGTAACGGAGCAGCGGGTGCGCGCGGGATTCGACGGCAAGCCGGCTCTGCTCCTTCGAACTCGCGTCCGTCATGCCGTGTTCATTCGAGCACGGGCACGCCACGTTGAACAGCGCGGGACGCCGCGTGTTCAATCCTTCGATGAAGCCCTCGGCGAGGTGGGAGGGATGATGTATCGCCCCCTGCAGGACATACGCCGAGCGCAGTGCCATCGCGGAGAGGGCCGCTTCCTGTTCACAGGAGCGGGCGTGCGTGTCGAGCAGCAGCACCTTGATCGGCTTGCCGGACCGGAGCAGGGTCAGGAATTCGTGCGTTCCGGCATCGCTCGTGCACACGACGGGCGGACACAATTGATACTCCTCGTCGGTAAATTGACGCCAGTCAAAGGCCGCGAAGAACTCGTCGTGCTTGTCGGGACGGTAGTCTCCCGCCAGTTCCAGCTCGGCCATGCGGATGTACTTGAATCCTTCCGCCATCTTCGCCATGTGACCGTCCAGCACGCCTTCGGCCAGCGCCACCGCATCGGAGGACAAGTGGTTCACCCACGGGAAGGGATACGGATTGTAGGGATACGCCGCGCCGGAAAGCGCGGGGCATTCCGAAGCATTCACGACGCCCAGCCGGGCGCGCCCGCGCTTGCCGGCGCCCTCGACATATTGCCATTTCAGTTGTTTCAACGAGGCCAGGACCCCGGTGACCCAGTTCACCCAGTCCGCATCCAGCGGCTTGTTGTCCAGGCGGCGGGAGAGCGCGGACAGCGTCACATCCGCGCGGTCGGACTCGCTGAGGACCGACTGCACCGCCTCCGTGTCGCTGAGGTCCAGATTCCCGGCCAGTTTCAGCCGGATATGTTGTTCGAGCCGGCCAATCAGGGTTTCGAGGCAGGCCACATGCCGCTTCACCCGGGGCTGCATCAACGACTCGACACAGGCCGTGAAGAGGCGCAGCACCAGCGCTTCCCCGCAGCCCGCACACGCGTTCCCGCCGAAGACGGCCGGGTCCGTGTTCTGCTTGTCGAGCAGCAGGGTCTCCAGGTCGCCCAGCGTGGTCGTGGGCACCAGATGCTCCGCCGGTGTGTTCGGCAGATCGAGCCAGAAGCCCCACGTCTTCTGAAGCCGCTCAATACCCTGCTCCGACTGCGGCACCTCCTTCAGCGACGTTTCCGGGCATGCCTCAACACAGGCCATGCAGCCCTTGCAGGCGTAGGGGTTGATGGATATGGAGAACAGCGCCCCGGTCCCTTTCGCGGCCTTCTCCCGCTCGGAGAAATGCGGTTCCGTCACCGCAAAGACAAACGCATCCAGCTCCTGGCGCAGCGCGTCAAACTCGGCCTGCAACGCCGCGTCGCCGCCTGCCGCGGCCACGGACTCCTGAATCGCCTGGGCCAGCAGCGCCTTGAAGTCGGCGGCGGGGGAGAGCATGGGGCGCAGTTTGCGCTCGAGCGTCCGCACCGCCCCCCGCAGGTGCTCGATCGTCCGGCCCGATTGTTCGATGCGCCGAATGGCCGTCTCGAAGACGTCGATCAGGGGATTGACCAGCCCGTGGATGGCGTTGTCCGGACACACCACATAGCAGCGTCCGCACGCCGTGCATC
Source organism: Candidatus Hydrogenedentota bacterium (assembly GCA_903837785.1). Lineage (GTDB taxonomy): Bacteria > Hydrogenedentota > Hydrogenedentia > Hydrogenedentales > CAILVY01 > CAILVY01. The sequence goes on from CAILVY010000158.1 coordinate 4,803, forward strand.
GCTCCGGTATCCACGCCGGGTGCGTGGCGCGGGTGGGCGTCAGATCGCGGAACAGGCCGGTCGCTGGGGGAACCAGGTTCAGGGCGGCAATCGGCCCCGCCAGGCCTTCCGGCACGTCGCCGCTGCGATAGAAGTCACCCACCTGCTCCCAGAATCGATGGGGATCCGTCGCGGCCACCTCGCCGACCGGCTGCCGTTTCAGCATGGACGGCAGCGAGGTCGCCCGCCGCAACGGCTCGGGCGCTTCCGCGCCCAGCGGCTTGTCCACAACCTCTTTCACGTCGTCATAGCCGCGCCGCAGCGATTTCATCTCCTCATCGCCGATCTTGCCATGCAGGTGCTCGCCGAATAGGCGGAACAGCGCGGCCTCCGTCGTGCCGGTCAGGTTCATCACCGGGGAGACCTGATAGAACGCCCCCTGCAGCGCCATGTCGTGCATCAGCGCCCGGCGTTCGGGCGTCGAGGCTGTCTCGCGCGCAATCTTGATCGCATCCACAAAGTATACGTGCAGGTTATTCTGAACGATGTCCTTTTGTGCACGCAGCGGAAGCATCCCCCAGACTGCCTGCGCGTCCTCCGATGCACTCTGAAGAAGGACTACCCCGCCCGATTTGAGATTCGCCAGCGGGTTGCCGTGCCGAAACACCTCCGGATCGCTGCATAGGGCGACATCCACGCCCATATACTCGCCGCTGACGCGCAGAGGCTCGGGCGCGACGGTCAACAGCGTCGCGCTGGGCCGATCCTTCCTGGCGCCGGGATTCTTGAGCCGCGCCTGAAGATGCAGGCCAAAGACATCGAAGAGGCTGAGCGCCAGATGTCCCGCCACTTCATCCCGTCCCCCGACGGCATGCACCCGAACGCTGATGCTGCGTTCCGGAAGCAGGGGCGGGTTCTCGCTCCCTCGAACACTCAAATCCGTCAGGAACGGATAGGCTTCGAGCAACGCGTCCTGATGGACCTCGCGTTGCGGCGTGAGCGCCTTGCCTTTCGCGAAATCGGAGGAAAGATAATAGAACCGCTTTCGGGCGCCGCCGTCGATCATGTTCTCCACCGCGCCAAGGACCGCTTCCGGCCACACTTCGCGGCCTCCCAGGCCGTAGACCCCGGAAAACAGCGCGGGAAGATCCTGTGGCCTGGCATAGGCCGCGTAGCCGGGATACGGAAGAGCGCCCTTGGCCTGGCCGTTCTCGATGCATTTCGCCACACAGGCGCGCAGTTCGCGGATGATCGGCAGGTCTTCGGCCATCGGCTGATCCGTCCGTTCGAGAACGGCAACGCCCTTGCGCCCCTGCACGAGACGTCCGATCAAATCCCCGGGAAACGGCCGGAACATCGTGAGGTCGATTACGCCCGCTTTAATGCGTTTCGTCTTCCGCAGATAGTCCGCAACCGCTTCGGCCAGGCACACTATGCCGCCTTGCGCCACGATGAGGTATTCGGCATCGTCCGCGTGATACGTGCTGACCCGCTGATACTTCCGCCCTGTCAGCGCATGAAACGCCTGCATGGCCTGATCCGCGATCTCACGAACATGACCGTAGAAGAACGGACGCTGTGCGGACACGCTCCGCATGGCTGCCTCGGCTCCAAGCGCCGGACCACTCAGTGCGGGATTGTCGATGTCCCACAGCGCGGGCACCCGCCGGCGTTTTGCGCCGAACAGAATCCGCTGTGCGGCCGTGGGCGTCTCGATCAGGTCTTCGGCCTTGCCGATGTATTCCGCGCACAGTTCAGGTTCCGGGAGCCGCACGGATTCGAGGGTGGGGGAGAGGTCCTGCACCACGATGCCGGGCGTCAATGCCGTCTCGGCGATACGCCGCGCAATCAGGTTCAGGTCGCAGATGGCCTGCACGTTCTTCGCGGCAAGCTGAAACAGCGACGCGTTGTCCACCGCGTGATCGTCGCCGGGCTGCGCCACGCTCAGCACGTACGTCAGGCGTTGCGCAATGTCCGCGCTCAAGACGCCTTGTGTCCCCTGCAGGCCGTTCGAGACATGCCCGGCGCGCATGCCGGTCAGGGCGCGGCCCGCGCTCACCGCCATGGGCTCCGTGGCCGCGGGCGGCATCTCCGGGCTGCAACAGGCCGCGGCCGCTCGGGCATCCAGCACCGCCGGCGTGCCGGGATACTTGATGGATTCTTGATGCTTCATCGCGTGTTGGCTACCGTTCCTTGGCTATGGGCAGCGGGGATTTCCGCGCCACTTTTCTCGCTTCCGGACCCTTGCTGATTTCACCCGATTCCTCAATCCACACAATGGCCCCCGTCGGGCAGCGCTGTATCGCCACGCGGGACGCCATCGCGTTCCGGGCATAGTCCACCACCGCCAGATTGTCCACAATCTCAATCAGTCCCGGCGGCGCGTCGGCGCCGCACCGGCCGCAGGCGATGCAGGCCACTTCGCATTCCGCTCTGGCCTGGTCCTCGGGCGCGCGGTTCTTGCACGCCACCCACAGGCGGTGGCTCACCGGATGCAGCGAAAACAGGGCCTTGGGGCACACCTCAACGCACGCGTTGCAGGCCGTGCACCGGTCCTCGTTCACTTCCGGCAGGCCATTTGCGTTCATCCGGATGGCATCGAAATCGCAGACGCGCCGGCAATCGCCGAAGCCAAGACAGCCCCACGCGCAGCCCTTGCCCCCGCCCGCCACAAGCGCCGCCGCCTGACACGTCTCGAGCCCCTCGTAGCGCGCACGCACCCATGCCACGTGTTTTCCGCCCGCGCAGGCGAGCCGTGCCACACGTTTCTCTTCCGCACCCACATCCACCCCGAGATACAGGGCAATGGCCTCTTTGACTTCCGGGGGCGATACGGTGCACTTGCCCGGGCTGATGGCGCCCGTAACGACCGCTTCCGCAAACGCACGGCAGCCACCCGTCCCGCAGGCCCCGCAGTTGTTCTGGGGCAGCAGTTCTTCGATGGTGTCGATGCGCGGGTCTTCCTGCACATGAAGCTTGCGGTGGGCGATGGCCAGCGCGGCCGCCAACACCCCGCCCAAACCGAGCATGACAAAACCGGTTATGAGAAACGTGGAAAAGGACATCGCCTTACCCCGGCCCTCGTGAGTGAAAGGGCCTTTGGAGAGCGCGCACGGTCGGCATCGGCTCTCGCGTTATTGAGGAACCACATCAATCTGCTGTATTCTACCGCATGAACAATCAAGGTTCCAATCGGACTTCCATCCACCCCATGAACGAAAATGCCTGCGCCACATGGACCCCCGCAAGCTGGCGGCGCTTCCCCGTCCGGCAGCAGCCGGACTATGCCGATCCCGAGGCCGTGTCGCGGGTGACCCATGCGCTCAGTCTGAAGCCACCCCTCATTTCGGTTGGGGAAGTGGACCGCCTGCACAGCGCCCTGGCGGAGGCCGCCGAAGGGCGCCGCTTCGTGCTGCAGGGCGGCGATTGCGCGGAGTGTTTCTCGGACTGCACGGAACTCGCCCTCGTATCGAAACTCAAGGTGCTGCTCCAAATGAGCCTCGTGCTCACCTACGCCACGCGCAAGCCCGTCGTCCGACTCGGGCGCGTCGCCGGCCAATATGCCAAGCCGCGCAGCCAGGCCTTCGAAGACGTGGCCGGGCAGCGGCTGCCGGTCTACCGCGGCGACCTGATCAACAGCCGCGAAGCGGACCCGGCCCTGCGCGCGGCCGACCCCCGGCGCATGCTGGACGGATATCATCACGCGGCTGCGAGCCTGAATTTCATCCGCGCCCTCATCGAGGGCGGCTTTGCGGACCTGCATCATCCCGAGCAGTGGGACCTCTCCTTTATCGAAACCAGTCCCCACGGCAAGGCCTATCAGCAGGCCGTCAATGCCATCGTGGATTCCATCACCTTCATGGAGACCATCGGCGCCTCCAATGCCAGTGAAGCCCTCCGCCGGGTCGATTTTTACACTTCCCACGAAGCATTGCTCCTGCCCTATGAGGAATCGCTGACCCGCCCGGCCGGCAACGGAGATCATTACAATCTCGGCGCACACTTCCTGTGGGTTGGATACCGGACCGCCGATCCCAAGGGCGCCCACGTCGAGTATCTGCGCGGCCTGCGCAATCCCGTCGGCCTCAAGCTTGGCCCGGCCTTCCAGGAACAGGAACTCCTCGAGATGATTGCCGCGCTCGACCCGCGCCGCGAACCCGGACATCTCACCCTCATCACGCGCTTTGGCCAGAAACACGTGGCCGAGCACCTTCCGCGCGCCATTCAGGCCGCCCGGCAAAGCGGGCACCCCGTCTTGTGGAGCTGCGATCCGATGCACGGCAACACGGAGATGACGGAAAACGGCTTCAAGACACGCCGTGTAGACGCGATCTTCGCCGAGCTCGAGCAGAGTTTCGCCATCCAC
>CAILVY010000159.1 GCA_903837785.1 Candidatus Hydrogenedentota bacterium
TCACCCTCTCCTTCTCCCTCTCCTTCTCCCTCTCCTTCTCCCTCTCCTTCTCCCTCTCCTTCTCCCTCTCCTTCTCCCTCTCCTTCTCCCTCTCCCTCTCCTTCTCCCTCTCCTTCTCCCTCTCCTTCCCCTTCTCCCTCTCCCTCGCCCTCGCCCTCACCCGGGTCTTCGCTCATCACAAGGACCGGTGCGGAATATGCGCTCGTGGCCGTGGACACGCCGTCCGTCACGGACGCGTAGAGGTAGAACGTGACATCGTGCGGCAGCAGCGCGGCATCCAGCCAAACCTGTCCCGACCCGCCGTCCTCGTCTTCCAGATACGTGGCTGCCAGCGGCGCGCCGTCATAGCCCGCGCCGTCTTCGTCCACGTAGAACGCAACTGTCGCATTCGAATCCGGGTCGCTCGACGTCCATGCCACGAGCAGGGGTTCGCCCTGAATAATCACCGGCGCCACGGGCGCCAGCAGCGTGAGCTCCGGCGCCACATTGCCCGCGAAAACCTGCACGGAACCCGCCACTTCGCAGCCCTCGGCCGTGGCCGCCCGCGCCTCGATGACACACGGCCCGAACGACCGCGACATCGCCCCATCCCAGACGAACGTATAGGCCCCGGGCGTGTCCGAGACCGCCGGCACGGCGCAGGGCGCCCCATCCACGAATAGCGTGGGCGGCTCAAAGCCCGAAGCGACTTCCACGACGACGCTGACAGCCCCGCTGACGCTTTCAGCCGCCGCCGGCGAGACAATCCGCACCGCTTCGGCCGCCTGATGTGCTTCGGCGAAAAGCTGCAGCAGCCCCGCGCAAAGTTCGAGGCATTCCGGCACAATCTCGCGCGCGTACACGTCGATTATGCTGTCGCCCACCGTGAACGTGGTATTCGTCAGCTTCTCCGCCGCAAACGCCTTCGGCTGAAACAGCGTGCTGCCATCCACGAGGTTCTCGATGTAGAAGTCGCCGCTGATCGCATCCTCGCCCTCCACTTTCCCCTCGCTGAAGCGGCTGTCCGCCGGCCACCACTTATCCTCGCCCAGATCAAAGAGCTTGTTCCCGTCATACGCCCCGATCAGCTTGTTGTTCCGATCCCGCAACTCCCAGCGCGTATCCTCGTACCACGCATCGTAATAATCGATGCGGAACATCTGGCCCAGTTCGTGATCGAGATGCCGCGCCTGCACATCGGGGTCCTCCACGATCACCCCCTGATACGCCGCCAGTTCGTACGAAAAGCGAACCATCTCCTCCATCAGCCCCGCGACGCCCGCCTCCGCCGGAATCCGCGGCGCCAGCCCGTCCGTGGCCACCGACCCGCCTCCCGCCACATACGCCTTGAACCACTGCTCGTAGTCGTCCCCCATCGAGTCGAGGTGATTGTCCACATGCGCGTGCGCCGGCACGCTCATGTCCTGCAAGAGGTGCATCGTCTCGCCCAACAGGTGAAACGCTCCGCTGTAGCCGCTCGTTTCCCCCGCCGCATACGCCACCGCCGCCTTGTTCCAGTGAATGCCCGCATTCTCCTTCGCGGTCATCTGCGTGCCGCTGTCGCAACTGTAGAGGGGAATGTTCGGCAGGCCCAGGCCCGTGATGGGGTTGTAGAAGTGCCGATTCGCGCTCGGGCACAGGTTCCCCAGCGAACACGGCTGATTGTCGCAGTCCTGATCGTCCTCGTCCCCCGCCCCGTCCCAGATATCGCCCTGCGCCGCCGCATCGAAGAAACTCGCCACCGCGCAGTTCTGCCGCGCAAGGATGCCGTGCGCCAGGTTGTAGAACGCGCGATGCACCGGGATCTCATGCTTCTCCACCGGGGGCGCCGGCGCCGGCAGCGCCACGTCAAAACGCCAGGAAAGCAGTTCCCGCGCCTTGCCCGACGCCGCGCCACCCGCTTCCGCCACGCCTTGCAGCCAGCCCACCGTCTCCGAACAGGCCGCATTGGCCAGCTCCGTGACCGCCCACTCCGCCAGCGCCCGGTCGTCCGACAGGGCCCAGGCCAGCAGCGCCGCCGGGCGATCTGCGCCCTTCTCCGCGCTCAATTCACGCTCCGCCAGGGCAATCCGGGCATCGTCCTGCCACGGATTCTTCGGAGATTGGGCCAATTGTTCCAGGCGTGCTGTGCTCTCGGCGTCCCCCAGATACCCCAAACCCGCGATCCCGAGCCGGGCCGCCAGCCCCCGCGGACTGTCCGCCGCCTTCCACAGCACCGCCCGCCCCTGCGCATCCCCCAGCCGCGCCAGCGCACAGGCCGCCGTCACCCGCACACTTTCCCGCGAATCCACCAAGAACGGCGCGATAATCGCCCCGTCTTCCGCCCCCCCAAGCTGCCCCAGCGCCGAAATTGCCGCCCGCAGCACCCTGCCATCCTTTGAAGCCAGCAGCAGCCGCATCCGCGGCAGCGCGGAAAGCGCCCCCAGACTCCGCAGCGCCGTCACCGCCCGCGCCTGAACCCGGGCTTCCGGAGCGTCCAACGCCCCCAGCAAGGCCGGAATGCTCCCCGCATCGCGAAGCCGCCGCACATAATCGCAGGCCGCTGCCTGTTCGGAGGGTGTCCCGGAAGCCAGCGCCTCGCGTGCCGCCAGAATGCGATCCGCCCGGGACGTGCCCGCGTCAAGTCCCCAGGCATGCGCCGCGCTTACCGCGAGCAAAGACAAATACACGACGCCGAAAAAGATGCGGCGCGGACAAAAAGAACTGCACTGCATACACGCTCCCTCGTCCCGACCGGGAAAAGGGTCGTGCACACCTCCTTCTCAGGCATTGCATAGGTCGCACAGCCTACCGGCCGCACCGCACCACCCCATGCACCGCACTCCCTGCCACTTCCGATCAGACTCTTTCATTTTACCGCAGCCCCGGCGGAATGGCAAGAGCAATTTCTATGAAATTCCATAAATAATAATAATCATCCACTTTTCGTGAATTGGTGTAACCAATTGAAAACTAATCGCTTAACTCCTAACAGTCAAAGTCCTCCCCCGCGCATTTCCCACTCTGCCCGACCCCTTCTTGTCAAGAGAGAACCTGCCCGGAAAGGCCCGCCCAACCGCCCTGAACACAACCTTCCTCCCGGTTCCCGAATGGCCTTTACCGCTCCCTCGATTCCCATTCCGGTGGTCGCGCTCCGGTTGAAGTCTTCCCGCTGCTCGCATATGATGCAAGCTCGGTCAACGGCGAAAGGACTTTTCATGGACATCGGACGCGCGCTTTGCATGGTCGGGGTAGTCTTGGGGCTGCTGATATGCGCAACGGCCGGGGGCGAGACGTTCCCGCCCACGGTGCCCGAGAACCTCTATCGCGGGGACCTGGTCAGCTTCCCCGGGCCCTGGAGTTTCACCCTCGGGAAGTCGCACATCATCCTGGTGACCGACGAGGAACTTGTGGCCTTGTCCGACCCGGACAAAGTCCTCGACCTGAGCCTGACCTTCGACAAGCACGAGCGCAGCCTGCGGCAAATCTGCGAGGAGGCCAAGGCGGCGGGCAACCGCACGCTCATCATCGCGTTTGACCACTTCTTCTCGCAGTACCGCCCCGGGCAGAAGGGCAAGCCGCGCCAACTGACGCCGGACAAGGACGAGTACGTCCAGAGAATTGCCGCCATCAGCAAGTTCGCCCAGGAATATGGCCTCGGCCTCGAACTCAGCCTCATGAGCCCGCTTGAGATTGGACCGGCCTATACCGCCGAAACCGGCGAAAGCGGTGTATGGATGCATTACCGGAAGGGTCTGCGCGACCCCGAGTCGGGCCGTTTCAGCGTGCAACTTTGGCGACAGCTCCGCTGGTCGAACAACAAGGGACCGGTCAATCTCGCGGACGCGGGCGTGCGCGTCTTCGCGTTCCATGAGAAGGCGATCGGCGGCACGCCCTACCGCATCGTGGACCCGAACGACATCGTGGACATCTCCGAAGGCGTGCAGGTGGAAGTGCCGGAACACGCTGAGAAGAAGGGGGATTACGAGGCGGTACAAATTCGCATCTTCGGTTCCGGGCATCCCGAGGCCGGCGGCCGCAACCGCGTCGTGGCGGTGCAGATGTACCGCGTGCCGGAGATGGACTATTTCAGCGATTCCGCCCTGCCGTATCTGACGAAGCTCGGCGACAAGTACGCAGACGCCGGCGTCAAGCTCAACGGACTCTACTCCGACGAAATGCACATCCAGCAGGACTGGGGCTACTTCTCGCATCACGATCACGGCGAGTTCGCGCTCCGCTATGTCAGCCCCGGGCTCGCCAAACGTTTCGCGGCGGCCTACGGCCCCGAATACGCCGATTTCGCGAAGTACTTGATTTACTTCGTCCACGGCCAGGAAGACTTCGTGAACGACCTCACGGCGAAGCGCGACGTCATGCACGTCTTCGGCGGGGCGCCGGACCAGGTCCGCGCCACGGCCCTCTTCCGCGCCCGCTACTATCATCTCCTGCAGGACGGCGTGGTCGATCTCTTTGTCGCGGCCAAACGGCATCTCGAGGACCGCATGGGTTACCGCCTGGAGTCGCGCGCCCATGCCACCTGGGCCGAAAGCCCCACGATCGACAAGTGGGAAACCGGCCAGCAGCCGATGTTCCCCTCGGCCTACGAATACACCTCGAACTTCGTGTGGTCCGATACGGTGCATCAGGCGGCCTCGGCCTGCTACGACTACTTCAAGTGGGGCGACTTCCTGACCGGCAACGGCAACGACCACGCGGAAGGCGGCTGGCTCGACCGGGACTATTGGGGGCTCGTGGTGGGCTGCTCGACCGGGGTCCTCAACGAGATCCCCTATTCCTACGCGGCGCACTGGGGCATGCCGGGGGAAGTGAGCCAGCGCCGCCAATCGCTCGTGAATACGTACGGCGCCGCGGCCTGGACCCCCTACGGCATCGTGCAGGGCATGGCCCACCGCGACACGGACGTCCTGATGCTGTACCCCATCGACCTCGTGGCCGCGGACGAACGCTTCGGCAGTTGGATGACGCAGTACGGCTACGCGAACCTGATCACCCAGGCCAAGCTTCTCGAACGCGGCAAGGTGAACGGAAACGCCATCGAAGTGGCGGGAAGGCGTTTCACGACACTCGTCACGACCTTCGAGCCCTATCCTTCGGCCGCGCTGCTGGACATGATGCGCAGCTTCGCCGAGCAGGGCGGGCGGGTTGTGTGGAGCGGCCCGCCGCCCGTGCTGCTGCAGGATGGCGCTTCCGCGCTGCCCGCCTGGCAAGACCTCACCGGTGCGGACTATGTCCCGCAACAGAACGAAGGCCTGATCGCACCTGGGACCCAGGTGCACTTTGAAGGCAGCCTCGCCGCGATTCCCCCCATGACGATCCTCACGGACTTCCTCGTGGACCACATTTACCCCGTGACGCCGCGGGAAGGCGTCGAGACAGTCGCGCGTGTGAAGCAGCACGTGCTCGGAACCCACCGCAAGACCGCCGGCGGCGGCTCGGTGACGGTCCTCGGCTTCCGGCCCCGCGACGATCAGGCGGCCAGCCTCGGCTACGAAGAACGGCACTGGTTCGACATTCTGGCCGCGCTGGGGGCCTATCCCGCCACGGGCGTATTCCCCGGCGTGAACGACAACCCCGATTATCTCTCGCGGACCACGGAGTTGCTGTGCTGCCGTTTCCCGAACGGGGCCGTGGCCATCGCGCCGCACCTGCGGGCCGTCGAAGAGGGCTGGGCCGGCGGTTTCGCGCGCAAGGCCGATCAGGACAAGGAGATCGCCGCCAAGCTGACGCTGCCGTCCGAGCACCTGGCGCTCAACGCGTTCAAGGTCGCCGGAAAAGAAGTCAGCTTCGAAGGTGAGCAGTCGGTCGCCTTCCGCGTGGACGGCCAGAACGAGCTGGTGGCCTTCGCGGGCAAGAACTGCCGCCAGATCTCGATCGGCGGGAAGACCACTGTCTTTGCGGAGCAGCCCATGCCCTGCATCGCCTGGGCGCCGATTCCCCCGGAACGGCGCGTGGACGGCGGCGCGGTTCTTGAAATGTTCTTCTGGGGCGCGGGCCGGGTGCAGATCCCGGCGAAAGACCTTCCCGGCGCGGTCGAACTCTTCGCCCAAGGTTCCACGCCCGGCAGCCGGGGCAACGCGATCCCCTGCACCCTCGAGAACGGGGTGCTCGCGTTCGAGGTCCCGGCTAACGCCGGAAACCGCTGGATCTACGCCGTGCCAAAATGACCGGGTGGAGCAATTGCACTATGGGTAGTAAGAACTCTGTGTCCTAGCACCTTTTCAAAAACCATATCATCATGTTATGCTACTTCCTAGGAAAGCGTGCCAACGCAAGCCGGAGGAAGTTCGCATGGGAGCGAGGGGAAGTTTAGGGAAGAGTGTGCTTTCATTCATGTGCGCCTTCGCCTGCACATGGTTGCCCGCAGCCGCCCATGCGGTGCACATCCCGGATCCGGGACTGGAGGCCGCCCTGCGCACGGCCTTGGAAAAGCCCGACGGGGAACTCACGGAAGCGGACTTGGCCACGTTAAACAGCTTGGACGCATCCGGCCGCGACATCCGGGATCTGACCGGACTGGAGTACTGCGTCAACGTAATGCACCTGGACCTCTCCGACAATCTCCTGACGGAGGTGCACTCGCTGCCCGCGACGGCATCGGGTCTCGCGGAACTGGACCTTGGCCGGAATTGCATTCACTCTTTTGCCGACCTCGAACTGGGCACTTATGTGTATTCGCTCTACCTGGACTCGAATGAACTGTCGTCCTTCGATGGATTTGCCCCACCGGACTGGTTGGCCGTCCTGAACCTGGCGGAGAACCATTTCACTTCGCTCTCCGGCATGCCACCCATGAATTTGGAGGAACTGAATCTTTCCAACAATAGGTTGGCCTCGCTGGCGGGCCTGCCCGCACTGGGCAGTGTGGATCACACGCTGATCTTCAACGGAAACGCGATCACGGACACGGCGGGGCTCGAAAACATTGCGGGGGAAGTCCGTGTGGGCTTGGCGTACAACCGCATTGCATCCACCGGCGCGCTGCACCTTCCGCCCGGACTCAGCCGGCTTTCGCTTGCCTGGAATCAACTCGCGTCGCTGGCGGGGTTCCCCGCCGTTGCCGCGCTCGAAGTACTGGACGTCTCCTCAAACCAACTGAACTCTGTCGAAGGACTAACCGGCCTGGGCTGGCTCACAGAGTTGGGTGTCGCGGGCAATCAAATCACGTCGCTCGCCGGGCTGGACGCATTTCCGTTCCTGAACAGGATCGATGCCTCGTCCAATCGGCTGACCTCCTTGAGCGACCTGGCGGGGGTGGCGAATCTGAGCAGCCTGGACGTGTCCCGCAATCAATTGAGTTCGCTGGCGGGACTGGAGGGCAAGACGCTCTTCGAAAGCCTGCGCGCGGAGATGAACAACATCACCTCGCTGGCGCCCCTGGCCGGATTCACCCAGCTCTGGGAGCTGCACATCAACAACAACCTCATCACCGACCTGAGTCCCCTTGCCGTCGCCGTCAACTTGAAGTACCTCTACGTGGGCAACAACCCCACCGGGAACATTGAACCCCTGCTGTCCGGCTTCCCCGCCCTCACCGGATTGGGCGTGTCGGAAGGCCAGTTGAGCGGCATCTCCGCCCTGACGGGGTTCTCCAATGCCTGGGAAGTCCTGTCGTTTGAGGGGTCCAGCTTCGCTGACCTGGGGTCCTTGGCCGGTCTTTCGGCGTTGAGGAGCCTGGCCGTGCGAAATGCGGGAATCACCGACCTCGCGCCGCTGGCCGGACTGGCTGCGCTCCGGGAGATAGCCTTGCCCGGGAATGCCGTCAGCAACCTGGATCCCCTGTCCGGCCTGACCCATCTCCGTGCACTGGATGTGCCGGCGAATCAAGTGGCTGACCTCGCTGCACTTCCGCGCGTCCGGCAGTTGGGTTTTTTGAATCTGGCGGGCAATCCCCTCTCGGATCTGTCACCGCTGCTGGACGAAGCCGTCTGGTCGCGGACCACAAGCCCTTACGAACTGATAGCCGTATGGGAGGCCCATCCCGAATGGGCCGCGCTCAACATCTGTCTGCCGACGCTGCCTCTGCTCAATCTCACGGATACCCCGGCCGCCGGGACGGATGCGGCGGGCGTGCTCCGGACTCAGGGAATTGCCGTGGTCGCGGACGGCGAGCTTTGCCCCCCCCCGGAAGCTTCCGACGATTCAGGCATCCATACGGCGGACCAGAACGGGGATCATCATATCTCCCTTTCTGAATTGCTGCGCGTGATTCAGTTCTTCAATTCCGACGGGTACCACTGTCAACCGGGAAGCGAAGACGGCTATGCGCCCGACTCCGGTCCCCGCACCTGTGCCTTCCACGACAGCGACTACAACCTGGCAGACTGGCGCGTCAGTCTCTCCGAAGTCCTGCGACTTGTACAGATCTTCAATTCCCCGGGCTATGCGCGTTGCGCCTGCGCCGAGGACGGTTATCTTCCGCTGAGCGACTAGACGCATTATGCCGATTTACTCCGCGGGAGCAAGGAGCCGCCAAGGATGCGGGGCGGCCCTCCATCTTCCTCTCCCTGGCCCCCGTCGTTCAGGATAACAGGGCTTCATTGCTGTCATAATGTCATCACTATTCATTGACAGCAAGGTGTGCCCATGTTACGATAAAGAAGAGAGGTGAAAGGGGCTGGGTATGCGCATAGGAATTCTGCTGTGTTCAAGTGTGTCGTTCCTTGTCACGATTGCGGCGGCCGCGCAGGACATGGGGCTCTGTCTGGAGCAGTCCACAGAAGACAACCAGTACGGGGGAGGGTTGTGCAGCGTCACGGCGACGATCACCTACAACCTGCCGGAGCGCCCGCGCGCCCTGGCGCTGCTGGTGGACTTGCCGAGTGAATGGGCCTATGACTCGGCCGTTGGGGGCGCCATTCCCAATGTCCTTCCGTCCGCAGGCACGCAAAGCCGCCTGAACTGTGTCTGGACCTCGATCCCGGACTCCCCCATCGCGTTTACCTATGCGGTCCGGGTCCCATGGGGTCAGCCGCGCAACGCCGTGCTGGGGGGGCAGGTGCTCTACCGCCTCGACGGGCCGGAACTGCGCTCGGCGTACGTCTCCGTCGAACTGCAGGCGCGGCTTAAAACTTTCCATTCCGCCGACTATAACCCGCCGGACTGGTTCATCTCGCTTTCCGAACTGCTTCGTGTAATACAGTTCTACAATTTCGATGGCCTGCATTGTGATGCGGGGATGGAAGATGGATATGCTCCCGGGCCGGGCGACCAGAGCTGCGCTCATCATGAATCCGACTACAATCCGCTGAATTGGCAGATCGATCTAACTGAGTTGCTGAGGGTGATTCAGTTCTACAACACAGACGGATACCGGCCGACAACCTGGGAAACCGAAGATGCATATGTGCCCGGGCATGAAGAGTACCTCGACCCATCGGGCGTCACATGGTCCCTGGAGACAGAGCACGCGGCCTGGTCGCCGCGACGGGGACACGCCGGGGTGGTTTTTGAAAACAGGATGTGGATCCTGGGAGGTCAGGACTCGGCTTCCCTACAGTACCTCAATGATCTCTGGTCGTCCGAAGACGGCGCACTTTGGACGGAAGCGCTTCCTGCCGCACCCTGGGCGCCTCGCTGCGAAGCGGCGCTCTGCGTCTTCCATCACCGTCTCTGGCTCCTGGGCGGATTGGGGGAGTCGGGCGCGCTAAACGACGTGTGGAGTTCTCCTGACGGGTTCGAATGGACGTGCGAGACGGCGTACGCCCCCTGGGTACCCCGGCATGCCCATGGCACAGCGGTCGCGTGGGGAAAGCTCTGGCTGATGGGCGGCCAGGGAAGCGATTATCTGAATGATGTGTGGTCCTCGGAAAACGGCGTGGAGTGGAATCCCTATCCCATTGCGACGCCCTGGGAGCCCCGCAGCTACCTGTCCGTGTTCCCGCATGACCGGTATTATGGCGAAAACGGCGAAACGGTGTTGATGGTTTGGGGCGGATACGGAAACGGCGAGCTTGCCCAAGACACCTGGGGACTCTTCCCGAATAACCAGTGGTTTCGCATGGCCTATCCGGACGCGCTCGGGGCGCATTGCGGCCCCATGTTGGTTCATCAGGGCGGCTATTGGACGATCGGCGGGGTACGTTCGTTGGGCGTCACGAACGAGGTCTGGTGTCAGCGTTCCGGGAAAACGTACAAGAAGCTTCCCTCGCCTCCATGGTCGCCGCGCTTTCAGCATTCGGCCCTGACGTTCAAGGACCGCATGTGGGTGATCGGCGGAAGCCTCGATAACACCAGCGATGTCTGGAGCAGCGCGGGTTTTGCGAACTACTTCACGGACTTCGCCGTCAGCCCGGCGGTGGCGGCCTATCGGCAGCCCGTCACGATTAGCTTCACGGCGCCAAGCGCGACGGACTATCCTCCCGCGGTTTCGGTCAATGGTTTCTCGGCAACGTTCGCTGCCCTGGACGGCCTGCGCTACACGTATCAGTATTCCATCAACGCCTCTGATCCGGAAGGCCCGGCGAAGGTCATTGTTACGACCATCTCGGAGGACCAGTATCGAAGACGAGACATTCACGACTCGGCGCTGGTGGTGGACAATACGCCTCCTGCCGTGCGCATCGCCGGCCCCGTGGTCGAGGGCGAAGGCGCGTTGCAGCATGCCACGTATTCGGTGGCCTTTGCGGGCGCCAGCACCCTCCATTTCGACGCGGGCATGGTGATCCTGACAACGCCGCCAGGCGGCACCGGCGCGGTTCACGTCACCCCGTCGCTGTCTTCTCCCCAGCGATTTGATGTCGTGGTGGACCAGTGCTCGCTTCCCGGCGCCTATCGCTTCATCGTCGCGCCGGCGGCGGCCGAGGATGCCGCGGGCAACCTTTCTCCGGCGGCCGGTCCGAGCGACTGGTTCTGCTTCGGGGACGTGGCGGCGGATTGCGGGGCGGAAGGTGAAGGCGAAGGCGAAGGTGCGCCGGAAGGCGAGGGTGCGCCAGCCGAAGGCGAATTGGAGGGGGAATCGCAGGAAGGCGAGGGCGCCTCGGAGCCCGTGCCGCTTGTGGCGGCTTTCTGTGAGGAATCGGCGACGTATCGCCCCGGCTGCAGAACGAGTCTTATCCTGAACACGAATCTTCCGATCAGCGGGAACGCGTGTGAGCGCGCCCTATCGCCCCAGCAGCAGGTCTACTCCATGGACGTATACGTCACGCTTCCGGATGGGTGGTCGTACACCGGGTCGGGCGGGTGGTATTGGGAACCCAAGACGCTGGTCCTGTATCCCGGTCCCGGAGCCACGGGCACACTCCATTTCCGATATAGCGAGTGTGAGCCGCCGTTCATGCAGATCGGGCTGACGGCGCCGGCCGGTGCCGCGGGCGACCAGCTAGTGTCCGCCCGCGTGGACTATAGCTTTGACGGCCTGGAACACCTGAGCGCCGAAACCAGCCAGGCAATCGTGCAACCGGCGGAAGCATTGCACTCTCTGGATATTAAGCCGCCGTTCTGGTCCATCTCGTTCGATGAGCTGCTGCGCGTAATCCAGTTCTTCAATATGTATGGCTACGGATGCGCCCCCTGTTCGGAAGACGGCTACTCCGGGGCTTCAGGCGATCGGTCCTGTCCAATGCACGACAGCGACTTCGCGCCGGCCGATTGGCAGATCAGCATGGATGAACTGCTCCGGGCGATCCAGTTGTACAACAGCGGCGAATATCACATCGACGACGCCGGCGAGGACGGATTCGCGCCGGGGCCGCCGCCGCTGTGAAGAGGAAGTGATTCACGGTTCGAGGGGAATACTGGAGACGCCGCGCGTGCCGGGATGGAAGAGGTTTCCGGAGAAATGGAGCCCCTTCGGGAAGGTCGGGCCGGGGGCGCCGCCGCCCCACGGGCCGATGTATACGGCATACTGATAGCGCGGCGGCTCGGTTTGCGGCACGCCGTCCTTCAGCACCTGGTCACGGCCGGCGTCATACACGATATTGCCCTGGACAAGCACGTCCGTGAGCGGCGGGTTGGTCGGGAGCTGTCCTTCATACAGGGCAATGGCATAGCTGCCGCCGTGGTCCGGCGAAGCGCCCCCCCAGTTCCAATACTCGTTGCCGCAGCCGTAATCGCTGATGACATTGTTGGCAATGATCGTGCCGCCGTCCACGTTGGCGGCTCGGGGCGGGTTGCCGGCGTTCGCGGGTTCCGCCGCATGTGAGAGCGCGCCGGGATTCAGCAGGATGCCCCAAAGATCGATGTGGGTGAGCATGTTGTTCGCGATGATGAGATTGCGGCAGCCATGCGTGGCCTTGATGCCCATCATGCCGTGGTCCACGACGTTATCCGTGCAGACGGCATTGTCGCAGTGCAGATCGATGCCCTGCGCGGCATTCTCGATGTGGTTTCCCGAGATCGTGGTATGGCGCGTCACCTCGGGGCCGGTCACGAGAATGGCCGAGCCCTGATGCCAGTTGTTGACGTAGCCGTGCTGGAACGCGCCGCTGGCCAGGGCGCCCTGATGGGGCGGCTTGACGCCGTCGGTCAGTTTGCCGAGCTGGTGCTGTTCCTTCATCTCCTTCGTGGGAAGCAGGGAAGTCTCCACGATGCGGTTGCCGGCGAGAATCGTGCCCGTGCTGTCTTTCACGCAGATGCCCGTTCCATCGATGCAGAAGAACGCGTAGCCGTAGAGTTCGCTTTCCGTTCGGTCATCGACCGCGATGCATTGATAGTCCCTGATCTCGGAATTGCGCACCACGCATCCCGCGCACTGCCTGATCTCGACGGCGGCCTCGCGCGCCTGGGCATCGAGCACACGCACGCCCTCGATCGTGACATTCCGGCTGTCGACACAGAGGATGCCCGGGGCCTTGGCGGGCGCCTCCGACGCCGCGCGAGACAAGGTCACCTCCCGGACGCGCAGATCCGAAGCGTGTTCAATCTCGAGAATCGGTTCGGCGGGATTGCATTGCACGATGGTTCCGAAACCATAGAGTCCCCCGCCCTTTGCCGCGAAGCGCAGGCGTTTGTCTATCCGGTGTTCGCCCGGGGGCACTTCGATCACCCTGCCGGGATTCGCGTCAATCTGCTCCTGCAGGGAAGCAGGAGCGGCGGGCGCTTGCGCTGCCGCCATGGCCGCCGCGAACACAACGCCCATAAGAATCACGCAGTATCGCATCGTGGCACCCTCTCAAAAGCAAAACCGGCCGAAAGCTGCGTTATGCGCTTCCGGCCGGCCCATCTGCAAATGGTGGAGCTGAACAGGATCGAACTGTCGACCTCTTGACTGCCAGTCAAGCGCTCTCCCAACTGAGCTACAGCCCCGAGACGTTGCGTATTATACGCAACGCGGGCGGCCTCTGTCAAAACTTCGGTTTTCGGAGCAGATGCCCGGGCTGCCGCGGTGCTGTAGCGGGATGCTGCGGTGAGCCCGCGCCGCGCACCAGAAATCGCGGTGGATGCATTGGTTGTGCCATTTGGGATAGAATATCCGCAATCACCACAAAGGAGGGGAAAACCCACATGTTTGAGAACATCGATATTCACAGCAGCGTCCCCGTTTACGACCAGATTGAAAACTACATTCGATTTGCCGTCGCCTCGGGCAAGTTGAAACCGGGAGAGCAAATTCCTTCGGTTCGGGAGGCCTCGGAGAAGCTGAAGATCAATCCCAATACGGTGGCCAAGGCCTATCGCGACCTGCAGGTGATGGGAATCGTCTATACCCGGAGGGGCATGGGCGTATACATCAACAAGGATGTCGCGGCACGGTGCGGTGAAGATTGCCGCCGCCAACTGGTCAAGCGCTTCTACGAAGTGGTCGCGGAGGCCAAGGCTGCGGGCATGACCTCCGAAGAGGTCAAGCGGCTGTGCGGCAAATGCTTCAAGTCGGATGTCGCACCCTACGGGGAAACGCCGGCGGCACTGCTGGCTCTGGCGAAGGCGGGGAAATAACCGGCCGAACCTGCGGTAGCGGCCTGCACATTGTGCAGACCCAGGTTGGACCGAATGCTTTCCCGCGGCAACACGGGCATTCCTTCTGAGACGCGTCTCAATCGTCTTCCCGGTAGATCCGCACGTAATCGACGACAAAATCGGCGGGAAAGGGTGTTGACGCCTCCGGGTCACCACCCATTCCGCCGATGCCCAGGGTCAGAATGACGTTCATCTCGACATCAGGAATGTGACGCCCCCGGATGAACTTCGTCCAGAGGGATTCCGGCACTTTCCAGTTGTCCAGGTACCAGGCGATCGCGCCCGGCGTCCACTCGAACGCGAAGGTGTGATACCCGGCGTCAAAGGCAGGGCCGGCCGGGTCAATGTGCGTTGGCCATTGTGATGTGCCAACCAGGACATCATCCTCCTTCCAGTGCAGCGTCATCTGTGCGGCGCCCTCGTCACTCCTCACCACTTCAAACACGTCCACCTCGGTTGCCTCGGGGCCATAGAGCCAGAAGGCGGAATTGAAGCCCGTTCCCGGCGGCACGCGAAAACGACATTCGAAGAAGCCGTACTTGAACGGGCGGACCGAATAGAGCATGCCGGTGCTGTATTCGAAGTCCCTGTAGTACGGCGTGAACGTTCCGTCCTCGTCCCAGGCGAAGCAGAAGCCGTTTACGGGTTCTTTCCTGGCGGTCAGATGCAGCGCCCCGTCCACGAACGAGATGTTCCCTTCCTCCGTATTGAACGCGATCTCACTGCAGCGTCCCCACGGAAAGCCGGTCAGCCAGAGACTCGAGTCGACGGCAGGGCCGTCAAATTCGTCCTGAAATACGAGCGTCCATCCTGGCTTCCCGGGCGGGTTCGCGCCGCCGGGCACGGGCGGCCCCGGACACCCCGCCAGCAGGACGGAAATCGCCACCGCGACGCTCAGCGCCAGGAAACGGGCGAAGTGTTTGTTCATCTCAGGTGTCCTTGATCAATTGGGACCGATGGGACTTTCACCGCCTTCTCGCGCGATGATATCATACGGGGTGAATGGAGAAATGCCTGTGCAGCGAAGCGACTTGTTTCAAGAAATCGTCCGGGACGCTGTGGCGCTAGTCAAAGAGACGGCCAAGGCTGGCCGTGGCAAGTTGACTGTGTCGCCGGAAGTGGCGGCGTTGCTCGAGTCGGTTCAGCCGCGGCCGTCCGTTCCGGAAATGGCCGCCCCGGCTCCGGTAATCCCGGCGCTTTCCACGAGTGAACCCTTGGCGTCCGGGACGCAGGAAGAGCTGCCGGGGATCGATTCGGAAGTGAAGGCCTGCCGCAAGTGCGGCTTGTGCGAGACGCGCCGGAATACGGTTTTCGGGGTGGGCCATCCCGCGGCGCAACTGGTCTTTGTGGGCGAGGCGCCGGGGGCGGATGAAGACCGGCAGGGCGAGCCCTTCGTGGGCCGCGCGGGCCAGTTGCTGACGGACATCATCGTGAAGGGCATGCAGATGCGCCGGGAGGACGTATACATCTGCAACGTCCTCAAGTGCCGTCCGCCCGAGAACCGGGACCCGAATCCGGAGGAAGTGTTCCACTGCGAGCCCTATCTCTTGCGGCAGCTCGATGTGATTAAGCCCAAGGTCATTTGCGCCCTGGGCCGGGTGGCCGCGCAGACATTGCTCCGCACGTCGGAATCGACCACGCGGCTGCGGGGGCGCTGGCACAATTATCACGGCATTCCCTTGCGGGTGACGTATCATCCCGCGTACTTGTTGCGGACGCCGTCGGACAAGGGGAAATGCTGGGAAGACGTCAAGGAAATCCTGAAAGTGCTGCGCGGCGAGGTCACGCCCGACATGAGCGGCGGCCTGACTGCGCAGCGGCTGGTATAGTCCATGAGCGAAGTACTCCTCAAAGAAAGCGCCCGACCGGCGCCGGCGAGCACGCGGCCCACGCGTGTGCCGTGGCGCAGCTCCATCTATCTGCGGGTGATCGTGCTGTGCGTGGTGTTGTTGTGCTGCCTGCTGGGTTCGGTGACGATCATCGCGCGGCATTTCTATCTTGAAGCGATCGACGAGATGGAGGCGCGGACGAGCGACATCGCCCAGAGCATCAGTCTGCAGTTCGAAGAGACGCCGAACATCGACTACAGCGATCTCTCGCAGCGCCTGATGGATCTTCACAAGGGCGTGGACATCCAGGTGCAGCCGTACGCGGACGGATCCGACGGGGCCACATTAACGATTGAACGGCGCGAGCGGGGCCAACTGACGTATGTAGTCCACAAGCCGCTGAAGAACGGGCATCGGCCGGTCATGCTGGTCGCGAGTGTGACGATAGTGCCCCAGATCGAAATCCTGCGGGCCTTCCGCAACCGGTCGATGATGGTTCTGATTTGTGTCTTCGTCGTGACGCTCGGGTTGATGATCTACTTCATTTCCAAGGCGCTCCGGCCGCTGACGCATCTGTCGGAGTCGTGCGCGGCGATCTCGGAGGGCAACTATCAGCCCGTGAGCACGCGGGGCGCCACGGGCGAGATTCGCGCCCTGGAGGAAACCTTCAATCAGATGGTTGCCTCGCTGCAGGAGAAGGAGCAGATGGAGGCGCGGTTGCGCCATGCGCAGCGCTTGTCGGCGCTGGGCAATCTCGCCGCGGGGGTGGCGCATGACGTGCGGAACCCGCTGAACGCGATCAAGCTGTTGACGAGCCACACGCTGGACATGCTTCCCGAAGGCGCGGATGCCGGTCTGAACAAGTCGCTGGGCACGATCCGCAAGGAGGTGGAACGCCTGGAGGGCATCGTCTCGGGCTTTCTTTCGCTGGCCAAGGAGCGACATCTGGACCCGAAGGCGAGCCGGCCGGACACGCTGCTGGATGATTGTGTGCAGTTGTTGCGGCCCGACGCGGAGAAGCGCGAGGTTCGCCTGGAGACGGATCTTCGCGCGCCCGGCGTAACGCTGCTGCTGGATCCGCAGCAATGGAAGCGCGCCATGCTCAATCTTCTGATCAACGGCCTGGACGCGTCGCCGGCAGGCGGCACGATTCACATCACGTCGCGGATTGCCGGCGTCAATTACGAGGCGAAGATCCGCGATGAGGGCAGCGGCCTCACGCGCGATGCGGCCGATCATCTTTTCGAGCCTTATTTCAGCACGAAGCCCGGCGGCACGGGCCTGGGACTGTCGATAACACGGGGCATCATTGAAGAACACGGCGGGAGCATCGAACTGTCCAATGCCATGGGCCGCGGCTGCGTGGCGATCGTGACCCTGCCCATGCGGAAAGCAGCCGTCTCATGAACCACCGGATCCTTGTGACTGAAGACGATCAAGTGCAGCGGGAGATCATCACGGACATTCTCTCGCTCGCCGGATACGACGTGCGCCCGGTCGCGTCTGGCAATGCCAGCCTCGACATTCTCCGGGAAGAGGAAGCCGACGTACTCCTCACGGACCTGAAGATGCCCGGGATGGACGGCCTGGAACTGCTGCGGCAAACCAAGCGGCTGCGCCCCGACATCGAAGTGGTCATCATGACCGCGCACGCCACAGTGAAGACGGCGGTCACGGCCATGAAGGAAGGCGCCGCCGATTATCTCGAGAAGCCGTTCGACAAGGAAGAACTGCTGTTGATCATCGGGCGCGCCATCGAGCGGTCCGAACTGCGGCGGCAGAACCAGCAACTGCGGGAACTGGTTGCGGACGCCGTTTCGATGGGCAACATCCTGGGCGAGAGCCCGCCGATGCAGCAGGTCTTCGAACGAACGCGCCGGGCCGTGCGCGTGAACAGCACAGTCCTCATTCTGGGCGAATCGGGCACGGGCAAGGAACTGATCGCGCGACACGTCCATTTCGAAGGCCCGCGAAAGAAGAAGCCGTTCATCGTGGTGAACTGCGCCGCGATTCCGGACAACCTCGTCGAGAGTGAACTCTTCGGACACGAGA
>CAILVY010000160.1 GCA_903837785.1 Candidatus Hydrogenedentota bacterium
ACGGCGGTGACGGGGATGACCCTGCGCCCGAAGGCCGCAACGATATCGCGTGCGGCCTGTTCGAGCTTCGCATCGTTCCCGAACACGATCATCGCGGGCCGCAGCGGGACGGCCTTGCCGCCGCCGGCTTCGATGCGGTCGCCCGGCGAGAGCGCAGCCCAATCCAGCGCGGGCTGCACCGCACTGCCGGAGGGGTCGTCCATGTCCTTTGTGCGGAAGCTGAATTGTCCTCGGCTCTGTCGTCCGACAGTTGCGCCGAAGGCCGTGCCGTAGACGGGCACGCGATTCTCGGAAGCCCCCTTGAACGTGACAGCCAACATGCGGTTTTCCAGCTTCGCGCCGTCAATCTCGGTTTCGAAGTCGATCCGCGGCACGCCCCGCTGCAATGAGATGATGCGCCGGAGAGTTCCGCCGCCGAATGCGCTCTCGATCGTGAGTTGCTGCCGCCCTTCCGTCACGGAGGAACTGATTTCTTTCGGCGCGTCGCTTGAGAGCTCATCTCCCGTCGTCCACAGTTCGCGGCCGCCGTTCGTCTGGGCCGGGTCCTCCTCGAATAGATGCAATTGATTCATCGGCCCTTGGGCATACTGCGTGCCGCTGCGCTTGTCCGTCAGGCTCCGGATGTGCCCGGTTTGGGGATCCACGCTGACGAGAAAATAGTCGTTCTCGATCTGCGGGTCTTTCCCCGTGTTGGGCTGGGGGGTGGCATCCGCGGGCTGGACACAGTACGTGCGGTAGCCGAGGGCGGGAATGTCCTGTGCGACAAAGTGCAGGCGCACGCCGCGCAATGTTCCGCGCGATGCGTCCGTGTATCTCGGGTGATCCATCGTGAAGGGGACGGGATTGCCAAAATTGTCGAGCAGCGCCACGCCCTTGGCCTGATTGAGATCGACCTCCACGGAGCAACGATCCGTGCGCGCCCATGAGGAGGGATTGAAGACGAGCAGGGCGGCCACATCCTTCGTTTGCGCGGGCGCGGCCCGGAGCGTATCGGTTTCGTTCGCGATATAGCCCGTGGAGCGGTTGAGGACCTGATCCGCGAGGTCGGCAGCTTCGCGATAGCCTGCGAGCGCGTTGATGTAAGCGTGTTCGGCGGCAGGCAGGCCGAGTTTGTCCGGCGCGCTCCAGTAGCAGAGCTGGCGCCACGCCATGTCCAGCGCGGCCTCGGGATACTCCGCGCCGAGCAGGGCCGCGAACGAAGCGAAGCGTTCCGCGACAAGCAGGCGGTTTTCCGTTACGTTGTGGACATGCTTCAGGTCCGGTTGCGTGAGCACGGAGCCCGGCTGGCGGGTTGTGAGCAGCAGAGCACTCTCGGGAATGGCGTCGGCCGTCTTCGGAGTGGCCTGAACGAGATCGCGGAAGAAGAAACGCGTGCCGGCGCCCTGAACCTGAATAGAGGGGTACGCCCGCGCCAGTTCGGTTGTGGCACCCATCAGAAAGGGCTCGGGCGGCGGAACGATGCTGTCGATCACGAGCACATCGGAGTCTATCCCGAGATGGGAGGGTTCGCGGCGCTGCAGGGAAACCATCTGCCGGAGTTCGTCCAGCGTGGCGGGTCCGGGACAGGCCTGTTTCCTGCGGTGAAAGACGTACGAGCCATCGGCCGCGTTCCAGCGCGAGAGCGGCGGCAGGCCCATGACACGCAGGTCGCTGATCAGCCCGGGGATCTCCACTTTGCTGAGAATCTGGGGTGTTTGCGGCGCCAGCCCCGGCTCTTCCCAGGCAATGCGCGACACGTTGTCATTCATCAGGCAGGCGCGTGCGGCCGTTACGCCATAGGCGGCATTGCGTGCGAGCACTTCGCCGCCGACAAGCCGTTCGTCGGGCGAGGCATAACCCGCTTCGGCGCCCAAGCGCTCGCCGGCCTCCCGCACTGCCTTGCGCGACTCGGGATGGGCCTCAATCGCGGTCTTCCACTGTGAGACTGTGCCCAGGTCAAAACCGAAATCCGGCTCCTGCCCCAACAGCATCATCTGACGATGGATGGACGTGACCCGCTGCGCCATCTCCGCGTCCTGATCCTGGGGCTGTGGCGTTTGAAAGTGGGGTCCCGTAAGCACGTAAACCTTGCCGCCCTTCGTGCGCGGCTGGATGAGGACATTTGCCTTGAACAGCGCCGTCGTTTCCTTGCTCGCATCGTCCGTGACGCTGAGCCGAACCGTGGCCGGCACAGTGAGCCCCGAGGGCGTGACGCCAATGGGCACGGCGATGCGTTCCTTCCAGGCCTCGCCCGGCTTGACGCTCGTGATTCGCCGGGCGACGGGATTGGCGATGCTCTCTGTCGTGACGATCACATTCACCGCGGGCGAGGGTTTTCCGGTCGGATTGAACAGAGTGAGCCAGGTGTCTTGACGGACGTCGGCGGCGCTTCCGGAAAAAGTGCCCGCGTTTTCCAGGCGCGGTACATAGAGCAGTTCGCCCAGCGGGAGCGCGGGCTGCAGGCGCAAGGCGATTTCATAGCCACTGGCGCCGTGCAGGAGGGGCCGGTTCACAAAGACGCGCATGCCGAGTTCGTTTGTTCCCATGCCCACCGCCTGCGCCAGCTTGTCGAAGGCGATGCCCGGCGCCTCGACAAGAATAAAATTCATGCCGGGCCGCAACGTGGCGGTGAAGCGGTCCATGCCGCATGCCGTGATGGGGCCTGGGTGCACGTCACGCGCGGGAAAGCCATTGATCCAAACGCGAACGCCCAGCGGCGACTGCAGGTCAAAATAGACTGTGCGCTGATCGAGCGACTGGGCGTAGAACGCGGCATAGGCGATGCCTTCCGCATCTTTGGGGAAGAACGGAGCGAGATTAAGGGTTTCGTCCGTCGTGCCGGCCTGCTGCCAAATCGCTTCCCCGTCCTCGGTCTTCACTTTGACGAGATGCTGTGGACGGACCCGAGCGGCGCCCCCCAGGGGTTCCATGAAGTCTTTCGAGCCGAGGGGGGCAGCTTCCTGTTTGACGGCCCCGGCAATCCCCCCCTCGAGATCCGGCTTGAAGGGTCCGCACACGAGCCAATGCGCGACATAGCCCCGGTCCAGAATGATATCCAGCGATTCCTGTCCCAAGGCTGATGCTGCACACAGTAGTGCCAGCAACATCGCAGCGGCGCCAACTCGGTTTTGCATATCCCTCATGGACCGCATTTTGGCTGTAATCGGGGGGACAAGGCAAATGCGCCGACAGAGGTCCGACAGGAGACTCCGTGACAAACCACGTTCTCTTGGGCAGGACAGAGAAGCTTCAACATAGTGGCGGAGGGGGAAGAACGCATGATTGTCGCCCTTCCTCCACGGACCTGCCGTCTCTGCCGGGCCGGGTTACCGGCAACGAAACCCGGGCAACAGGGTGAGTGCGGTGGAACAAACCAACAACATCTCTCCACGAAGGACTGCATGCACATCAGTGGTCTCCCAGCCTCCACGAGGTTCCGCAGCGGTCCCACTCCCTCCGTCCCCTGTGCTTCAGGGACGATATTCGAAACCGTATTCCGCAAGCAGGCGAAACCACCTACCCGTTCCTCGGAGTTAACTTTGTCTTGTCTGGTAGAGGCCTGTTACCTATTTATTTTTGTGCCTGCACGTGATAATACTTCACAAGATGAAAGTCGCTGCCCGCTGAGGGAGTTCTTGTATCTTCTGTCTGTCCGCACATCGCCGGACGACCCCGGGCCGGGGAGAAGATCTTTGATGCGCGTTTTGTACGCAAATGCGGAAAAACGATAATCCCAAGACGGGACGAGGTTGACCTCTGGCCGGGGATTTGGTATAAATCTTTCAGGGGTGTGAAGGAGTTGCGCGTGAAGTTTGGGCGAGAGATAGCCCATATAGTGTTGGCGACGTGGCTGGTGCTGCCATTGGCCGTGCCGTCCGCTCTCTCGTCTGGCGCCGACCCGGAGACGGTTGGCCAGCTGGACGTCATGGACCTCCAGCGCTTGATGTCGCTGTTGCTGCATCCTTCCCCGGTCGCCGGCACACACTCGGACCTGAACAGCGATGGACGTATCGATGTCCTTGATTTTCAGTGTCTTGTGGCACAGCGCCCAACGGACGGCCAACCGGAATTGCCCGGCCGAAGTGATGCCGATGGCATCCTCGTGCATTCCCTGTACGGGCCGGTTCAGGGGTTCCTGGACACGCGGCACTTGGTTTGCCTCCCTCCGGACGCCGGGACATCTGTCTGTATGCCAGGTGGGACCATTCCCACGTGTGACACTGTGCGCACGGCACGTTATATCCGCGGTGCTGCGCCCAATTCCCCACCGGCTGCTTTCTAGGGTGGAACTGTGTCTGTGTGAGGTGGTGAAGCGCCCGGGCACACGGCGGACGGACCGGCGGTCACGGGCAAGAAGTCAGGGAAAGAGACAACGTGAGCATATTCAAGGAACACTCCATACCATACGCCTTGCTGCTGCTGTTGCTTGACAGCGCTTGCGTGATGCTGGCCATCTTCCTGGCCACGGTGTTGGTGCATAGCCCCGCGGTGGGAATGACCCTGGAAGCTCATTTTTTGCAGCATCTCCTGTATGCCGCCATCTTCATTGTAGCTTGGTTCTGCGTCGGGGTTTCCATCCACCTCTTTCGTTCGGGCCGGAAGGACGACCTCTTCTTCCAATTGACCTCCGTGGGCAAGGCGACCCTGATATCGGTGGCCTTCTGCGCCATGGGCACGCTCTATCTGAACCCGGCGCAGGCGGAAGCGCAGGTGCTGACCTATTTTGGCGTGCTGACGCTGGCGTTCGTGGCCGGCTACCGCGCCTTTCTGTGTCTCAGTGTCTGGGGGGTGCGGCAGTGGGGCCTGAATTTCAAGTATGTCATCGTGGTGGGGGCCAATGAACGGTCGTACCGGCTGATCGCCTCGCTGCTCCGGCACGCCCGTTTCGGCTATCACATCATCGGCATCATCGAGGACGATGCGAGCCGCCTCTCGTACTTGCGGGAATATGAGCACCGGCTCGTGCATCTGGGCGGATTCCGTGACCTCGAGCGCGTATTGGCGGAGCACGTGGTGGATGAAGTGCATATCTGCCTGCCGGTCCGGTCCTGCTATGAGTTGATCCAGAGCATGGCGCACTTCTGCGTGGGGCTGGGCGTGTCGGTGCGCCTCGTGGCCGACCTCTTCCCGCTGCGCCTGGCGACGAGCCGGGTATGCCACATCGAGGACATTCCCATGCTTTCGCTCTCCACCGCGCCCGAGAGCGGCTTCCAGTTGGCGGTGAAACGCCTGGTGGACGTGATCGTTTCGTTTGTGTTGCTGGTGCTGCTTTCCCCGCTGTTCCTGCTTTTGGCCATTGCCATCAAGCTGGACTCGCCGGGGCCGGCGTTGTTCTCGCAGGAACGGGTGGGGCTGAACCAACGGCGCTTCCGGATGATCAAGTTCCGGTCGATGGTCGCCAACGCCGAAGCGTTGCGCAAGGACCTCGAGGACCTGAATGAGGCGGATGGCCCGGTATTCAAAATTAAGAATGATCCCCGGGTGACACGCCTGGGCCGCATCCTCCGGAAATCCAGCCTCGACGAGCTTCCGCAGCTGGTTAACGTGCTGCGCGGCGAAATGAGCCTGGTCGGGCCGCGGCCCCTGCCCCCGAGCGAGATTGAGCTGTATTCCTGGGATCAGCGCCGGCGCCTGAGCGTGAAGCCGGGCATGACCGGCCTGTGGCAGGTGAGCGGGCGCAGCGACCTCCCGTTTCAGGAATGGGTCGATCTCGACCTCACGTACATCGACAACTGGTCCATCCTTCAGGACTTCATGATCCTGATGAAGACGTTCCGCGCCGTGTTCCAGGCCCGAGGCGCCGCCTAGGCGCGTTCACGGCCGGCCCGGGATAATCGCCTTCAGCGCGGCCATCATGCTGGAGCCCGCCTCGCGGCTGGGCGACATGCCGATCTGATACTCCGCGTAGGGGATCGATTTGGGCGCGTCGAAGAAGCGCACGGGGCAGATGTACCCGAGATGATCCAGGCCGAGCCCCAACACAAACCGGGGACCGGATTGCATCAGGGCCTTCGTCTCACGCGTGAACATCGGAGCTGTCTCGCCCGGGTGCGTGGCAAACTGCGCCGGGCCGATGGCGAACCACGCCAGTTCCGTTTCGACTCCGTTTCCCGTGAAGTCGCGCGGCGTCAGTCCGGCCAGGCTCATCTGCTTGAACTTCTCGTTCGATACCGGCATCAAGAAGGTCTCGTGCGCAAAGCGAATGGAGACGGTTTCCAGCGGCTTGGCCTGTTTGAGTGCCTCCAGCGTCCTGGCAGCCAAATCCTGCCCGTAGCGTTCCGCCAGGGCTAACGTGCGCTCCGGGGTCTTCGGCTGCACCCAGGCGCCGATACCCCCTTGCAGGAACAGGTGATCGCCGGGCAGGGCCGCCATCCCGGCATAAAATGCGCCAACCCAATCCGCGCTGATCTTCGTAGTATCCCCGTCGAGCACAGTCGGATGGCAGGCGAAGTTCGTCAAGGTTGCCAGCGTCTTGCCTTGGGCGTCCTTGCACTCAAGAATCGTCACGGAGTTGTCCAGTTCGGCCGCTTCGCTGTCGTTGACCGCCCAGCCCGCGCATACAGTCTCTGCGCAGGCCAGTGAAGCGGGAACGCGGCTGTCCGCGGCTTCTGCCACGACTTTGGCCGCGCGCTCCACCAGCAGGTTCATGTATGCTTCGTTCAGACCCGTGTGGGTTTCGTCCGGCCCATAGATCCCGATCGTGTCGGGGGTGCAGTGCGAGTGGGTGGCCTGGGCGATGATCCGCTCGGCCGGGAGGTCGAGCCCCTTCACTTGTTCCGCGGCCCGCGCGCGGATTTGCTGGACAGTGGGATACTGCAGGCTGATCGCATCCAGCACCAACAGCGCGACGGCGGTCTTGCCGTCGTCGAAAACGACGGCCTTCGCGTACAGGTGGTCGTGCACCCCGGAGGATCTTCGATTCAGGTCATAGCCCGCGAGAAACGTCCCGTCCGGGGGGTCGATCGTTGCCGAGGCGGCGCCGACCTTCAGAAGGGGCGCCGACTGGGCAGCGGCGATCGCCATCAGCGCCAGGAGCAACGTAAACACGCAGGCAGCACGCTTCAGCATGGGGCGCCCTCCCTATCCGTTACGACTTGGCCCATCCTTCACGGAGAACCCGGTCGGCGTTGCCGCTCAGGAATTTCTCCACTTGCGTTGCCGTGTATTTCTTCAGCAGGGCTTCCCGAACGCGATTGTAGTCGCGGGGCGAACGCCAGTCTGAAGGCACGCCCGTGAAGCCATCGAAATCCGAACCGAAGGCCACTACATCCTCGCCGCCCACATTGATGAGGTGCTCGACACTGGCAAGGACGATGTCCAGGCAACTGCGCTTTTCCGGCTTCACGAGCCAGTGCGTCATCGCGAGCAGGCCGATCACCCCGCCCGTGTCGGCGATCATGCGGATTTCCTCATCGTTGGGATTGACGGGGACGGGACAGAACTTGTAGAGGCCTGCATGGGAGACAATGACGGGCCGTTTCTTCGGATGCGCCCGGGCCATCTCAATAACCTGCTTGCGGAAGGGGAGGGTGCCGTGCGTGATGTCCACAAGCATGCCGATTTCGAACATGCGGTTGACGAGTTCGCGGCCCCACTCCGTGATGCCCGCGTTGACATCAAACGGTTCTTTGAAGCAGCCCAGCTTTCGCAGCGGCTGGTTCGTGGGAATGGCATTGACGCAATGGCCGGCCTCGTTCGGATACATGTGCGGCACGATCATCTGGCACACGCCGCGGCGGAAGAAGCGGTCCAGGTTATCCAGGTCGCCGTTCAGGTGATGGGCGCCTTCGATGGCGTGGAGCACAGCGAGCTTGCCCTCGCCTATAATGCGACGCATTTCGAGGTAGGAGCCCGCCATCTCCACCACATCACCCCGCTTCTCCCGGGTTTCCCGCACCTGGCGCTCGATGCTGTCCAGATACTCATGGGCCATCATGTCCGGGGGATTGTCCAGGATGCGGCCCAGGCGCTTGCTCAGCTTCTTGGCGAACTTCAGGGGCCAGACGTCTTCCACCCAATCCTTTTCGAGCACATAGGAGGTGCACAGGATGGCGCTGACCCCGCCATCGATCAGCGCGTCAAAGTCGGTGCGCAGCGTGAGGGGAAAGGTGCCGCTGGGGGTGATGTGCTTTGCCCAGAACTTTCGATCAAAGAGCATGAACTTGAGGGACGGGTGGGTGTGCAGGTCAATGACGCCGAGGGGGCGGCTGAGAACGGAGGCGGTACTGCTGGCCATGGGGGGTCTCCCTGTGTGACGGTTCTTCCGTGCCAAGAAGACCACCGCCATCGCGTGCGAGTTTCAGCGGGGCGTGCGCCCGCGGCCTATATGCGGACGAAGAGGCGTTTTCTGTACATGAAGTAGAGGACGAGCCACAAGATGACAAACGAGAGCATGTCCAGGGCGAGTTCCAGCACGCCGGTGGTCTTCGCGCCCAGGAATCCGGCAAACATGTTCAGGTTGATCAGTTCCGGGACCATGTAGGCCACGATCGAGTTCATACCGATGATCATGAAGAAGAACGCCCACTTCCGGAAGCCCATCATGTCCACCACGGCGTAGAATGCCGCGAGCAGCAGGAAGCTCCAGCCCGCCGCCCACAATGCCATGCTGCTCGTCCAAATGTGCTTGATAATGGGCAGCCAAATGCCCCAGACGCGGCCCGCGGCCAAGCAGGCGAGGCCGAGGCCGATCAGCCAGTACAGCTTCCGCATCTGCGTTCGCGGCGACAGGAGGATTTGTCCGGCATGAACGCCCAACAAGACGGTCGCGGAGAAGCCGAGGCTGCTCAGCACCCATGTGTAATGGGTTCCGTCGCGGAACCGTCCCAGAACAGCCTTGTCCACCCACATGGCGAGGTTCGCATCCGGGGTGAGCAGCCACGCCCCGTGTCCGGGTACCGGGACGAACATCATCAGGAGTCCGTAGAAAAGGAGCAGGAATGCGGTCACGGCGATCTGCCCGGCCAGCGGAAGATGCAGCAGCACGAGGCTGGCCACGAGATAACCCGATGCGATGGACTGGAGCGTGTTGCTGTAGAAATGGAGTTTCGAGATATCGAACGTGAGCAGATGTCCCTGGGCGATCATGCCCAGCACCCAGAGGATTGCCACGCGGCGGAGGATCTTCAGATAGAGTCGCGCGCCCCCCTTGCCGGACTCTTTTCGCCGTTGAAAGGCGAAGGGCATGGACGCCCCCACTATGAACAGAAAGAGCGGCATGATCATGTCCCATGCGGAGAATCCGTTCCACTCCGGGTGTTCGAGGTGATAGTCGAGCCATCCGGGAACGGTTCCCCCGCACACGATAAGCACGAGCGCTACGAAGAGGCTCTTGCCGTTGGCGATCCAGAACATATCGAAGCCGCGAAGGACGTCAATGGACATGATGCGCTCGGGGAGCGGCTTGGCGGGGGTGCTTTCCATGCGGGGGGAATCTCCAAAGGCTTTCGGCATACTGCGGTTAGACTGTTGCGCGGCGGGGGAGGTTGCGGGGAGGAGGCATGCGCCCGGCACGGGGGCCGGGCGCATCTCCGGTCAAATCCAGGGCTAGTTGCATTCCGGCTCGAGGGGCCCCGCCAGTTCCTTCAGGAAGAACAGCCTGCCCGGCAGGGTCGGCATGAACGTGCTGGGAATCCACGGCGTGGGCTTGTGATGCAGGGTGGCCCAGAGCGACATGCCCTGCCACATCATGCCGCGCCCGAGTGCGCCATCCGCACCGCCGATGATCTTGTCGGACTGGAGGAAGAGGCCGGGGCCAATCGTATTGGCGCGCGTGGGCACGAGCGTTGTCCGGCTCTTGAAGCTCGTGATGGCATTCTGTTCGATGGTCATCGGGCACAGCTTCGCGGCAAGCCTGAACTTGTCGTCCCGCCAGTCTTTCAGCGACTTGTACTCGGCGGCAAAGTGCGGTTCCCAGAAGGCGATATGGCAGGCGCGCCCGATGCCGAAAACCGTCACGAGCTTCGCGTCTTTCTTCTTGAGCGCCTTGATCTGGTGCCCGTACTCCGGCAGATCTCTCTTCGTGGCATAGTGGCGCTGGGCCGGCGGCACCGTCAGCTTGCCCAGGGGCCCGTAGAAGGCCTGTTCCATCGCATTCTGGAAGGCGCCTGGATCCTTCGGGGGCAGCGTATTGCCCTCGGCGTCGCTCCACTCGTCCATGTTGAAGCCGTGCACGTGCTTGCAGTCGACCGCCCATTCTTTCAGGAAGTAGATGGCCCAGCGGTACATGCCCATCGGTCCCACGGGGAGGATGAAGGCAATCGGCTTCCGCTCCTGCTTCGTCCGGGCGATCTCGAGGGCGATTTCATGTCCCATCATCATGTCAAAATCTGCCAGGGATTCGCACGAGACCGGCGCGAAATCCTTGTGCCACCAGCGTTCGCGCTGGGCGACCTTCTCGGGGGGCTGCGCGCAAATCGCGTCCAGCGCGTCGAGGTCCCAGCCCTCGGGGAAGTAGCCCTTCAACAGCGAGCCCTCGAGGGTGCTCATGAGATTAATGGCCATGTTCTTTCTGCTCCTTCTTTGCTAGGCGCCCTGTTTGGCGCCGCCTTTCGACGTGAGGATGATCTGGCCGTTCTCAACCGACAGCGACTGCACTTTGGACAACAGGTCACGGGCCTGCGGATCCTGATTGGCGCCCTCGGCCAGGTTCTGATTGCGCATGCCGTCCATCAGTTCCTTCTGCAGCGGTTGTCCCTTCACAGAGAGTTCTTCCAGATACAGCTCGAGCCGCCCGTTGGATATGCCGATGGAGAAGGTGCCCGCCCCGTTTACGAAGCGCCCCGGAAGGCCGAAGCTGGCCAGCGGCAGGCTGACCTGGCCCTTCACTGTGCTCCCTTCGAGGGCAAAGTACACGGCATTGCCGAAGGGGCCGATGTTCGGATAGGACCGAAGCATGGCATTCAGGTCATCCGCCGACAACGTCAAAGTGGCCACATTCCCGGCATCTGCCGCGGCCTTGAATTCGCCCAAGCGCGCCCAAAGCTGCTTGCCCTGTTCCGCGCTCACCTCCACTTTCGGCAGATCCATCGGCTTGGTGTCCGTATACGTGTCCAGGAGCCGGCCAAAAACACTGTAGGCAACGACGCCACCGATGACGGCCAACAGACACACCACAACGATGAGCGCCAGACATCCGTAGAGGCACGGATGCCCTTTCTTCTCCTTTTCTCCCGGCAAGGGCCGTCGATATGTCTCTGCCATGCTCTCTCCCTTTCGTTGTCTATCCCAACTCACCCCTCGCTTCTATCGCGGGCGATGCCGCGAATTCCGCGCCTCAGTTTCACATACCGGGCGAACGCGCGTCAATAGCGTCTTGCACTCTTTTGGAGAATTCGACGGCGGGGAGGGGTGAAGGCCGTTTTTGTTGCTGCGCCGAAACGGATACAATGCCCGGCGTGGAAGCCCATTCATCCCATATTCGGCGCGACGTGTGCGTGGCGCTGCTGTTGATTGCCCTGACACTGGCTGTGTTTGGGCAGGCGGTGCGCTTCGAATTCCTGGCCTATGATGACAGCCGCTACGTCCAGGAGAACCCGGCCGTCATGAGCGGGCTGACGTGGAAGACCGTGGCCTGGGCCTTCACGCACCCGCACTTCGGCTTCTACATGCCCTTGACGACGCTGAGCCACGCGGCGGACGTGCAATGCTTCGGCGAGTGGGCGGGGGGACATCATCTGAGCAGTGTGCTGCTGCATGCTCTCGCGGCAGCGCTGCTGTATCTCGCGCTCGCATCCATGACGGGACGGCCCTGGGAAAGCGCGCTCGCGGCCGCGATCTTCGCCGTGCATCCGTTGCGATCGGAGTCCGTGGCGTGGATCGCGGGCCGGAAGGACGTCGTCAGCGGCCTCTTCTGGATGGCGGCGCTGTGGGCGTATGGGGGTTACGCGCACAAGCCCGGCTGGATACGCTACGGAGCGGTCTTCTTCGCGCAACTCGCGAGCCTGATGGGGAAGCCGGTCGCGCTCACGCTGCCGTGTGTTTTCCTGCTCCTGGATTGCTGGCCGCTGGGACGCCTGACCGGACACCGCGCCCTCCTTCGGCTTGTGTTGGAGAAGCTCCCGTTCTTCGCCCTGTCTGCCCTCTTCGCCGTACTGACGCTCTGGTCGGAAGGACAGATCGGAACCCAGGTCGCCGCTCAGCAACCCTCCATACTCGCCAGCGCGAAGTTGGCCACAGTGGCCTACGCGCGGTATCTCGAACATTTCCTCTGGCCGTTCCATCTCGCCGTGTATTATCCGTGGTCAACCATGCTCATGCCGAAGGGCGCCATTGCCATCTGGGCGCTCGCCTTGCCGGCGGTGTCGCTGCTCGCACTGGCACCGGCGAAACATCGCTATCTTGCCGTGGGCTGGTTCTGGTTCCTCGGCGTGCTGGCGCCGCTCAGCGGCATCGTCCAGATTCAAGGAGTCACCCTGTCGGACCGCTACACGTACGTGCCCAGCGTGGGACTGGGCATTGTCGTGGCGTGGGGCATCTCTGGAGTGCTGGCGAGGTTCGGGACAGCATTCCGCACTGCGGCCCTGCCGGCCATCGCGGTGGGGATGTCGCTTGGGCTTGCGGCGGCCGGGGCCTGGAACACGCGGTACTATCATGACAGCGAACGGCTCTTCGACCGCGCGTTATCTGTGACGCGGGACAACGACTTCGCGCATACGGCCATGGGCTACGTCCGAGAGCAACAAGGGGATGTGGAGGCGGCCCTCCGCCACTATCGCGAGGCGGTGCGGATTTCGCCTCATTACGCGCTTTGGAACGGCATTCTCGGGGACTTCCTGCTGAAGCACGGGCAGGCGGCCGAATCCATTCCATACTTTCAGACGGCGCTGCAGAGCGACGCGCGAAATGTCGAGTACAACACGAAACTCGGCACGGCCCTGCTCGGCCAGGGCCAATACGAAGCGGCCTTGCCGCCGCTGCGCACGGCGCTGGAACTCAATCCGGCGAATGCTGCCTTGCATGCGAACCTAGGCGTGGCGCTGGCCGGTCTTGGCCGTCTTGAAGAAGCCGCGCCGTGCTTTGAAGAAGCGCTTCGCCTGAATCCGCGGCTCATCGATGCACGGATCAATCTCGGCGTGCTGCTCTTTCAACAAGGGCAATTGAAACGGGCGGAAGAGCAGTTCACGGCCGTGCTGCAGCAGGATCCGGGAAACGCCGCCGCACAGGAACATCTCAAACGCATCTGGCAGTCCGGCGGGCGTTAACAAGGGCCATCGAGCGACAGTGGCGCGGTCTTGCCGGAAGGACGTTGAAAGCCCGAGCCGACTATTCCTCGTCTTCCGTGGCATCGCCGCCGGCGCTGTAGCCATATTCCTTGAGTTTGTTTCGCAGGGTGCGCACGGAGATGGCCAGCAGTTCCGCGGCGCGCGTCCGGTTCTGGCCGGCCTGGGCTAGCGTCTGCAGGATGAGTTCCTTTTCCATGGCAGCGACAGTCATGCCGGCGCGGAATTGCGGCCCGGTTTGTCCCGGCATGACGAGCGCGGCATTGAGCTGGAAATGCTGCGGTTCGAGGAGGTCGTCCGAACTCAAGATGACGGCGCGCTCGACGGCGTTCTGCAATTCGCGGACATTGCCCGGCCAATCGTAGTCCAGAAAGAGCTTTCGGGTCTTGTCCGTGAAACCGCGGATACGCCGCCCGTTTTCCTTGTTGAACCGGGCGAGGAAGTGCTCCATCAGCAGCGGGATGTCGTCCCGGCGTTCACGCAAGGGGGGAAGGGCGATGCTGATAACATTCAGCCGGAAGAAGAGATCGCTTCGGAATGCGCCTTTTTCGACGGCCTGTTCAAGGTTGCGGTTCGACGTGGCGATGATGCGCGTGTCCACAGAGATGGTTTGCGTTCCGCCCACGCGTTCGAATTCGCGTTCCTGCAGCGCGCGCAGCAGCTTGGACTGCAACTCGATGCCGATTTCACTCACCTCGTCCAGGAGCAACGAGCCATTGTCGGCCAATTCGAAGCGTCCGATCTTGCGTTCGTGCGCGCCGGT
Organism: Candidatus Hydrogenedentota bacterium; assembly: GCA_903837785.1. Taxonomy (GTDB): domain Bacteria; phylum Hydrogenedentota; class Hydrogenedentia; order Hydrogenedentales; family CAILVY01; genus CAILVY01. The sequence continues at coordinate 13,963 of CAILVY010000160.1, forward strand.
AAACGCGCCTCGTTCATGCCCGAAGAGTTCGCTCTCGAGGATGCCGGCGGAAAGCGCCGCGCAATTCACTTTGATGAACGGGCGATCGCTGCGCGGGCTCGCGTAATGGATGGCGTGGGAGACCACCTCCTTGCCGGTGCCGGTTTCGCCCCGGATGAGGACTGTGGCGCGGCTGTCCGCGATCTTGCGAATCTGCTCCTGGACCGCGCGCATCGCCGGGCTGTCGCCAATCATGGCGGGAAGGCCGCGATTCAGTTCGGCGCGCAGAAAGCGGTTCTCGCGGAGCATGCGCGCGCGGTCGAGGGCGCGCGAGACCGCCAGTTCGAGTGCATCCGGCGGAAACGGTTTCAGGATGTAGTCCGAGGCGCCTTCCCGAAGCGCGGCCACCGCCGTCTCAATAGTCCCGTACGCGGTCATCACAAGCACCGGCGTATCCGGCTGGAGGGCCGCGGCGCGGCGCACCACTTCGATGCCGTCCATCGGGGCCATCTTGAGATCCGTGATGACCGCGTCATGCCCTTTCTTTTCGAGCAAGCTCAGGCCGTCCGTGCCATTGTCGGCCACATCCACGGCATATCCCGCGCGCGTCATCGCCTCCTCGACGTATTCGCGCATCAGGGGCTCATCGTCGATTACGAGTATCGTGTGCTTCGGCATGGATGCTTGTTTCTCCCGCGGAAAGGATAGCAGGGGAGGCGGGCCGTTGTATACGCCGGGCCTTACTCGCAACGCGGCAGGCGAAGGCTGATAGTGCTGCCCTCGCCCAAGCGGCTCTCGGCATGGATTTCGCCGCCGTGGCCTTCCACAATCTTGGCGCAGAACGCCAAGCCGAGACCGGTGCCCTTCTCTTTCGTAGTGAAGAACGGGGAGAATATCTTCCGGATCTGCTCGGGAGACATGCCGCAGCCCGTATCCTGGAATGAGACGAGCACGTGTGTTGCATCGGCCTCGGCCCAAATGCAGATCGCGCCCGAATCCTCGATGCTCTGCACCGCGTTAAGCAGGACATTGAGGGCGACCTGCCTCAGTTTTTCCGCGTCGGCGAGAATGCGCAGGGCGGGGTCGACATCCGCCACAATGGAGACGCGCGTCGAATCGTACTGGAGATACGCGAGGGCCGCTTGAATCACGGCCGCGCAGGAATTGGGGCGCAGGTTCAGTTCCACGGGGCGTGTGTATTCGAGCAATTCAGTAACCACTTTGTCGAGGCTCTTCACGCCGTCATTGATCTTGTCCACGAGTCGCCTGCGCGGGTCTTCGGCGGGGATGTCCTGTGCGAGAAATGCGGCGAAGCCGCGAATGCCCCCGAGGGGGTTGCGGATTTCGTGCGCAACCGTGGCCGCCATTTCGCCGATGGCGGCAAGGCGGTCTATCTGCCGCAGTTGTTCGCGCAGCGCGATGATCTCGCTCAGATCCTGGAAGGTCTTCACGCTGCCCAGGCGCTTGTTCTGGCCTTCCACGACCGAGTCACGTTCGTTCACGGGAACCATCCGGCCGCTCTGCGCGCGAAGTTCCATGGCGCCGGGAACGCGGGGCGCGGTGAATTCGCGTCCGAAGACATCCGGAAACGCTTTGCCGACCACTTCCGGCGGATCGTAGCCGAGAATGGCCGCGGCCGCCCGATTGAACCGGGTAACCACATTCTCTGTGTCCACGGCAATTACGCCGTCCGACATGCTCTCCAGCAGGTTGCTCAGATACTCAGTAGTGAAAGCGAGTTCTCGGTTCTTTGCTTCCAGTTCGCGATCGAGTTCGGCA
>CAILVY010000161.1 GCA_903837785.1 Candidatus Hydrogenedentota bacterium
ATCGCCAACGCGGAAAACGCCGCCGGCGGCATGGGCGCCACCCCGGAGATCCTCCGCGAACTCAAGGGATTCGGCGTCCAGGCCTTCACGATGGGCAATCACGTCTGGAAGAAGGACGAATTGACCGCCGCCCTGGAGGCCTTCCCCGAGCTGGTTCGCCCCGCGAACTACCCCCCGGGCTGCCCCGGCCGCGGCGCCGCCGTGATCACGCTGCCCGACGGACGAAAAGTCGGGCTGCTGAACCTGCTCGGGCGGGTCTTCATGGAACCCCTGGAATGCCCTTTCCGGACCGCGGAAAACGAATTGGCCCGGATTCGGGACTTGACACCGGTCGCGTTGGTTGATATGCATGCCGAAGCCACTTCGGAGAAAGTAGCCCTGGGCTGGTTCTTGGACGGGCGCTGCTCCGCCGTGCTCGGCACGCACACTCATGTGCAGACCGCGGACGAGTGGATTCTGCCGCGGGGCACGGCGTTCATCAGCGACGTCGGCATGTGCGGTCCGATTGAGTCGGTGATCGGCGTTGAACGGGATATTGTCATCCAGAAGTTCCTTACGGCGATGCCCAGGAAGTTTGAAATCGCCAAGGGACCGGCCTCCTTCTGCGCCGTCCTCCTCGATGTGGACGACGTGAGCGGACGGGCCTCCGGCATACAGCGCATTTTTGAGCGGGAAACCTGACGGCATGCGCCAGCGGCCAACGGCTGGCGATGGACGGCGGCACATAGATGTACTTCAAGCAAATAGAACTCAGCGGATTCAAATCCTTTGCAGATCGCACCCAGCTCACCCTCGAGCCGGGCATCTCGGCGATTGTCGGCCCCAACGGCTGCGGCAAGAGCAACATCCTCGACGCCATGCGCTGGGCGCTCGGCGAGCAGAGCGCAAAAGCCCTCCGCGGCGCCCACATGCAGGACGTCATCTTCAACGGCAGCGAACACCGGCCTGCCACCGGCATGGCGGAAGTCACTCTCGTCTTCGATAATGCCGACGGCGCCCTGCCCGTCGATTATTCCGAGGTCCAGATTACGCGCCGGGTCTATCGCTCCGGCGAGAGCGAATACCTCCTGAACAAGTCCGCTTGCCGCCTCCGAGACGTCCAGGAATTGTTCATGGACACGGGCATCGGCACAAGCGCCTACTCGCTCATCGGCCAGGGCAAAATCGATCTCGTGCTGAGTTCGAAACCCGAAGACCGGCGTTTCCTCTTCGAAGAAGCCGCCGGCATCATCAAGTACAAGACCCGAAAGCGCATCGCCATGCGCAAGATGGAGTCGGCCGACCAGAACCTCCTCCGCCTCGGCGATATCATTGCGGAAGTCCAGCGCCAGATGCGCTCCCTCAAGCGCCAGGTCAACGCCGCCATCCGGCACCGCGAACTGACCGCATCCCTGCGCGAACTCGAAATCCGCAACGCCTGGCTGCGCTACAACGAACTCAGCGGGCAGATTGCCGACCTCAAGGACCGATTCGCCGCCGCCCAGGACACCTTCGAGAAAGTCAGCAGCAAGTCCAGCCAGCAGGAAGCCCGCGAAGAAGAGCTCACGCTCAAGCGCATCGAACTCGATCGCACCCTGATGGCCCGCCGCGAAGGCGAGTATCAGGTCGACTCGGAGATGGAGAAGATCGAGAGCCGGGTCGCCCTCCTGCGCAAGGAAATCGATTTCCTCGGGCAGCAGCGCGAACAGGCCCTCCGCGAACACGACGAATTCCAGGAACGCGCCGCCGCCGTCGTGCAGAACCAAAGCGACACCGGCAAACAGTCCGAGGAGTTCCGCCAGAAGCTCAATAGCCTGCAGGACGCCATCGCCGCACGGCAGGAAGAATACAACCGGCTCGCCCAGGAAGCCGGCGCGCGCGATGAAGCGCTCAACACCATGCGCGCCCGCGCCATGGAAACCTTGAACAGCCGGAACCGGACGCAAACCGAACTCGAAGCGATCTCGGTCGGACTCGCCAGTATTGACAGCCAGCTCGAGGGCCTCTATCAGCGTCAGGCCGGCTTCAATACGCGCCACGAGGAAGTGGCCGGGCTCCTGCAGGAAGCCCAGCGCCGCCACGGCGATGCCGAGAAATCGCTCGCGAAGTCCGTCGAACAGCGGCAGAGCGCGGAATCAAGCCGTGCCCGCGCCGGCGAGACCCTCCAGGAACTCAACAAGGAATGGCAGACGCTGCGCGAACGCCGAAGCAGCCTCGAAGCCCGGCTGACTTCTCTCCGCGAACTGCGCGACAGTTACGAAGGCTTCGCCGCGGGCGTGCAGGCCGTCATGCTGGCCAAACGCCAGGGCCTGAAGGAAATGGACGGCATCATCGGCCCGGTCGGCGACCTGCTGTCCACCGAAAAGAAATACGGCCAGGCCATTGAAGCTGCCCTCGGCGGCAACATTAACAACGTCGTCTGCGAGCAGGCCGACGCCGCAAAGTCCGCCATCAACTTCCTCAAGAAGAACCAGGCGGGACGCGTCACCTTCCTGCCGCTCGACACTATCCGGCCCGGCGCCCATGACGACAGCTCGGCCCTCCGCGGCCAGCCCGGCGTCATTGGCAAGGCCATCGACTATGTGCAGTGCGACTCGCACATCCTCCCCGCCGTCCAGTATCTCCTGTACGATACGGTGATCGTCGCAACCATCGATGACGCCATCCGCATCGCCCGCTCCGAACGCCGCTATCCCAGGCTCGTCACCCTCGAAGGCGAAGTGGTCTCCTCGGCGGGCGCCGTGACCGGCGGGCGCACGAAACACGAGAGCCGCGGCCTGCTCGGACGCAGCGCGGAAATCGAAGAACTCGAGAAAAGTGTGGCCGCGGCCGCGGATCGCATCAAGGAAATCGCCGTGCAGGGACAAACCCTCACGGAATCCCTCGACGCGCTGGGCCGCGAGATTAAAACCATCACCGAGGCCGAAAACGGCTACCGGGCCGCCCTGAACGCCGCCGGCGTCGAGTTGGCGAAATCCTCCACGGAACTGAACAGCCTCACGCAGTCACTCCAGCAGATCGGCCAGCAGCGCGACGCGCTCGCCGATCAGCGCGCTGCGCTCGAAGCCCGGCGGGAAGCCGCCCAGGAAAAGGTCGTCTCCATCGACAGCGACGACGAAACGCTCCAGCGGCAGATGGCCGAATCACAGGAGGAGGCGTCCAAAGTACGCCAAACCCTCTCCGCGTGCGCAGACGCGCTGACGGAATTGCGGGTGGAACTGGCCGGACTCACCCAGAGCATCGAGGAAGTCGAGCGAAACAAGCTGCGCGAGGAGCGGGAACACACCGAGGCGCTCCGCGAGGCCGAACGCCGCCTGGAACAAGCCGGCCAATTCAAGGCACAGGAAGAGAAGTTCAACGAACAGATTGCGGACGAACTCGAGCGCGCCAAGGCGCTGTCGGAGACCAAAGAAGAAGCGCACCTCAAGGTCCTGGAGGCGCAAAAGGCCCTTCAGCAGCTCAATGACGAGCTGGAGAAGCTCGGCAAGTCCCTCAAGGATCTCCGGGCAAAGACCGCCGCCGCACAGAAGGAGGTGCACAGCCTCGAACTCGACCTCTCGCACAAGGAGGATCAGGTCGAGTTCTTTCAGCAGCGCATCGCCACGGAATACGGGCTCGGCCTCGCCTCGCTCACGGAAGAAGAAGTCGGCGTGGACGACCTCGACGAGAACGAACGCGAAAAACAGATCGAGGAAATCCGGAAACAGCTTCAGCGGATGGGCGTGGTCAACCTCATGGCCATCGAGGAATACGAAGCCCTCGAACAGCGCAACGACTTCCTCACCACGCAGGCGGACGACCTCAACAAGGCCCGCGAAACCCTCCTCTCCGTGGTCGCACGCATCGACGGCACGATCCGCGACATGTTCCTCGACACGTTCCGGAAAGTGGAAGAGAACTTCAAGAGCCACTTCCGCCGCCTCTTCAACGGCGGCCAGGCCCGCATCTACCTCCTCAACGAGGAAGACCCCCTCGAATGCGGCATCGAAATCGAAGCGCGGCCCCCGGGAAAGAAGCCACAAACCATCTCGCTCCTTTCCGGCGGCGAACAGGCCATGACGGCCATCGCGCTCCTCTTCGGCATCTTCAGCGCCAAGCCCAGCCCCTTCTGCGTGCTGGACGAAGTCGACGCTCCCCTGGACGACGCCAACATCGGCCGCTTCCTCGGCATGCTCGAAGAGTTCACCCGCGAGAGCCAGTTCATCATCATCACCCACAGCAAGCAAACCATGGCGAAGGCCAACGCCCTCTTTGGCGTCACGCAACAGGAGCGCGGCGTCTCGCAGATTGTCTCCGTCCGCTTTGAAGACGTGAAGGATTGAGGCAACCGCAGACAAGGCGCTTCCGGATCGCGGACTTCCCCGGCGGGCGGCCTCGGCAGGATATCATGCGCGTTCTTCATCTGTTCAGCAACTGCAAGTGGACCGGCCCCGCCGAACCCGCCCTCAACCTCTGCGTCGCGTTGCGCGCACGCGGCATCGAGGCCGATTTCGCCTGCGCCCCGGACGCCGGCGCTTCGCTCAACAAAGTGGTGGAAACCGCCCGCGACCGAGGCATCGAACCCATCCTCCGTTTTCATCTCCTGAAGCATCGCCATCCCCTGCGCAATCTGCAAGACCGCCGGGCCCTGACCCGATTCCTGGCCGAACGCCGCTACGACCTCGTCCACTGCCACCTGGACAACGACCACGCCATCGCGCTCGGGCCCGCGGCAAGGCTGGGCATCCCGCTCGTCCGCTCCAGCTACGAAGGACTCGGACTCACCGGCAGCGCCCGGCATCAGCGACTTCTGCGCGGCACCGCCCTCCTCCTCGAACCCTCGCAGCAAGCCCTCCGTCACGATGCCGAAACCTTTGGATTCCCCCGCGAGCGGATGTCGCTCATTCCCGGCGCGGTGGACACCGCCCGCTTCGACCCGGCCCGGGAAGTGCCCGACGGGCGCCGCTGGCTGAACCTGCCGCAGGGCGCCTTCGTGCTGGGCATCGTGGCGCGCATGCAAACCCACCGCCATTATGAAGATCTCCTCCTGGCCTTCCAGCGGCTGGCCCATGACGCCCCCAACGCCTGGCTCGTGGTGGTTGGGCGCGGCACAAAGCAGGAGCAGGTGGCCATGCAGCCTGTTCGGGATCTGGGACTCGAAAGACGGGTGCTCTTTCCCGGCTTCATCGAAGGCGAAAATTACGTGGGCATGCTCAAGGCCTTCGACATGGGCGTCTTTCTGGTGCCCGGCAGCGACGGCACCTGCCGCGCTGCGCGCGAAATCCTGGCCATGGGCAAGCCAATGCTCGTCGCGGATCGGGGCATGCTCCCCGAAATCGTGACGCACGAACAGGACGGCCTCGTGTGTGACGGCTCCGTCGACGGCCTCTATCAGACGATGCGGGCCTTGTGCGAAGACCGGCAGCGCCGCTGCCAAATGGGCCGCGCCGCGCGCGAAACCGCGCTCCTGCGCTATTCACTCGAGGCGCAAAGCGCCGCAGTGGAGAACGCCTATCGCCTTCTGCTCGACCGCCGCGGCTCAGCGTAAGAAGAAACCTGACTTGCCTCGGCCGTGTCTCATGCATATCCTTGTCCGTGACCGCTCGGCCGGTCTCACAAACACAAACGCTGGGAGAATTCCTTCGTGTTCAAAAAGTACACCGCACTGACCCTCCTCTCCTTCCTCTTCGCACCCCTGGCGGCCTGGGCCGGCGCCATCGTCGTGGTGGA
>CAILVY010000162.1 GCA_903837785.1 Candidatus Hydrogenedentota bacterium
AAGGTGTAGGCGAGGGTGAAGGTGTAGGCGAGGGTGAAGGTGAAGGCGAGGGTGTAGGTGAAGGCGAGGGTGATGGTGAAGGCGAGGGCGAAGGCGAAGGTGAAGGCGAAGGTGAAGGTGAAGGCGAAGGCGAGGGTGAAGGCGAAGGCGAGGGTGAAGGTGAGGGTGAAGGTGAAGGTGAAAGTGAAGGCGAAGGTGAGGGCGAGGGCGAGGGTGCCGGACCGACTGGCGACCACAGTGCAGACCAGGATCAGGACGGCAGGATTGACCTGTCAGAACTGTTGCGAGGAATTCAGTTCTTTAACATGCACGGGCTGCATTGTGCCGACGTCCCGGAGGCGACCGAAGACGGGTTCGTCGCCGGCCCTGGATCCGAGCTTTCCTGCACACCGCATCGCAGCGACTATGACCCGCAGAATTGGGTGATCGAGCTCTCGGAATTGCTGCGGCTCGTTCAATTCTATAATTCCGGCGGATATCACGACTGCGCCGGCAGCGAAGATGGATTCTGTGTCGGGCTGTAACACAACCGACACCACAAGAATCTGGCGCGTGCCCGCCCGGACGACCTTCGGGCGGGCATCTTTTTGACCGCGCGAACGCCGCCCACGGCACTCCGGATGGCATTCAACTTCAAGCAAGTCCAGGGAAATACCGTGTATAACTTACGACATGGAAAGGCTTTATAAAGCAAACCGAGCCCGAAGGCGGGGTACCCCCAATCGCCTTCGCCGAGGTCCTTATGCCATTAGAAAGGCCTTGACTTTCAGACTGGTTTGTGGTACAAACTAGTTGAAGCTTCTGGAGAGGAGCTGAAGGAATAGTTGAATGCCGGTAGGTCTGTGAAATGCTGTTTACCCCGCCCGTAGCGGGGTTGGCCGAAAGGCCGTATACAGAATTTCATCAACGAAGGGAGGTGAAAACTACATGAAGAAGCTGACTTTTGCAGCCGTCGTTCTGATGGCTGGCGCGACGATCGCGTTCGCAAGCTCGCTGGGTGTACCCTGGTTCGTGGATAACGCCGCGGAACGGAATGACATCCCGGGTGTGAACCCTGGCGTAACTGGCCTGATTTATCTGAAGAGCAACGTTGACACGCCTCTGGTGTGCTCGATTCTGTACTTCAACCAAGCTGGTGCTGAGCTGGGTCCCTTCCCGCCGAACAACACGTTCGCTATCGCTCCGAAGTCTGCCTTGGCGTTCCGCCCGGTGCAGACCGATCCGGACCAGACGGCTCAGTATCCGCCGTGGGACTCCCGCGCGGGCACGATCCCGACTCTGGGTGGTGGTCAAGAAGGTGGACAGGGCGTGTTGGTTCCCAACCGTCCGCGTAGCGCCGATGCCACGACGCCGATTCCGGGCACGACTGTCATCGACTCCAAGAAGAATGGTTCTTGCCAGATTTCTTGGCCGGGTGGCCCGACCGACGTTCAGGGCTTCCAAGCCTACTTCCAGACTGCGAAGGACGCCGTTGGCGCGACTGTTACGATGTCGTACGGTCACTTGCTGCCGCCGGGATTCTAAACCGCAGCCACTACAGTTGAGCTAAGACGTGAGGCGGGAATGTCGCGTGACATGCTCGCCTTTTTCTTTTGATTTGACATCGTCCCCCGCCGTCCGGTATCTGCTATTGGAGGGCGGGGGACGTTTCTTGCTGGAAGGAAGGCGGCTATGTACAACGGCTTGAACCTCGGCCTGGGCAACCTGTCCCGGCTCTCGAACGCGCAGTCCCGGTCCATTTCCGCGGAAAACTTCACCGGCGAAAAAGGCCGGGGCGGAATGGCCCTTGACGGAACCGGCGCTTCCTGCGCCCGGGACCTCGGGCAGGGCTGGAAGATCTCGCCTTCGGTCAAAATCGCCGCGGGCGCCACCTTCGAACTCGCGAATATCGCCGGACCGGGCGCCCTTCAACAGATCTGGATGACGCCGACCGGCACCTGGCGCTTCTCCATCCTCCGCTTCTACTGGGACGGCGAAGCCACGCCCAGCATCGAGTGCCCGGTGGGCGACTTCTTTGCCATGGGCTGGGGGCAATACGCCCCGCTGAGTTCCCTGCCGGTCTGCGTGAACCCCGGAAGCGCTTTCAACTGCTACTGGGAAATGCCCTTCCGGCAGCACTGCCGCATCACCCTCGAAAACCTCGCTCCCGAGGAAATGTGCCTCTACTACCAGATCAACTACACGCTGACCGAGGTGCCGGAGGACGCCGCCTACCTCCACGCCCAATGGCGGCGCAGCAATCCGCTTCCCTACAAGGAAGTGCATACCCTCGTGGACGGCATTCGGGGACAGGGTCATTTCGTGGGCACCTGCCTCGCCTGGCAAGTGAACAGCACGGGCTGGTGGGGTGAAGGCGAGATCAAGTTCTACCTCGATGGCGACGAATGGCCGACGGTCTGCGGCACGGGCACCGAGGACTACTTCTGCGGCTCGTACAACTTCGACCGGGAAGGGCAGTACACGGTCTTCAACACGCCCTACGCCGGACTGCATCAGGTGATCCGGCCCGACGGCGCCTATCAATCCCAACAGCGATTCGGCTTGTACCGATGGCACATCATGGATCCGATCCGCTTCGCGCGGGACCTCCGGGTGACTATTCAGGCGCTGGGTTGGCGGAGCGGGGGACGTTACCTGCCGCTGCAGGACGACATCGCCTCCACCGCGTTCTGGTACCAGAACGAACCGCACGCCCCCTTCCCGCCGCTGCCCGGCCGCGATGGGCTGGAGGTGATCTGACGGCGGCGCGTCCGCAAGGGGAGTCCGAACGCATGTACAAGGGCAAGAAGGTCGTTGTGGTGATGCCCGCGTATAACGCGGCGCGCACGCTTCAGCGCACCCATGCCGAAGTGCTCGATCAGGGGGTGGTGGATCACATTGTGGTGGTGGATGACGCGAGCCAGGACGACACTGCGGCGATTGCCCGCATCCTCCCCATGACTTCCGTGCACGTGCACCCGAGCAACCAGGGCTATGGCGCGAATCAGAAGACCTGCTATCGCCTCGCGCTGGAAGCGGGCGCCGACATCGTCATCATGGTTCATCCCGACTATCAGTATACGCCGAAGCTGATTCCCGCCATGGTTTCACTCATCGCGAACGGCCTCTATGCGTGCGTCCTGGGATCGCGCATCCTGGGCGGCGAAGCGCTCCGGCAGGGCATGCCGTGGTGGCGCTACGTTTCGAATCGCGCGCTCACATTTGGCGAAAACCTGCTGACCGGCGCCAAGCTCTCCGAGTACCACACGGGGTACCGCGCGTTCTCGCGCGAACTGCTGGAGCAGCTTCCCCTCGACCGCAACTCCGACGATTTCGTGTTCGACAACCAGATGTTGCTCCAGGTGCTGTGGTCGGGCCATACCCCCGCCGAAATCACCTGTCCCACGAAGTATTTTCAGGAAGCCTCTTCCATCAACTTCACACGCAGCCTCCGCTATGGCCTCGGCTGCGTGCAGACCGCCCTGCTCTTTCGCCTCGGCAGGTGGGGCCTCCTGAAGCCGCGGCTCTTCCCCACGCCCGGCCGCGCGGCGTGACTGCGGGCGGTGCGTACGCGGCTTTGCACGGCTTCCGGCGCGAATGCCACAATAGCCCCATGAATTCGGGCGTCCATTCGGATAGCAGCATGCTGCGGGGCCGCGGCGCGGACGCGGCAGCCATCCTGGTGGTGCTGGCCGCGGTCTGGGCGGTCTTCGGGCAAACGCTTCGCTTTGATTTCATCAGTTACGACGACGGATGGATGGTCTACAACAATCCGCGCGTGCTCGGCGGCTTCACCTGGGAGAACCTGCGCTGGGCGTTCACCCATCCCCTCGTGGGCATCTGGATGCCGCTCAGCGTGCTCAGCTATCTCTGCGACGCCGCGCTGTACGGATCCTGGGCCGGGGGATACCATCTGAGCAATGTGTTCGTGCATGGGCTCGCGTCGGTGCTGCTCTACCTCGCCCTCCGGATGATGACCGGCCAGCCGGGCCGCGCGCTCCTGGTCGCGCTGCTGTTCGCGGTGCATCCCCTGCGCGCCGAGTCGGTCGCCTGGGTCGCGGAGCGCAAAGACGTGCTCTGCGGATGCTTCTGGTTCCTGTCGCTCTGCGCCTACGCCCACTACGCGCGCCAACCCGGCTTCTGGCGTTATCTCGCCGTCGTGTGCGCCGCCGCCTTCGCGCTGCTCAGCAAGTCCATGGCCGTCACCCTCCCCTGCACCCTGCTGCTTCTCGACTGGTGGCCGCTGCAACGCATCCCGGACCTGCGCGGGGCCGCGTGGCGCGTCCTCGAAAAGGTCCCGTTGTTCGCCCTGTCCCTGATCTGCGCGTGGATCGCCTTTCGCACACAACAGGGCGCCGAGGCCGTGGCCACGCTCGACCGCTTTCCGCTCGGGCTCCGGCTCGAGAATGCCGTCGTGTCGTACGGACGCTATGCCCTCCGTTTCTTCGCGCCCGCCGACCTAAGCATCTACTACCCCTATCCGGAGGCGGGGCATCCCGCCTGGGCCGTGGCCCTGTCCCTGGGAATGCTGCTGGCGGTGAGCGCGCTGGCAATCCTCCTGTTTCGGCGGCGGCATCTTGCCGTCGGGTGGCTGTGGTACCTCGGCACGGCCCTGCCGGTCATCGGCCTCGTGCAGATCGGCGGCGCGGCCATGGCGAACCGCTACACGTACGTGCCCGGCGTCGGCATCGCCATGCTGCTGGCGTGGAGCATTCCGGCCCGGGGCCGCGGCGCGAAGGCCGCGTTCAGCATGGCGGCCGCCCTGGCCATCGCGGCGCTCATGCTGCTGGCATGGCGCGAAACGGGCTACTACCGCAACACGGAAACGCTCTTCTCCCGCGCGCTCGCCGTGACGAAGGACAACTATCTCGCCTGCCAGAAGCTCGGCGAACTGCGCGCCGGCGCTGGGCGCATCGACGAGGCCGTGGCGCTCTACCGCCGGGCGCAGGCATTGCAGCCCAATGACGCCTCATGCAACTACTATCTCGGCTGCGCGCTTCTCCAGCAGGGCCAGTATGCAGAGGCGGCCGCCTGTCTTGGCCGCGCGATTCAGATCGATCCCCGGCATGCGGGCGCGCACGGCGATCTCGGCGTCGCCCTGCTGCAGCTCGGAGACGTCCCGGCCGCCCTGCCCCAGCTCGAAACCGGCATCCGGCTCGATCCGGACAATGCCAACGCGCATGTCAATTACGGGGTGGGCCTGCTGCGCGGAGGACGGCCGCAGGACGCCGCCCGAGAATTCCGGAGTGCACTCCAGCTAGACCCTGCCAATGCCGCCGCCCGCGCCAACCTCGACCGCCTTCCGGAAACGGTGCGATAAACCGAAACCGGCGAGGACGGCTCTTGCGCAGGCGCGAGATGATCGTGCGCTTCCAGAGGGCGCGCTTCTTAACCACATAGAACTCAAAGAGCGCAAAGAAGAGCGATTGGCCATAAGAAGCACGGGTGGCGCACAAGTCGTCCTGAGCTTGCCTCGTTGCCCGGGAACTCCCGTTATCCTGCCCGGGAAGTCGCGAGGCCATCGGAATGACGCATTACGCCCTTGTCGCCGGGTCCTCGAAATCGAGCACGAAGGGCGGAGGTTCGATGGCAGCGACGAGATGGGCGGCGAGATTCGTCCAGCGCTGGGCATAATCGAGAATGCCGCTGTCCGAAGTGACGACGATATCGCCGCACGCCTTGAGCAGGTGGTCGGGATTGGGCAGCAGCTCGACTTCCCAGGCCCAGGCGTTGCGGGCGGCTTCCTCGCAGAGCAGGGAACGGAGCCGGCCGCTGTTGGACACGGGCGCGTCGAAGTACCACCGCACGCGGGCGGGTGACAAGGCTTCCAGGGCCGCGCCGATGCGCCGGAGCGCCGGCACGGTTTCCTCGACTTTGCGGTAGGAACCGTGGAGGCTCGCCAGATCGCGGATGCAGCCGTCGCGTCCGCGGATGAGCACGCCGCCGGACAAGGCGCTTTCGATCGTGATTAGGAGGTTGTAGCCGTCGATGGCGAGCGTGGCTCCGGACAGGGCGGAGATTTCCACGCGCCGCGCGTTGCGCCGGTCCCGGGCTTCGTCCGCGCAGCCGGCCCGCTGGAGGGCGCTGCGTTGGCGCAGATCGAACTGATAATGATCGCCGACGAGTTTCAGCGCGGCGCGTTCGGCATAGCCGCGCGAGTAGAGGTAGGAGAGATCGGCCACGCCCGCCCGCAGGCGCGGCAGCCAGCGGTCGCTGAACAGCGCGGCATCTTCAGGATGCCGTCCCCGGTGTTGTTGTTTGCTCGGCATCGGAAGTATCCGCGGGCGCATCGTTCGGCGCCCCGGTGGGCGCGGGCGCATCGGCCGGTTCGGGCGGGGCTTCGGATACAGCGGGTTTCGCCATGGAAACAGCGGTTTCGGCGGGAGGATTGGCGGGGAGCGGTTCGACCCGGATATTCAGCGCACGCTCCCATTCCTCGCGCTCCAATTCTTCGGGCGACAGTTCCACGGGGGGCGGCATCTCCTCGGCGGGAAGGGCCGCGTTCGCCAGTTCGAGCGCCTGATCCACGTGCGCTTGTTGTGCGCGTTCCCACTCCGCCTGCTCGCGCTCGGTCCGCTCGCGTTCCGCCGCTTCCCAGTCTGCCTGCTCGCGCTCCGTCTTCTCCGCGAGAGCCGCTTCCCATTCCGCGCGCGTCTCTTCGAGATAGGCCGTCAGTCCGCCGATGACCTGCTCGCGGGTGGGCGGCGCCGCCTGGGAGAACGTGTCACGCCAGGTCCGCTGCCGCAGCAGGCCATAGAAGCCCGGCAACCGCGAGACATAGCGCTCCGCGCAGCGGCGGGGATTCCGCGACTGATACTGGCACATGAATTCCGCGGGGGTCTGGCCCGCCGCAAAGCGCATCCAAATCTCGTGTGATTCCATGGGCCCATTCTAGCAGCTAGCACCCGCGGGCCGCCAGCCCGCGGACGCCCGGCACCGTGGCCGGGCATCCACAGGCTGATTGCGGCCAGCCTCACGAACGCCTTCCCGTTCTCCAGAAGAGCGGCAGTAGCAGGCTCAGGCCAAGCAAGGCGAGGTCGGCTTGATTGTGTTGTGCTGTGCGACCGTGCCCCGATTTTTGCCCGGTGCAGCCCACGGGCAGGGCTTCTGCCCCTGGCCGATCGGATCCGGAGCTTTCGGTCTTTGCGGGGCCGGCGCCGGATTGCTCCAAGGTGAGCTGTACGCACCTCGAGCGCATCTCAGGCCCATCCGTGCGAAACTGGGCTCGGCCGGTGAATACTTGAGGCCCTGTCGCACCCGCACTCGGAATCACCCGAAAAGTGAACGTGGCGGGAAAGACCGGAATGTTGAACCAAGCGAATTCAAGAGAAACCGGCGTCTGATCAAGAAGCACGTCTGGGATGTCTCCAGAGATGACAGAGTCAAAAACCCAACCTGCAGGCAATATTTCCCGTATGCCGAGTGCCCTCACAGGTTCCGCGCCTGAGTACGTCAAGCTGACCGTCATATCAAGAGGTTGAGACGGAGAGTAGAAGCCTCCGCCGGAGTCGCTCTTTGTCATGCGTATGTCGCCGAATACTCCCATTTCATGCTCAACGACGTCGGAGCGCATTTCAGAATCGTCTGTTCGATACACGACCTGGCCGCGGAGGTAGGCAGTACTCGTTGATGTTCGCGGCGTGAGGACGCGAAAGGTCAGAGTGCAAGGAAGGTGAGGAATTGGGTACCACCATACAAACGTGAGGACACCTGTTGCGCCCCAATCTGGTTTCCAATTTGGCGGAAATCCCGAAACGATGGAGTCGAACATCCACCCGCCGGGCAGTTCTTCCGTCACTGCCAGCGCCGTGATGCAGATATCATCCGGGCACTCCATCACGAGGGTGATATCCACACTTTCCCCGGGCGTAAACGCCCCCAGGCCCGAATCTGTCTGCGTCAATTGTATGCCGCCATACGCAAGCAGTCGATCGCTGACGCGATTTGAGTGTTGTTCGGGACCGTCACCGTTGTAGACGGCCTGCCCTGAGAATCTTGCATAACCCCCGCCGGGATCTTCGGGAGCAAGGACGCGGAATGTGAACGTGAATGGGAAGGCCGGAACAGGATCGTACCAGCTAAAGGAGAGGTCGCCAGTCGACCCATTCGGAGGCAGGACGTTTGGAGTCTTCCCCCCGACCATTTTATCGAATGTCCAGCCCCCGGGAATTGTCTCAACCAGGGCAAGGGTGGTTATGTTGAGGAGGTTCGGTGAAGAGAGCGTCACTGTTATATCGAGTGTTTCCCCTGGAATGTACTGGTCTTCGCCAGAGTAGCGTTGGTAACACCACATCGGCAGTTCCTGAAATTCCGCCTCGTCTTGATTCGAGCGCTGCTCCGTGCCGTTAACCTCGTATGAACATTGACCCATGATGCTGGCAACATTCCAGTAACCACGGGGAGCAACGACCTCGAACACTAACCGATACGGAAACGTCGGTGCTTGGCCACCAAAGTCAAACACGAGGTCTCCAGTCGCACCTTCATTGGGGGGCGAGATTGGGAACATGCTCTGGCTGTACACAATACGGGAGTAGCACCAGCCGGGCGGCAGGGTTTCCTGCAACCGCAGGGCGCTTACTGGCGTCGTGCCGGTGCAAGTAAACTCCACCGAAACGTGGGCCATGCCTCCGGAGAAGCAACTCTCTCCTGTCTGATCCAGGTGGACTTGTGTCTCTTCCTCGCCTTCGCCTTCGCCTTCACCTTCTCCTTCTCCTTCGCCCTCGCCTTCGACGGGTGCGGGATCGCCATCGGGTCCTGGGACGCTGTCGAGTTTTGTCGCCTGGAAATGGCCGGGCGTGCCGTCGAAGCTGAGGGTGGAGCCCGCCATTTCGGTATCGGAGATCAAGATGCCGTCGTAGGTGGTGCCGTTGCTGAAGCGAAGATTCACGGCGTTTCCGTCTTGCACCCAGGTGCCATTGCCGCCAATCACGGCTTCGAGGCGCCCGTCGGGATAAAACTCGAATTGCGCGAGTCCTTTGCCCCATTCGAAAGTCACACTCCAGGTGCCGACCACGGGATCCCGCGCGGTTTCTTCTCCCTCTCCCTCTCCCTCTCCTTCTCCCTCTCCTTCTCCCTCCGCGGCTTCCGAGACCGTGACACACGCCACGCGCGTTTCGGTGCTGGCGCCGGCCGCAGAAGTCACCGTAAGGGAAACGCTGTAGGTGCCGGGAGCGGTGTAGAGGTGCTGCGGCGCTTGGCTGGAACCGGTGCTGCCGTCGCCAAAATCCCAATGCCAGGTGGAGATGGGCGCGGCGGACGCCGCCGAGAGATCCGTGAACTGCACCGTCAAGGGTGCGCTGCCCGCGGCCGGCGTGACAGAGAATGCGGCCTCGGGGTCGCGCTGCGTGCGCCACAGGTCGTTTGTGGGGCCGGCATCGTTCCATCCGCCGATCACCCACACGTGGCCGTTGTGCACGATTGCGGCCTGGCCGACGCACTCGTTCCAGGGCGTGCGGGCCGCGGAGACCCAGTCCACCCCGTCCGCGGTGTTCCAGACATCGCTGCAGTAGCCGTGATCGTCGGCCCCGCCCAAGACCCACAACCGGTCGTCGAGAACATACATCGCGAGCCCCCAGCGCCCGGTCCAGGGCGCCTCGCCCGTGGCCTGCGTCCAGTGTACGCCGTCTTCGGAGCACCAGACATCGTTCACGAGCATGCCGCTGTCTTCCTGCCCCCCGGCGATCCACATCCTGCCGCCAAAGACGGCCGCCTGATGCAGGCACCGGGCGGACCATGCGGCGGCGGGCGTTGCCTCTGTCCAATTCGCGCCGTCTTCCGAGTACCAGACATCGTTCCGGTAACCCCCGTCCCAGCCGCCCATCAGCCAGATCTTGTCGTCAAACACGAGCGATGCATGCGCCCGGCGCGCGCTCCACGGCGCGGCGGCGGTGGCCTGCGTCCAATCCGCGCCGTCCGTCGAGTACCACACGTCATGCCGATACCCGTTTGCGTCGCGGCCTCCCAGCACCCAGAGGCTCCCGGCGAAGTTGGCCGTGCTGTGGTCCCGGCGCGCACTCCACGGCGCGGCGGCCGTACATTGCGTCCACTGAATCCCATCCGGCGATCGCCAGACATCGGGCAGATAGCGGCCTCTCCAGCCGCCGGCAACAAAGATCTGGCCGTCCTTTACGGCCGCCGTATGGCTGCTGCGCGCCGCAAACGGCGCGGCCGGCGCGGACTGTATCCAGGCCGGCGTTCCTCCCCCAACCTCCGAGGCACGGGCCGCTTCGCCCGCCCCCAGTCCCATCAAACATGCCAGCAATCCGAGTCCCGTCGCGAGTTTGTTTCGCATAGCCAGATCCTCCCTCGGTTTTCCTGTCCGTTTGTTTTCGCTAGCCGGGAAAGGGGCAAGTTTCGTGCCAAATGAAAATTTCCCGCAAAACCGGGCCTTGCGACGGCCACAGACAGGGTTGCCTAGCAAATATGACAGTTTTGCCAGCATATTTGCTAGGCGGCCAGCATATTTGCTAGTTCTTGGGAGGCGCGAATGGAACGGCGGCGCTGCCTGGGCGTCCCCGGCGGTGCGCCGGGGAAGAGAAGACGGGGTATGCCCGCAACGGGCGCGGCGGCCCTAGGCGGTCCGCCGGCGCAGGCCGAGGGTCATGGCCGCGGCCGCCGCGAGCAGGACGAGCAGATCGCCGGATGCGCGGCGGCCGGGCGCCGGGGCACAGCCCAGAAATCCATTCTTCACGCCGGAGCCGGTCAGGTTCACGGCGATGGCGCCGCCGGGATCGCCGGTGAGCGTGAGCGTACCGGTGAAATCGGCCGCGCCGCCCGGCTGGAAGCGCACGGTGATCACGGTGCTTTGACTGGCGCCGAGCGTGTAAGCGGCCGTGCCCACGATGCTGAATCCCGTGCCGGTCACACTGGCCATGCC
>CAILVY010000163.1 GCA_903837785.1 Candidatus Hydrogenedentota bacterium
CCATTGTCGACGAGCTAAACAACAGGCCCAGAAAGACCCTCGGATACCGAACTCCCTATGAAGTCTTCCTACTCGACCGACAAAGAGCCCGCCGTGCACTTAGATCTTGAATCCACCCCCCCCTCCGGACCCGCCGTACCCCCGACAAGTCCTGAGCCTGTAGCATCTTCCGGTGGCCACAGGCGATTCCATTGACAGTGAGCCGCGCTTCATATTAGTATATCCATCGATTTGCCGGGGATTTAAACCATGACCTTTGCCAAGAAGACCTTATACGCCTTGCGCGCCGTGTATGAACTGGCGAAACGCTACGGAAGGGGGCCCACCACCATCGGCGAAATCGCCGAGGCGCAAGCGTTGCCGCCGCGCTTTCTCGAGAACATCCTGATGCAGCTCAAAGGCGCCGAGATTCTGGAATCCGCCCGGGGGAAGGAAGGCGGGTATTGGCTGGCCCGGCCACCGGAGGCAATCAGCGTTGGGGATGTCGTTCGGGCGATGGAAGCATCGGTCGATTTGATTAAGTGCCTGGGCGGAAAGATCGAGGAAACCTGTCCAATGCGGGAGAACTGTTCCTTCCTGCCCATGTGGGAACGGGCACAACGTGCGCTCTTCGAAGTCTACGACGGCACCAGCTACGCCGATCTCGTGGCACAGCAGCATACGTTCCGCCCGCCCTCAGGCGAGGCGTAATCTCCCCGCGATCCGCTTCGACCCTCGCTACGCCGCAATACAGAAACCCTCGCTTTCCTGGCGCAGCAGCATTCCTTCGTGGAATCCCATTTCGAGCGCCGCCCGGTTGATCTCCTCCGTGCCCCGGGGCGCGCGTGCCAGCACCACCTTCATGAGGGCCTTCAAGGAAACCACGCTGGTGATCGCGGCGATGGATCCGAGCGCAATGACGTTGGCAACCATGACGTTGTGAAGCTGTTCCTGCGCGAATTGCGTGAACGACAGCGCGTAGTATTCCTCGCACGGCACTTGGCTGACCAGCGTGTCATCGACGATGAGCGTCCCGTGTTCCTTCAGGTCGCGATAGTACTTGTCCAGCGATTCCTGCGTCATGGCCAGGAGCAAGTCGAGTTTGTAGGCCTTCGGATAATAGATGTCGCTCGTGGAAATGACGACATCCGATTTGGACGCCCCGCCCCGTGCTTCCGGGCCATAGGACTTCGTTTGGATGACGCGTTTGGCCGGGTCCGCGCCTACAGCCTCGGCAAGCAGCATCGCGGCCAGCACCAGGCCTTGCCCCCCGGAACCGGAGAGGCGTATTTCATAGCGATCATCGGGAAAGTGGAATTCGCCCAGCGCACTGCCGTTCATCATGCTTTTCCTTTCGAGAGGGAATCGAGCAGCTTCTGATACTCATCGCACAACTCCGTCTTTTCGTCGTCGCGGTGGAGCACGCCCGTGACTATCATGTCTTTGGATTCTTCGTCGATGATGCTTTTCGCCTTGCCTCGCGCCGCCTTTTCCTGGAACATCCGCAGCAGGGCGGTCGCCTGCCCAAGGCGGTTGAGGCGCCCGTAGTACGTGTGGCAATTCGAGAGCACCTCGACAAAGGAGAAGCCGCGGTGCTGGATGGCCTCGGTGATCATGCGGTCCATTTGCGAGGTGTGATATACCGTCGTGCGCGCGATGAAGGTCGCTCCGGCGCCCTTGGCCAGCTCGCACGCCTCGAACTGCTTTTCCATATTGCCGTACGGCGTCGTGGTCGAAACCGAACCCGACGGCGTTGTCGGTGAAATCTGCCCGCCCGTCATGCCGTAGATGTAGTTGTTGATGAGAATCGTCGTGATGTCGATGTTGCGGCGGCAGGCGTGAATCAGGTGGTTGCCGCCGATCGAGAGGCAATCGCCATCGCCGGTGATCACCACGACCTTCAGGTCAGGCCGGGCAAACTTCACGCCGGTGGCAAACGCCAGGGCCCTTCCATGCGTCGTGTGCAGCGCCTGAAAGTCGAGATAGACCGGCATGCGGCTGCTGCAGCCAATCCCGGAAACGAGCACGACGTTGTCCTTCGCGAGGCCGAGCTTGTCGATGGCGCGCACGAGCGAACTCATGACTATGCCGTTGCCGCATCCCGGGCACCACAGGTTAGGGAACTTCTTGTGCGGCCGCAGGTAACGCAGCACCACATCGGATTGCTGCACCGCGGCACTGCTTTTGACTGCGGGTGTCACGTTGATACCTCGTTGATCTTGTCGATGAGTTGATGGGGGGTGATCAGTTCGCCGTCGTAGCGGAGCAGGCTGTGCACGCGGCCGCCATCCGGAACAATGCGCTCCACTTGCTCGACAATCTGGCCCATGTTCAATTCCGCAACGATGACTTTCCGCGTGTTCTGCAGAAGCGTTCGCAGGGGCTCCAGCGGAAACGGCCAGACTGTCTGCAACTGAACGCAGCCGACGCGCAGGCCGGCCCCGCGGGCCAGCATCATCGCCTGCAGCGCCGTGCGCGATACGGATCCGTAGGAAACCAGGGCAATCTCGGCATCTTCCATCCGGTCGGCGCGAACCTTGTCGATCTCCGGCCGGTGATCCTCGATCTTGTGCCGGAGTCTCTCGAGGGTGGCGACGATCTCGTCCGGACGTTCGGTGGGAAAGCCGCGCGGATCATGCGTCAGGCCGGTGGCGTACCACCGGTACCCCTCGCCGTAGGCCGGCATGGGGTTCACACAATTCTCCGTGGGGCCATAGGGCGCATAGTCCGCCGGATCGCATGTGGGCTTGGCCCGGTCCACCACCGGATACTCGCCCGCTTCGGGCAACGAAACCATCTCCTGCATGTGGCCGATGACCTCATCGAGCAGGATAGTGACCGGCGTTCGAAAACGTTCGGACAGATTCACCGCGCGAACGGTTTCCGTAAATGCCTCCGCCACGCTCGAGGGCGCGACCGCGATGGCCGTGTAGTCCCCGTGCGGACCCCACCGGGCCTGCATCGTGTCGGCCTGGCTCACTTTCGTGGGCAGGCCGGTCGATGGCCCGCCCCGCTGCACGTTCACAATGACGCAGGGCGCCTCGATCATGTACGCGTAGCCGATGTTCTCGATCATCAGCGAGTAGCCCGGCCCCGAGGTGGCTGTCATCGCTTTGAGCCCCGCCACGGAGGCCCCGATGACCGCGCCGATTGACGCGATCTCGTCCTCCATCTGAATGAAGCGGCCGCCGATTCTCGGCAATTCCCGGGCACAGCCTTCCGCCACCTCCGTCGAGGGGGTGATGGGATAGCCGGCGTAAAAACGCACTCCGGCGTAGATCGCGCCGTGCATGCAGGCGGTATTGCCCATCATGAGCTGTCGATCAGCCTGAGGCATGGCCTGTCTCCTTCACGTCTTCCGGGGCGGCGCCTAGCGATAATTCGAAGTTATGGCCGCATCGGGACAATGCGTCCAACATATCCCGCACTGAATGCACTCTTCGGCGTGCGCCACGACCGGCTTGCCGCTGCGGTCCGTGTCCAGGACGTTCTGAGGACACAAGGCAACGCAGATGTTGCACTTCTTGCACCAGGTCGGGTTGATGCTCACGGGCTGCGGGCCCTGCGAATAGTCAACCTTGCTTCGACGGACCGGCGTTACCGGAGCTTCAATCGTCGTTTGCAGACTGCTCATGAAATCTCTTCCTTTGCGCAATGCGCTAATGAGGGACACACTTCTGTTTTTGACATGCTTCTTCGCGGCGTGCGGAAGGCAATCAAGCGGCCGGATCCGGCCGGCGCCTCTCCGGCGTCCGCTTCGCGTGTGTTTCCGTTGCCGGCGCCTCTCGCCGCGCGCGGTTCACCGGGACCGCCCTTGCCCGTCTTCCGCACCTTCGCAGAACGTTTTGCCGCCGGCGCCTTCTCCTGGTTGCCCAGGACCTTCTTAAGGAGTCCCGGTAGCTCGATGGGGGAATCGGCTACCGGAACTCCCGCCGCCTGCAGCGCGGTTATTTTGTCGTTCGCGGCGCCGGATGCGCCCAGAATGATCGCGCCGGCATGTCCCATCCGTTTGCCCGGAGGGGCCGCCCGTCCCGCGATGAATGCCACCACAGGCTTGGACATCCGTTCCCTGATGTACGCCGCCGCCACTTCCTCGTCGACACCCCCGATTTCGCCGATCAGCACCACCGCCTGGGTCTGCGGGTCCGCTTCGAAGGCGTCGAGGCAGTCCACAAAATCCGTGCCGATGATCGGGTCGCCGCCAATGCCCACGCAGGTGCTCTGGCCCATGCCCGAGAGCGTCAGCGCCCATATGGCCTCGTACGTCAGGGTGCCCGAACGGGAGACCACGCCGATGCCGCCCGGCATCACAATCGAGCCGGGCATGATGCCCACTTTGGAGGCACCCGGCGATATCAGGCCGGGACAGTTGGGGCCGATGAGGCGGGCGCCCGCAGCCTTGACGTGCGGGTACACTTTCATCATGTCGTTGGCCGGGATCCCCTCCGTGATGCAGACAATCAACCGGACACCCGCGTCCGCGGCTTCGACAATGGCATCTGCCGCAAAGGGCGGGGGCACGTAGATCACCGAGGCATTCGCCTGCGTCTCCGCCATCGCCTCCTCGACACTGTTGAAGACCGGAATGCCTGCGGCCTCAGATCCGCCCTTGCCGGGAGTGACCCCGCCGACGACCGCCGTGCCGTAACCCAGCATCTGCTGGGCGTGGAACAGGCCTTCCCGTCCCGTGATCCCCTGCACGAGGACCCGCGTCAGTCTGTCAATGAATATGGCCATGTACTTGCCTGTGCCTCATGCCCATGCCGGCGCCTGCGCCAGGGCGATCGCGCGCGTGACCACGTCGTCCAGCGTGTCGCCGCAGGGCAGATTCATTTCCCTGAGAATGACCGCCGCCTCTTTCTCGTTGGTCCCCGCCAGCCGGACAACGACCGGCACGGCGGGCTTGAGTTGTGCAAACGCCGCAACGATGCCGTTGGCCACGTCGTCGCAGCGGGTGATGCCCCCGAAGATGTTGATGAGGATGGCGCGCACCTTGGCATCGGACAGGATGATCTTCATCGCGGAGACCACCTTCTTCGGATTCGAAGACCCGCCGATATCCAGGAAGTTCGCCGGCTCGCCGCCATAGCGCTTGATGAGGTCCATCGTCGCCATGGCCAATCCCGCGCCGTTCACAATGCATCCGATGGCGCCGTCGAGCTTCACGTAGGAAAGCTCGGACTCGCGCGCCTCCACCTCCGCCGGGTCCTCCGCCGCAAGATCGCGCATCGCCGCAACCCTTCGCTGGCGGTACAAGGCGTTGTCGTCAATGTTGATCTTCGCGTCCAGCGCCAGGATGCCGCCGCCGGGCGTCGTCGCCAGCGGGTTGATCTCCGCCAGTGAGGCGTCCACATTCCAGAACAGATCATGCAGCTTCGCGAGGATCTCCGCCGCCTGCCGTGCCTGGCCCGGGTCCGGGTAGAGGGCGTGACCGAGCTTGCGCGCCTGATACGGACGAAGGCCCGTGACCGGGTCAATGGACAGGCGATGAATCTTCTCGGGGGTGTTCGCCGCTACCTCCTCGATGTCCACCCCGCCGGCCGAAGAAACCATGAGCACCGGACGCTTGGAATTCCGGTCCAGGATCATGCCCACATAAGCTTCGCTGACAACCGCCTCGGCCGCCGTCACCAGTACCTTGTTGACCCGGTATCCCTTAATCTCCATGCCGAGGATCTGCTGCGCCATCTGCCGGGCTGCTTCGGGATTGGACGCGGGCTGAACACCGCCTGCTTTCCCCCGGCCGCCAGTGTGTACTTGCGCCTTGACCACCACCGGCCGGCCCAGACGCCGCGCAATAGCCTCAGCCTCTTCCGGGCTCGACGCCACGCTTCCCTCGGGTATGGGAATACCATGCTCCGCAAACAACTGCATTGCCTGGTATTCGTGAAGCTTCATGAGCGAATTCCCCAGGGTTGAAGTGCGCGGAGGAACAAAGGACGTGCAACGGCAAGACGCGGGGAACAAGAGCGAATCAACCGCTTCAGAGAAGCTCGTTCTGCGAAGAAGAACCCCTCCAGACGGGAGGGAAGCACCGCCCGGGACTCACCAAGCCTCTTCAGCCCAAGATGCAGCTTTACCCCCGTTGCGGCCTGGTGGCGACCCCTCATTTCCCTCCTGCCCCCGTTGCTCCCCTGAGATCCTCTCTTGTCTTTTGTGATGGCTTGCGTCTCTTTGGATGATATTTTTATTGAGATTGACCGGTAAGCATATCGGCGAGAGCCCGCTACCCTGTTCAGGTCAATTCCACGCACCGCTCGGCCTTTCCTTGCCACGGAGGTGACGACTTTTATACGCTTTCGCATTTCATTATACGGTACATCGGTCGAAATTGCAAGGTTAGAATTCTGCTGACGCGGGCAAGAGATGGCTCTGCCCCGGACAAACCCCGCCCCCGACCCTACCCAAGTCCCCCATTCCCCATGGAATGCGACGCATCCCGGAACCACAGCCGGGGCGAGGACGAGCTCGGCCTTACCCCCATGGCCGACGTCGTTCCGATGCGGCCCGATACCGCTGCAAGGGGCAATCAGACCGCGCTGTTCAAAAGAGAACCCCTCTCCTCGATTTCCCGGGACGTATTGTGCCGCCCGGTAATCCGGAGAGGGGCTGTTTCGCTGCTGAGGGTTATGCTTTGCCGAGACTGTCCCGGTGCGCCCAGACCTTCTCGAAAGCCTTGCCGTATTGTTCGTTCAACTCAGGCTGGGCCGAGGTGAAGTAGGGCAGGAGAATGGCTTTGCGGTTGGCCTCGTCGCAACCCGGCAAGGAGCCTTCGGCCGGCATTACGGGCATATGGCGCCACCACTTCTCCTCGCTGAACATGGGATACGTGTGTTGCAGCTTCAGCGAGTATTCGGCCACATCGACGCCTTCTGCCTTCAGCGCCTTGACCGCCGCCTCGCGCGACATGCCCGCCTTCTGCTCGTCGATGAACATGATGTTCTTGGCGTAGTACACGCGCTTGATGTCCGGTCGCGCGTACTGCTCGGTCAGTCCGGGCAGTTGCGTAATCCGGTCGTTCAACGCGCGGACTTGGGCGACGCCCGCGGTATTCCGCGCGTCGAGTCCCTTGAGTTGTATCCGGGCGAGAATGGCGGAAGCCGGGTGGATCCGCAGCTTCGATCCGAGCGCGGTGCCCTGATACTTCCGGTACGGGCTGTCTTCGGGGAAAGTATTGGGCAGGTCGTAGTTGCCATAGGTGGTGGCCCGCTCGAAATCGAGGCGCTCCTTGTACATGGCGATGCCGCCTTCAATCGCCGGCAGCGGCTTGGTGCCCTGGAGGCTGAACCCGGCCATGCGGCCCCAGTTCCCCACGAGCTTCTCCTGCACCCGGGCGCCGTGGGCGTGGCTGCAATCCTCGACGACCTCCAGATTGTGCTCTTTGGCAAACGCGCAGATGGTGTCCATTTCGCAGGGCAGGCCGTACCAGTGGACCGGCATGATTGCGCGGGTCTTGGGCGTCAAGCGCTTCTTGCAGTCTTCGACGCTCATGTTCATCGTGCGCGGGTCGCAATCCACAAACACGGGCACCAGATCAAAGAAACGCATCGGGACGAGGGGGAACCACGTGCTGTAATCGGGCACCAGCACCTCGCTGCCGGCTGGAAGATCCAGCGCGAACATCATCGAGGTCAACGCGCTCGTGCCGTTGCAGTGCGCCTTGGCAAAGGGGCACCCGAAGTACTTCTTCCAGGCATCCTCGAATTCGGCCACGGGGCCATAGCCCGGGCTCTTCAGCAACTCCGTGACCGCCTGAATCTCTTCGTCGCCGTAGAGCGGCCATTTTGTTGAGTCCCCGGCGGCGGCCGCCACGGCCTTCGGGCCCCCGTTGAGCGCCAAGGCCTCCTGCTTGACGGGCGCGCCCCAGGCCCGTTTCATCTTCGTGACGCCGGCCAGATATACCCCGGCGCCGAGTGCACCGGCAGTCTTGAGGAAATTCCGGCGCGTGCTTTTCGTGTGTTTCGCGTTCGAGCTCATGCTTCCCTACCTCCCAGGCTCCGATTGATTGATGTGACTTCCTCACTCCATCATCGTACAAGGACGCGGCAAATTCAACCCCCGGGTCCCGCGTGACAACGCGAGGCGGTTGGGGTATCCTACCCGCGGTTTGGAGAAGCGGAGCGGTTCGACATGGCCAGGTTCGTGCAGTGGTTTCGGAAATTGGGGGTGCTCCTCTTTCTCGCGCTCCTGTGCCTGGCCCTGGCGCTGCGGCAGCCGGAATTCCTCTCCGTCGACAACCTGAAAGACGTGCTCGTCCAGATCTCCGGCATCGCCATCGCCGCCGTCGGCATGACTCTTGTCATACTCACCGCCGGAATTGACTTGTCCGTGGGCAGCATCCTGGCCCTGGCCGGGTGCGCCGGGGCGCTCGCCGGACAAACCCTGGCGCAATCCGGTCCCGAATGGATGACGGCGTGGGGGCTGCATGTGCCGCTCGGCTTCCTGGCCGCCGTGCTCACGGGCGCGCTCTGCGGCCTTGCGAACGGCGTCATGATCACGAAATTCCCGCTCCCGCCCTTCATCGCGACCCTGGGCATCATGGGCGCGGCGCGCGGCCTCGCCTACTACGTCTCGCACAGCTCGCCCGTTCAGGTGGTTCCGGGCATGCGCACCATCGCGCTCGCGCGCCCCGGCGGAGTGCCGTTTCCGATCATTCTCATGCTGGCGATCTACCTGCTCGGCTGGCTGGCATTGCGCCACACGCGCTTCGGCCGGAACGTCTACGCCATCGGCGGCAATGAAGAATCGGCGCGCCTCAGCGGCATCCGCATTCACACAGTGAAGATCCTCGTTTACACGATCACGGGCGCGCTTGCGGCCGTGAGCGGGCTCATCGTCGCCGGACGCCTCGCCTGGATGATGCCGCAGGAAGGCGACGGCTTCGAGCTGGACGTCATCGCGGCGGTGGTGATCGGCGGCACCAGCCTGTCCGGGGGTCAGGGTTCCGTACTGAGCACGCTGCTGGGCGCACTCATCATGGGCGTCGTGCGCAACGGCCTCAACCTGATGGCCGTTGACTATAATGTGCAGAAGGTCGTCATCGGCGCGATCATCATCGCGGCCGTGTCCGTGGACGTATTCGCAAAACGCTTCGGCAGGTCCTAGCGCCTGCGGGTGGGGAGACAGGCTATGCGGAATCCTGGAGTGCTGCTGATCACAGTAATGCTGGCCGCCGTTCTTGCCGCTTGCGGCAATTCCGGCACGACCGCGCCGGGAACGCCCGCCGCGGCCAGGCAGGTTGTGATCGGCTTCGTCTCCCCCGCGCTCACGAGCACGTTTCACGTCACGCTGATCGAGGCGGCGCAAAAGGAAGGCGAGAAACTTGGCTGGAAAGTCGAATCGCTCGCGCCCGACCGCGAAACGAATTTTGCCGCGCAAGTGGACCTCGTTCAGACGCTCGTGCGCCGGAAAGTCAGTGCCATCTCCATCTGCGCCATCAACGACAGCGCCATTGTCGGCGCCATAGAACAGGCCAACGCCGCCAATATCCCGGTCTTCGTCCACAATTCGCTGATGGACCTCGCCGGCGGCAAGGTCGCGGCGTATATCGGCTACAACCAGCGCAAGGCGGGGCAACTCTGCGGGGACTATGCGGCGGAACTGCTCAAAAAAAAGTACGGCGACTACAAGGGCAAAGTCTACGTGCTGCTGGGCATCCCCGGCATGCACTCCACGGAGCGGTCCGGCGGCTTCGCCGAGGCGCTCAAGCAGCACCCGGGCATCGAAATCGTGGCGCAGACCCCGGCCAACTGGGAACGCCAGCAGGCCATGAACCTCGCGCTTGCCGCGCTCAAGGCCACCCCCGGCCTAGACCTCTTCTTCGGATGCTCGGACGCCATGGCCCAAGGCGCTTCGCAGGGCGCGCGCGAAGCCGGAAAAACCGTCTTCACGATCGGCATCGACGGCAATCCCGACACGCTCAAGGACATCAAGGACGGCGTCATCACCGCCTCCTGCGCCGTCTACGCCGCCGAAATGGGCCGCATCACCCTCCACAGCATCCAACAGGCCCTCGAAGGCAAACCCCTCGAACAAAAAGTCGAAACCCCCATCAAGATGATCGATCAGTCGAACGTGGCCGAGTTGCTGGGACAATAGGCGACACGAGTAGCCGCGAGACTCACACGGCGACTGCACGAACTCAGCAGAATCCTGAAGATCTTGTCGTTACGCCGAAGGCGTGCCATAGATCAGCCCGGGGTAAGCGCCGCGCCAAAGGCGAGGCGCGCCACCCCGGGTAAACTGGACAC
>CAILVY010000164.1 GCA_903837785.1 Candidatus Hydrogenedentota bacterium
GAACAACCGTCCACTCTTTCTCTGCCGGAAGCTGAAGATGCCCATGAGCGAGGCCTGGCCGCGTTTCAAACGCTACTTCTGACCCCCTCCGCGTTGCCGCTTCCCGGGCCGATCAACGGAAGACGTGGATCTCGCCCGTATCAGTGGAAACGAGCAGACATCCGTTGGCTGCCGTCAGGCCGTGGGCGCGGCCTTTGACGGCGAGTTCCGCGAGCCGGGCGCCATCCTTCGTGGAAAATGCGATCACTTTGTCCCGTCCCCCCGCGAAGAGCACGTCGCCGGCAAGGATTAGCGTGTAGGGGCAGTCGCAGGGGACTGTCCAGAGATTGTCTCCCGTCTTACGCTGCACGGCAGTGAGGTCCGCGTCGCGCAGCACATAGGCCGTGTCGCCGGAGACGACAAGGCACCACGCATCCTTGAAAGTCGCCAGCTTGTCCGCGCCCTGCAGGGCGATGTAATCCTCCTTCTGCTTGGGCGCCGTGAAGGCAATTTCATGTTCGGCCGTGAGCAGGGCGAAGACGCCGCCGGCATTCTCCACCACCCCCAGATCCGACCCGTCGCTTCGGGAAAAGACCAGCGGCCGCGTGCGGCCCTGCGGCACATAGAGGCGGTCCGGCGAGGCAAGCAACGCACCCTCCAGCGTCACGCCCTCGATCGTCTTGCGAAACAGTCCGGCCCCTTCGTCCTTCCCCGTGGAAGTATCCACGGCGCAGAGATAAGACGTAGTCCAGGGGAGCAGGGCCGCGCCAAAATAGGCCTTGCCCGAATCAACCAGCACCCCGGTCCGGATGGGCCAGCGCGAGATGAACTTGCCGTCGCTGGGCACGAGACGTGCTTCGCCAGGCCGATACTTCCAGACAATCTTCCCTGTGGCCGCATCGAGCGCGTAGGCCACGCCATCGTCCGAGCCGAAATAGAGGACGCCGCCGGCGTAGCTTGGCGCCATGCGGACCGGTCCCCCGCTCACAAAGCACCAGCGTACTGCGCCGGTCGCGGCATCAAGGCAGAACACGGCGTCTTCCGCGGACGAGCCAAAGTAAACGGCATCGCCCACGGCTATCGTGAAGTAGGCCGGGTCATAATTGCGCATCGAGCGAAGGTTGTTGTGTTCCGCGTAGGCATCCCACTTCGCCGGACCGTGCCACGCCTGCTCCGGCGGGAACGGCGCCTGATATGTCCAGGCCGCCTTCAAGGCTGCCGGATTCAAGAGCTCCCCCGTCACCCCGCTCCTGCGATTGTCGTGCCGATACGCCGGCCAATCCTCGGCCACGGCCGGGATGGCCGGAAGGATCAGGACTGCGGCGAAGGCGAGCAAAGCGAGGGAATGCACCGTTTCGAACTGCCGTTTCTTCCGAACAGCAGGCTTGAGCGTCGCGCGCCACACACGGAGATCCGGAAACACTTACCGCTCCTTTCGCATGAAGCCGATGGACGTCTCCATCCAGCCGCCGCAACTGCATCCCCCGCCGCCTTCGGGAGAGAGCACCATGCCGCCGCCTGCGATCGTGCTCAGCCAGCAGCTCGGGCGCAGCCGCGGCCAGAGCGTCACCGCGCCATCCCGCGTATCCCACAACGCGACGCAGCCCCCATCACCGCGATAGACAAGCGCGCCCTGGGTCGCGGCATATGTGGCGCAACCGCCATGCGCACCCACCTTTTCCGTAACGCACTTTCCCGTCGCCAGTTCGTACCCGCACGGCTCGAGATAAACAGTGCCCCCCGCGGCCACCGGGTGCTGCATGTGCCCGCCGTGATCCTCGTTCGTCCAGGGGTGATGCGCCTCCCACTTCCGCGCGCCCGTGGCCGGATCAAAGGCGTACAGGAAATACTGATCCCGGGAAGACGCAAGCACGAGTGTGTTGTCCGCGTGAAGGAGGTAGAACACGACGATGCCCTTGGCAATCCCGGAGAGCGATTGCTCCCAGCGTTTCCCGCCGGTCGCGGCATCGAGGGAAACGAGCCAGAGATCGTCCCACAACCCTTCCGGGGCGAGGCGGCGGCTGCTTCGCGCCTTCACTTCGGGATTGCGGCATTCCGCGAAATACACGGCGCCCTCCGCGATCGTGATCGTCGAATTGAGGATGACCCCGTCTTCATGGCGCCACAGCAATTGCCCGCTTTCCTTGCTCAGCGCAAACAGGGCGTCACTCCCGATCTTGTACGTAACCGACCCAACCGGGGCGTCGTACCACCCCAGGGGAGACTTGCCGCGAAAATTCGTGTACGCAGTGCCCGCCATCGTCACGCTGCCGAACAGGGTCTCCCCCACGCTCGCGACGTATGCCCAGTCGCACTTCGCGCCGTCCGGCGCCGGCACGGGATAGACGCGCCCAAGCAGTCCCGTGGCGGCGTCAATCCGCCAGCAGGCATTCTTCACCGCCGCAATTACCGAGCGGCCGTCCGTGCACCAGTTGCCGCAGTCGCGGGGCATGTTGAATCGCTGAAAATCGGGAATCTCCAGCGACCACAGCACGGCGCCGTTGTAGGCATCGAGCGTGATGATGCGGTGCATCCCCTGCACGAAGAGCCGCCCGTCCGCGTAGAGCGGCGCCGGAGTGCGCGGATTGCGGTCGACCATGGCCCGCGGTCCCGGCTGGCCCACCCACTGTGCCTCGAGTTGCTCCGTGCGTGTCGCGCTCAGCAGCCCGTCGTGGCTCTGCGCCGAGTTGTCCGGGCTGCCGTACTGATGTGTCCATGCCCCGGCCCCTTCCAGCGGCCCCTGATCCAGCCGGGTCCAGCGGCCCTCGGCATACGCCGCGATACGGCCTTCGATCGTGCTTTCCTCCGGCGGCGGCAACAAGGCGACTCCTCCGGACGGACGCAGCACGCGCACCACCTCGGCGTTTTCGACGGGTTGCAGGGCAAGCACGAGATTGGCGCAATAGCGATTGACCGGAAGGGCCGCATAGGACGCCACGTGCTGAATCGTCACCCGCGGGCCATACGCATGGATTTGCACGAGCGCCTGCCGGGCCTGCGCCACGGCATCAGAATCCGTGTCAAAGCCGATCACGCGCAACTCGCTCCGCCTGGCAAGCTCATAGGCCAGCGGACTCGTGACCGCGCCGAGTATGAGCGCATACCCGCGCGTAACCCCGGACTCCTCCAGCACGCGTTGCGCGGCCTGCCCCGCGCCGGCCGACGGACCCGGCCCCGGCCAATCCGCCTCCGGAAGCCCCGGCACGGCGTAATTGAATTCCGTTTCGCATTCGTAACGCCCGGAATTCGTCCCGTCCGGACCCTGTATGAAGTACGAATGAACCGCGTTGTGTTCCAGCCCCGTCAGCGTCACCGCGTGCTCCAGGACCGGCGCCGCCTCTTCGGCCTGCCGTGCCTCGCCCGACACGTGATAGGCGGCCCCCAAGGCCATGGGCTCGGCGCTGTGCCAGCGCAGCACGGCCGTGCCGGGGCGCGTGAATTGCAGATAGGGCCCAAGGGTCAGCCAGGCAGGCTTCTCCGGGGGCTGTTCCTGCGCCGCCGCGAGACAGGCCCCCACGGCCGCCGCTATCATGAGTATTCGCCGCACGGTAAATCTCCGAATGCACCTCAACGGCGGCATAGCATAGCGCAGGAACCGATCGGACTTCGAACCCGGCACAGCGGCTACCGCTGTGTCACCGCGTCCCGCTGACTCGCATGCTCGAGAAAGCAGCAGCCCGGACACATGGCGAAAAGGTGCTTCTGGCAGGCTTTCCGGAACCCGCGCATCACATCGTTGTTCCACAGTTCCTTGATGCTGTGTTCCCGAACGTTGCCCACTTTGACGATCCAACACGGATACACGTCGCCCTGCCGGCCGACAAACAACGTGTTCCAGGCATTGCGGCACTCGTATTGCCGCAGCTCGATGCCCTGATCATAGTAGTCGAGAATGGCCGAACGGGGCATGCGCGGCAACCGGATCTCCAGCCCCGCTTCCTTTGCATTCGCTATCGTGTCCTCCAGCGCGCGCGCCAGTTTCCCGCGGTCGATCTTGGGCCAGGGCACTTGATCGCGCGTGAACGACCCCGGGTCCACGTCCCCCAGCCCCGGCAAATCGTGCATCCGTGTCTCCGTAACCAGATTCATCACGTCCACGCCGGCCGCCTTGAGCACTTTCGGCATCCCCGAAAGCACCTCCACATTCGCCTCCTGAAGCACTGTCGTCACATGAATCATCGGGCACGGCTTGCCGGCCCGCTCGCGTTCCGAACGCAAGAGCCGGATCCCGTTCATCGTCCGTTCGAACGCGCCGCGCATCTGGCGAATCTCGTCGTGCAAAGCATCCGGCGCTTCAATCGATGTGCCCACGAAGTTGAGGCCCAATCCCCCAACCTTGCGCGGCGCGAGGCCCACCACCGCCCCGGCGCGCTCCTCCGGCATCATCGTCGTGTTCGATATGAAGTGCGTGCGCGCCTTGCCGCTCGCGTGTTGCAGCAGTTCCATGAAATCCTTGCGCACAAACGGCTCGCCGCCCGTGAACGTGACAAGACTGAAACGGCCCACCTGCTCGATGACTCGATGCCATTCCTCCGTCGAAAGCTCGCCTTCCTTCTGTTCCTTGACCGGCACGTTCTCCAGCCATTCGATGTACTGGCACATTCGGCAGCGCAGGTTGCACCGCCGCGTCACCTCGAAGTAATAGTGCCACGCGGGGAACGAGTAGCCGCCCTTGAAATACTTGTAGGGAATGGCGCTGTAGGCGCGCTGCGCCAATTCATACAAATGCGCAATCTTAAACAAACTGTCGCTCATTCAGTTCTCATCCATCTCAAGGCCGGCTTTGCTTCACACAAGGCTGATTCGCAGGCTTCGCCGGCAACAACGGCCGCAACGGACACTCCTCACAACGGGGCTGCTTGCGGCAGTAGTCCTTGCCGGTCCACACAATCAGTCCATGATACTCCTTGAACAAGTGCAGATCTCGTTCCAGGTTCCCCTCGAAAACGGCGCGCAATGCCTCATACTTGATGTCCGGCGGAACAAGGCCATGCCGGCTGAAGATGCGCCGCGTATAGGCATCCACCACAAACACCGGCTTCTCGCAGGCATAAAGCAGGATATCGTCCGCGGTCTCCGGGCCGATCCCGTTGAGACTCAACAGCTCTTCCCGTAATGCCTCCTGCGGGCGCCGCGCCATGCGCGCGAGGTTCCCGCCATAGTGCCCGATCAGATGCCGGCAGAAGAGGCGCACCCGCTTCGCCTTCTGGCGGAAATAGCCCGAGGGCCGCAAGGCCGCCTCAAGCGCTTCCTCCGAACACTCGCTCATCTGCTTCGGCGAGAGCAACCCGGCCCGCTTGAGGTTCCCAATCGCCTTCTCGACATTCGTCCACGCCGTATTCTGCGTCAGGATCGCCCCAATGGCGATTTCAAAAGGCGAATCGCCCGGCCACCAGTGCGTCGGGCCGTAATGCGCGGCCATCCGCGCGTAGTACTGCATCAGCGCGTTCTTCATGGCGCGCGCTCGATCACCACGGAAGCATGCAGGCCCGCGCCCAACGCCTCCGCAAGGCTGCCTTTGTTGATGGCGCACTCGAGCATGCCCGAGCTTTGAAGGACAAACAGCCGCCGGCCTTCGGGAACATCGGCATACGTGGACACGAGCGGCGCCGTATAGGATGTGCCGCCAATCTTCACTTTCAACGTGTCGCCCCGCTTGATGCCCAGGGTCCCGAGATTCGCCGCGCCGATGTTCGTCACGAGATTGCCGTAGACGTCCGCCCGAATCACGGTTCCCGTGACGTGCCTGTCTTCAACACGGCTCGGCGGAAGATCGAGACGGACGAGGTCCGTTAACTCGGCGCCCACCTCTTTCATCGCCACGCCTTTGGCCAACGAGGCCGCCACAGGGCCGAATATGTCGCGCCCATGGAACGTCGTCGATGTGACGCCTTCGCGCCACAGCGCCGTGTTGCCCGCCTCGCGGATCTGCGCAAGGCCGTCGCGCGCCGCGACCAGGCTCAGCAGGCCGTTGTCCGGGCCCACGAAAAACTGCCCGGCCTTCGTCTCGAGCGCAATCGCCTTGCGTGCCGTGCCCACGCCCGGATCCACAATGCAGCAGAAAACCGTGCCCTTCGGGAAGATCGGGCAGGATTCCGCGAGCATATAGGCGCCGGCCACGATATCGAAGGGCGGAATCGAGTGGCTGATGGAGTCCACTTTGGCCTCGGGAAACTTGCCGTAGATCGCCCCCTTCAGTTCGCCCACGTAGATCGAGTCCGCGCCATAATCCGTCAACAGGATCACCAGCCCGTTCGGCTGCGCCACGGCCAAGCCTGTGGCCAGTGCAAGCGCACCGGCCAGCACGAGTATTCTCATCATTTCCAACTCCAGCATCCAAGATTGCGTAAAGGATAGTCTATCGTCTCCCACAGCCGATTCCAAACAAGTGGAACCGGCGGCGGGAATGAGACATCATAGGGGTGAGATCATCGAACAATCGAGGAGGAAGCCGGGAATGATGCTCTCCATGCTGATTGCCGCGCTCTTGCTCGGCGCGGACGCCGCCGCGCCTCCCGCGCCCCCGGAGGGAATGCTGTATGTGCCCGCGGGCCCGTTCATCATGGGCAGCGACGTGGGCGACACGGACGAAAGCCCGAAGCACACTTCGGCAACGGGCGCATACTTCATTGACAAGTACGAAGTGAGCAACGCCGAGTTCCGGCAATTCGACAAGACGTACAAGTTCAAGCGCGGCTACAGGAATCATGCCGCCAAAGTGACCTGGGAACAGGCTGCCGCCTACGCGAAGTGGGCGGGCAAGCGGCTGCCCTCCGAGGCCGAGTGGGAAAAGGCCGCGCGCGGGACGGACGGCCGCATCTATCCGTGGGGCAACTCCTACGACCCGACCTTTACCGTCTGGGACGACACCCACCCCCGCGGCGACGCCCCGGCACGGCCCGAAAGCCCGTACGGCTGTGTGGACATCGCAGGCGGAGCATGGGAATGGACCGCCGACTGGTATCTGCCCTACGCCGGGAATTCCACGCCCTGCGAGGCCTATGGAGAGCGCTACAAGGTGATTCGCGGCGGCGGCTCCTTCAACGACAAGGCCATGCTCCGCACAACGCACCGCTACTACCTGCCGCCGAACACGACCGGGAAGTACTACACGGGTTTCCGGTGCGTGAAGGATGTGCCGGCGATCAAGTAAGGCCCGGACAGTCTCCCTCGGTAATTTCCTTATTGCAGTATTCCACTTTTTATGTTAGATCGTCCCCGTGATCGTGCGGGAACACTCCCGCACCGGACTGGGCTGAGCAAGCATCTTCAGAAAGGAATCGAACCCGCCCATGGCCAAGAAGTCGGAACCTCCGTCATCACCCCCCCGAACCTTGGGGCCTGTCCCCGACTTGGAACGCCACCTGCCCTCGGACTGGTGGCGCACGCTTTTTACTTCCGTCTATCTGAAGACCGACGGCGATGTGGTTGAGAACGAACGCAATACCGGCCGCGAAGTGGACCTCATCGTCTCGACAGTCGGGCTCGAACCCAACGACCGGATTCTCGATTTGTGCTGCGGCCAGGGCCGGCACTGCCTCGAACTGGCCAAGCGCGGCTTCAAGCATGTCACGGGGGTCGATCGCTCCCGCTATCTCGTCCGGCTCGCGCGCAAACGCGCCGCGGAACTGGGGCTCCGCGCGGCCTTTCATGAAGGCGATGCCCGCCGCTTCCGCCTGCCCGAAAGCACGTTTCAGTGCGTCACGCTGATGGGCAATTCCTTCGGCTACTTCGATCGCATGGAAGACGATCTCAAAGTCCTCGAATCCGTCAAGCGCGTGCTCCGCTCGGGCGGCGTCGTCGTCCTCGACATCGCCAACGGCGAATGGATCCGCAAAAACTTCGACCGCCGTTCCTGGGAATGGATCGATCAGGATCAGTTCGTCTGCCGCGAGCGCTCCCTTTCGGGCGACGGGCAGCGCCTGGTTTCCCGCGAAGTGGTCGTGCACGCCGAACGCGGCGTCATCGTGGATCAGTTCTACGCCGAGCGCCTCTACTCCCCCGAGATGATCATCGAACTGCTCGAACGGGCCGGATTCGAAACCATCCGCTTCCACGGAAATGTCGAAACCGAATCGGGACGCAATCAGGACCTCGGCATGATGGCGTCGCGGATGTTTGTCACCGCCCGCGTGCAGAAGCGGCCCTCCGCCCCCAGGCACGGAAAAGTCCTGTTCCCCACGATCACGGTGCTCCTTGGCGACCCGACGCTTCCGGACGACGTAAAGCGCGGCGGCCAGTTCAACTCGGAAGATTTCGAGACTATCCACCGCCTCAAGCGCGCCCTCGAGGAAATGGAGGAATACAAGTTCAAGTATGTCGATCAGCACGGCTCCCTGCTGACGCTGCTGAAGACGGAACTGCCCGAGTTTGTCTTTAACCTCTGCGACGAGGGATTCAACAACGACGCCTTCCTCGAATTGAACGTGCCCGCCTATCTCGAAATGCTCGGCATCCCCTATACCGGCGCGGGACCGGCCTGCCTTGGCTTGTGCTACAACAAATCGCTCGTGCGCGCCATCGCCGCCTCCCTGGACATCCCCGTGCCGCTCGAAACCTACTTCGATCCCGACGATCAGTCGGCCACGATCCCCTCCACGTTCCCCGCCCTGATCAAGCCCAACTACGGCGACAGCAGCATCGGCATCACGGCCGAGGCCTACGTGTGCGATCCGCAGGAACTCATTGCGTACGTCCGCAAACTCCAGGAAACCCTGCCCGGGCGGCCCCTCCTGATCCAGGAGTTCCTCGAAGGCAAGGAATACAGCATCGGCATCGTGGGCAATCCCGGCCTGACCTTCACTTTCCTGCCCACGCTCGAAGTGGACTACAGCCAACTCCAGGACGGACTGCCCAAGATCCTAGGCTACGAGTCCAAGTGGCTCCCGGACTCGCCGTATTGGACCCAGATCGCCTATCAGGAGGCGCAGCTCGACGAGGACACCCAGCGGAAACTCCAGGACTACTCCTCGCAGTTGTTCACCCGGCTCGGCTGCCAGGACTACGCCCGATTCGATTTCCGGGCCGACGCCCAAGGCGAAATCAAGCTCCTCGAAGCCAACCCGAACCCCGGCTGGTGCTGGGATGGAAAGATGAACATCATGGCGGCCTTCGCCGGGCTGCGCTACGCCGATCTCATCCGCATGATTGTCGAGGCGGCCCAGGAACGCATCGCCGCCCAACGGCCCGCCAATGGAAATGGAAACGGGAACGGCAACGACCAGAGCAATGAACACGGAAGCGGCGTCTAGCGCGCAACGCTCCCCGTCGGACCGATCGGCCGAATAAGGCGGATCGGTCCGGCTTCAGTTCACCGCGACGGCGTGCCGCGCGCACACCGCCTCACGGGCCAACGCAGTAACCATCTTCCGTCGGCGGCAACGCTCCGGGACACGCATGATAGCCGCCGGAATTGAAGAACTGGATGATGCGGAGCAGTTCGGAGAGATCCACCCGCCAGTCCTGCGGGTTGTAGTC
>CAILVY010000165.1 GCA_903837785.1 Candidatus Hydrogenedentota bacterium
AGCGCTGGCCCAAAGAGTGGTCCAGAAAGTTCTAGGAGAACCCTGTCCATGATTCACATTGGAAACGCGCCGTGTTCCTGGGGCAGCCTCGAATTCGAAGGCATGCAGGGCCAGGGCGTCACGTGCAAGCAGATGCTGGATGAACTGGTTGAGACGGGCTATACCGGCACGGAACTCGGCGACTGGGGATTCATGCCGGCCGAGCCCGAAGCGCTCCGCGCGGAACTCGCCCCCCGCGGCGTAACCATGGTTGGCGCCTTCGTGCCGGTCGCCTTGAAAGAGGCCTCGGCGCACGCCGCCGGCGCCGCG
The DNA here is from genome assembly GCA_903837785.1 of Candidatus Hydrogenedentota bacterium. Taxonomy (GTDB): domain Bacteria; phylum Hydrogenedentota; class Hydrogenedentia; order Hydrogenedentales; family CAILVY01; genus CAILVY01. The sequence continues at coordinate 310 of CAILVY010000165.1, forward strand.
GAAGCGGTGAAAGTGGCGCGGCTCCTCGCGGCGGTGGCCTCGCCGGACACCCCGCCGTTCATCGTGCTGGCCGACAACAACGGGAGCGAGGCCGTGCGCACGACCAACGCCGGCCGCATTGCGCCCGGGATGGGTCTGTCGCCTGCGGAGTGGAACATCTTCGCGCAAGGCGCGGAATGCGTTGCGCGGGCCGTGAAAGAGGCTACGGGCCTTCGCACCGCGTTCCATCATCATTGCGCGGGTTACGTCGAGACGCCGGACGAGATCGCCGAATTGCTGCAACGGACGGATCCGGACGTTCTCGGCCTCGTCTTCGACACGGGCCACTTCGCCTACGGCGCGGGCGATCGCAGCGGTTCCTGCGTTCGGGAAGGTTTCGATCGTTTCGCGGACCGGATCTGGCACGTTCATTTCAAGGATTGCGAACCGAACGTGGCCGATGCCGCGCAGGGGAATGGCTGGGACTATTTCCAGGCCGTGGGCAAAGGCGTCTTCTGCGAACTGGGCAACGGCTGTGTCGATTTTCCGGCGGCCGCCGCGTGGCTGAACGCCCGCGGTTATCACGGCTGGATCATTGTCGAACAGGATGTGCTTCCGGGCATGGGCGCCCCCAGGGAGAGTGCGCGCCGGAACCGGGAGTACTTGAAAGGAATAGGAATTTAGCCATGGCTGACAAGACACTGACTGTTGGATTGATTGGCGCGGGACGCATCGGGAAGGTGCACGCGGAACACCTGGCCCACCGGATCCCGAGAGTGAAGTTGCTCGCGATCTCGGACGTGGATGAGGCGTCGGCCCGGGCGTGCGCCGGGCGCTTCGGCATCGCGCGTGTCGAGGCGGACTATCATGCGATCCTGAACGCCCCGGACATCCAGGCCGTGGTGATCTGCTCGCCGACGGACCTGCACGCCAAGATGATCGAGGAATGTGCCGTGGCGGGCAAGCACATCTTCTGCGAGAAGCCCATCGCGCAGACACTTCCTAAAATCGACCGGGCCGTGGCGGCGGTGAAGCAGGCGGGTGTGAAACTCCAGGTCGGCTTCAACCGCCGCTTTGACGCCAACTTTGCGCGGGTCCGCCAGGCCATCGCCTCGGGCGAAATCGGCGAAGCGCATCTCCTGCACATCATCAGCCGCGACCCGGGGCCCCCGCCCATCGCGTATGTCAAAGTCTCCGGCGGAATCTTCCTCGACATGACGATCCACGACTTCGACATGGCGCGCTTCCTCATCGGGAGCGAGGTCGAAGAGGTCTACACGGCGGCGGGCGTCAAGGTCGATCCCGCCATCGGCGAGGCGGGCGACCTCGATACGGCCCTGGTCGTCCTGAAGTTCGCCAACGGCGTCATCGGGACGATCGACAACAGCCGCAAGGCCGTCTACGGCTACGATCAGCGGGTCGAAGTCCTCGGGAGCGCCGGCGGCATCCAGGTCAGCAACAATTATCCGAACAGCGCCGTCGTGAGCGATGCGGTCTCCGTGCGCCGGGACTTGCCCCTCAACTTCTTCATGGACCGCTACACGGAGAGTTTCCTCACGGAGATGAATGCCTTCGTGGACGCCGTGTTGAACGACACGCCCACGCCGGTCAACGGCTGGGACGGCCGCGCCGCGGTGGTGATCGGACTGGCCGCGCGCAAGTCGTATGATGAAAACCGTCCGGTGCGCCTGGAAGAAATCGCCTGACGCGGGGGTGGCGCATGCGCCTCTATTTTTGCGAGTGTGGACAGAAGATGCGGGTCGAGGAGGCGAAACTCGGCCTGCGCGGGCATTGTCCGGGCTGCGAGAACATCGTGGCGGTGACGTGGGAGAACACGCGCCCCTGTGACAACGACGGCGTCGAGTTTCCGGCATCGCCGACGCCCGTCGAAGCCCCCGCTCATGCGTCTCAGCCGTTGCCGGAAGCGGCCCCCGCGCCAGAGGAGTTGGAGCGGCTCCCCTTCGTGGAGGAGTCTTTCGAGGCTCCGCCGCGGCTGGAGGACTCCGTACTGGACTCGGGGACCTCGCTTCCGCCGCTGCCCCGTTTCGAACCCTCCTTCTACTTCCCGCGTGTTCCCCGCACTTCAACACCCGCACGCGGCGACTTTGAACTGTTGTTAACCAGCCTCGCGGCCGTATTGCAGCCCCGGAAGCTCTTCGCCGCAGGCGTGTTTCCGGTCTTCGGCGCGCTCGGCACGATAGTCCTGGTGACCACAATCCTGATCCATCCTGTGCTCTACGGGGTGCTGGCGCTGCTGTGGCTGGCGGGATGCGCCGGACTCCTGACCGGCTACATGGCGCGGCTCGTGGCCATCGAGATCACGGAACACCGCCAGGCGCGGCCCGCGGAAGGTTTCGGCTTCCTGGGGAGGCGCTTCGGCGAATTGTTTCTCGCATTTCCGCTGATTGGCGTGGCGGGACTGTTGGCGCTGGCCGTTGTGAACGGCATCGTCTTCAGTCTTGCGAGTATTCCGGGATTGGGTCCGCTGCTCGGCGCGCTTTTTGCCCTGCCGCTCTTCGCGGCGAATTGGCTCGTGTTCTTCGCGATCTTTCAGGCCGGGTTGATTCCCTGCATTATGGCGGTGGATCGTTGCGGGCTGACGACGGCGATGGGACGGGTATGGGGCCGGGCAATGCGCCGGCCCGGCCGCCTGCTCGCCCTGGAACTCGCCACGATCGCACTGACGCTGCCTGCCGCCGCGCTCCTTGCCTTGACGGCCGCGCTGGCCGCGCCGTTCAGCGTCTTTGCCGCGATGGGCGGAACGGGTCCGGCCGCCCTCGAGACCGCGCTCATTGCGGGGCAGGATGCGTTGCCCGCGCCGGTGAAGACGGGCATCATCGTGACGTTGGGGGCGGTCGGCATAGCGTGGCTGGTGCTTTCGGCAGTGCCATGGAGCATGCTGACCGCGGGCTGGACCGCCGCGTACAAAGCCGCGTCGGAGGCCAGGTCGGCGTGATGGCCTAGCGGTGGACGAGCCGCTTCATGCGCGGATACCCCCAGCCGCAGTACAGCACAGACAACACGGCGCACAATACGAAGGGTGCCAGGGAGGCCACGGGTGGGGCCGATGGCAACAGGTCCAGCCGGCTGACAAACGGATGTAGTGGGTCATACTTGATCTTGAGAAGGACGTCGCCGGGCGCTGCGATGACCCGCGGCGCCGCAGCCTCGACGCTGGCAGGCTTGCGCATCGCAGAGTCCGATGGCAGGGGAAGCCCCGGAGGCAACACCTCATCGAGCAGTTTGGCCGCCGTCACGTAGTCCTCTTTCTTCATCGCCTCGCGGAACGCGGGCGGCATGTCCTTCACCGCGGTATACCCCTTGGCGTTCAATGTCTGCCATATCGGGTCCGGGATGCGGTCAAGACTGACCACGCCGCGCGACTCGAGCAAGTTCCGGAACTCCGGCGGAAGGTCGTCCAGCCCCACGAAGCCCTCGGGCGTCACGGGCACTTCAGGCGTACCGGGCAGCAGGTGCAACAGCGACTTGCCGACGGGACCCAGGACTGTCAGCCCCTGATACGCCTGGCCTCCCACCGAGTAGCGGTAGCGCAATTCGACATCGGGACCCACGGTCCCCAAGAGCCGTTCCGAACCGCGGTAGGCCGCATGCACGAGCGTCCCCGCGGTTTCGTGCCAGTTCACGGCATCTTCCCCGAGGCGCCACACGAGACCGGTCGCCACTGTCGTCATGAGCAACAGGCAGGCGATCCCTTCCGGCACGCCAAAGCGGATCTTATGCTTTTTCTGCTGAAGCGCCACGGACACCCTATCCTTACTTGGTTCATTATAGCACGCTCGCCCCGGCCGTGCTGCCTGAAGCCTGCCTGTGATAGAGTCTCGGAGAAGCATCCGGCCGTCCCGGCCGAAGGAGGGTTTTGACATGTTTCTGTGCGCCATACTCTGCGCAGCGGCGGCCGCTACGGAGGCTCGCCCGGAGGATACGCAAGTCTTCCTGGACCACGTTGTTTTCCACAGTCAGGGCTGGGGCGAGTTGGGCATCAACACGTGCGCTCATGCTCCGGACATCACGCCGCTTCCCCTGCGGATAGGCGACAGGAACTACGCGCAGGGCCTCGGGATGCACGCCAACGGCGAACTTTGTCTCGAACTCGACGGACAGTTCTCGGCGTTCGACGCGGAGATCGGCGTGCAATGGCAGGGCCCGAAAGTCGGCAGCGTCCTCTTCCAGGTCTTCGTGGACGGCGAGAAGCGCTTCGACAGCGGCCTCATGAAGGAGACGGACCCGCCGCGCCCGATCCACCTCGACACGAAGGGCGCCTCCGCGCTTCGACTCGTGGTCAATGATGGCGGCGACGGCATCACCTGCGACTGCGCGAACTGGGCGAATGCGCGGCTGACGCCCGACCCCGGCGCGCCAAAACTCTCCGAGAAGGCCGGATTGGATATCGGCGCGTTTGCTTATGTTCGCGGTTGGGATCCAAAGCGCATGACCGGCACCCCCGCCAAGCGCACGGAGGAATTCCCGGCGGAAGACGTGTTTCTCGGGAAGGACCTGTTGCCGGAGGGACTCACGGATATCGAGCCGGACATCCAGTCCACGCGTGCGCCGGACGCGGTCTACAGCGTGCCGGTGGATGCGGACGGCACGGGATGCATCGGCCTCGAATGGGCGGAGCGGCGCTTTCTCCGCAACGCATCCCTCGAGTTTGTGGATGCCGCGTCCATGCCGGCCGCGCAGGACGCCCGCCTCGAATACTGGAGCGGCGAATCGCCCTGGCAGGGCGAGTGGAAACGCCTGGAAAGCGACATCGCTGTGGACGGGCTGCGCTGGGCCGTGGTCTGGAGCCGTGGCAAAAGTGGCGGGCTCAAGTCCGGCACGGAGAAGATTCGTTGGATTCTGCCCAAGCAGGGCCAGCCCGTGCGCGTGCATGCACTGAGCGCCTCTTCGCGCTCCGGGAAGCGGGAGGTGTCGCTGCGCGTCGAATGGCACAAGGAAGCCCCGGCCGGCAGCCCGCGGAAGATTGAACTCTATAACGGCGAGTTCGCGGAAGGTTCGAACAAATACGTCCAGCCGTTCCCCACGTCGGATCCGCCCGTAGTGCGCCTCCATTGCAGCGTGCCCGGGCCCTGGAAGACGGACCGGACCATGCTGCGCTTCACGCAGGCGTCGACGGACGTGCTCGTGTCCAGCGACCTGATCACGGTGGCCGTGGAGGACGTGTTGACGCAAGGACCGGTCTATGTGCCCGAGACGGGACTGTACGTGACCAAAGAACCGGCGGCCCCCCCCTTCGCGGAATACCTCCAGCAGATTGCGGGGAAGAAGACCGTACTCGAGCGCGTGCGCGAGATGCCGGACCAGACGTTTGAACAGGCCATGGAGCACGTCCACAACCCGATTCAGGATCTTGGGCCAATGATGATCTCGCTGGCCTGCGACAACCGGAAATTCGTCATCCAGCGGGAAGGCGCCATTGTTTTCGAGCCCTATGCGAATGTGGATCAGGAACCCATCCTTATCCCGGCAACCTGCAGCATCACGCCGGGATTCGGCACGGGAAGGCAGGAATCCGTCACGCGGCATCTCGACGGCGGATGGCTGCCCGCGCCGGTGAACGAAACCCAACACGACGGCGTCGCATTCCGCCAACGCTCCTTCGTCGCGCCGGTGGGCGGCGAGGCGTTGCCGGAATCCAACGGCTGGCTCTATGACAAGGCGGCCTGCGTGGCGGAGTTCACGCTGAGCAACCAAACGAACGGAGGGAAGAGTGCATCTGTCGATCTGGCCTTTGCGCCGGGTACGGCCCGCATGACGCCGCAAGGCGCGCTCATCGAGAAGGACGGGCGTGTACTGGCCTATGTGCCGAAGCCCGGCGAGGCACTGTCCATCGAGGCCGCGAACGGCAGGCTTGCCGTGAAGGCCGCGCTCGCGCCGAACGCCTCGGCAACGTTTGGCGTATTGCTGCCTGCCTGGGCGGCGAGCGAGGAAGAACTCCTGCCTCTCGCAGACACACAGGCGCTCTTCGATTCCTTCCGCCGTTATTGGGAGCAGGCGCTCGCGCAGAACGTGCAGGTCGAGACGCCCGACGCGTTCCTGAACGACGTGATTCGCGCCTCGCAGGTGCATTGCCTGCTCGCGGCGCGCAACGAGGAACGCGGCAAACGCATTGCGGCATGGATTTCGTCCGACCGCTATGGCCCGCTCGAGAGCGAAGCGAATTCCGTCATTCGCGGCATGGATCTCATGGGCAATCACGAATTCGCCCGCCGCTCCCACGACTTCTTCATCCATCGCTACAGTCCGGAGGGGTTCCTGACGACAGGTTACACGCTGATGGGCACGGGCTGGCATCTCTGGACGCTCGCCGAACATTACTTTTTGACCCGCGACGATGCCTGGCTCCGTTCGGCGGCGCCCAACGTGGAGCGGGCGTGCCGATGGGTCATGAAACAGCAAGAGAAGACCCGGGCGCGCGATGGAGAGGACTGGAAACTGCCGGAGTCGGGCCTGGTCCCGCCGGGCGTCGGCGCGGACTGGAACCGCTACGCCTATCGATTCGCGGTGCAGGGGCATTACTGCCTGGGCCTGATGCTGGCCAGCACCGTGCTGGATGCGGCACGATCCGAGGAGGAAGGTCACACGCTTGACAACGACAAAGTCACTGACAATGCATTGGACCTTGTCCGCTCGTACACGTGGAGCGTGCAGCGCACGCCGGTCGTGGCGTTGTCGAACGGCACGTGGGTCCGGGGTTACCCGGGCATGTTGTATTGCTTCGGGCGCATCGAGGACGTCATCCCCGGCGAGGACGGCAACCGCAGTTGGGCATACGACGTAGAACTGGGCGCGCATCATCTGATCGCGCAGGCGGGCATGCTCATGCCGGGGCTCTTCAATGCGGGGGACGTCATGAATCACATGGAGGATTTCTGGTTCCTGCACTCGGGCATGGGCGACTATCCGGAGGAGAAGAACCGCGCGGACTGGTTCAATCTCGGGGGCTTCGCCAAAGTGCAGCCCTATTACGCGCGCAACACGGAGATCTACGGCCAGTTGGACGACATTAAGCCGTTCATCCGCTCCTACTTCAACACGATTCCCACGCTGCTGAGCCGCGAGAACCTCTCGTTCTGGGAGCATTTCCACAACACGGGCGGCTGGAACAAGACGCACGAAACGGGCTATTTCCTCGCGCAAACCCATTTCATGCTCGTGCGGGATATCATGAAAGAGGAACTCTGGATCGCGCCGTTCGTCACAAACCACTGGATGCGCGACGGGCAGCGCGTCGTGGTCAGGAATGCGCCAACCTATCACGGCCCGGTGAATTATTCGATGGAGTCGCACGTGGCCGAGGGATTCATCAAGGCGACGATTGAGCTGCCGGCGCGCGAGATGCCTGCGCAGATCGTCGTGCGCCTGCGGCATCCCGAGGGCAAGGCCATCAAAGACGTGCAAGTTAGCGGGGCGAAAGACACGCGGGTGGATGCGGAGAAGGAATGTGTGCACCTGACGCCAACCGGCGGAACGATCGAAGTAAAGGCGATCTATCCCTAGTCGTCATTGCGAGACGGGCAACGCCCGGCGAAGCAATCCCCTGGGAATTGACTGTTTCCGGGGGATTGCTTCGGCGGCCGGAGGCCGCCTCGCAATGACGGGAACCGGAGAGAACGTGCGTGCGGAGGATGCCGACCAGCGGCGCCATCGAGCCTCCCGCGAGCCCGTGCGGCATCCTCGCCGTACGTCAGGTCATTGTCCCTGCTTGAAAACCGCCTTGACCGCCTCCAGATAGCCGAACTTGTTCTTCGTGTCCGGTTCGAGGTAGCTGCCTTCGGTCCATTCGTTCCAGCAGTTAATCGTGAAGGTCTTGTGGCACTCGGGGTGCGCGTCCAGGAAGGCCTTCACCCGCTCTAGCGCGCCCTTGAACGCTTCGGGCGTGTTGCCGCCCATGACGTTCGTGAACGGATAACCGGTGTTGCCCCACGGGTCACTCTGGGTGCAGCGCGGACTGGAATCCCAGCCCATCGTAACGTTCGGGAAGTAGGGCAGCGGATATTTCGCCACGCTCTTTTCCCACGCCTGGCAGGCCTGTTCCAGCACCTGCTTGTACGGCGTCTCGGGCGATTGCGGCAGCGGCACGTCATGCACCCACACATACGACGTGATGCTATCGAAACCCATCTGCTTCACCGTCTGCTCGGGATTTTTCACGGCCGTCTCGCCGGGCAGCATGCTGATCCCCCACGCCACCGCGTTCAGATGCAGCCCCGGGAATCCCGCCGCCTTCGTCTTCTCGCGGAAACGCTGCAGCGCCTTCGCGGTCGCGTCGATGCCCCCGAAGCTCTTCACGAGCGTCTGGATTTCATAGACCGAGAACACGGGGCAACCGTCGATCTTCCAGCACGAGGGATGCTTGAAGTACGTCGCAATGATATAATCCGTCATCTTCTCGAACGTCTCGGGGGTCACCGTGCCGGGATACACCAGGTCCGGCTTGTGCTTCGTCGTCGCGGGATGGATCTCGAACCAGTCGTGGTTCGCCCACATCAGCCCGAACTGCATCCGGCGGCAGTTCGCCGCCTTCATGAAGCCCTGTTCCACCCCCCGTTCCAGGAACGGCCCGTCGTTGTAGTAGTACCAGTCGAAAAGAAAGACGTCGATGCCGTGATCGGCGGCCGCGTCGATCTTCTGCGCCATGTCCGCCGGGTTCGATTCGTCCGTATAGCCCCAGAGCGGCACCTTCGGCTGGACATGCCCGGGATAGCGCGGCGTGGCCTGTTTCACCAGTTCCCACTCGGTCCAGCCCTGGCCCTTGCGCGCCTGATTCCGCGCGTCCGGATGATAATTCGGGAAGTAGAACGACACGACTGTGTAGTCCGGCATCTTCGGCCCTTCCTGATTCGCCGGTGCACCCAAGGCCGCGCACGCCAGCACAAGACTGAGACTCATCATGTTTCGGCACCCCGTGTTTGATTTACGGAAAGCATAGCAGCCCCCGCCCGGCGCACACAATCGGCCCTGCCGGCATTCGTCCGCGTCCGCGCGTCTCCGTCCTCTGCCCTACTCCACGGCGGACACTTCCCAGCGAATCACGTCGCCTGCGGGCGCCTCGGCCTGGAAACACAGCAGTCCGTCGCCGGACAGCGTAAAGCTCGCGGCCGCTCCGTTGATCGCGAGCCGGGCCGCGGCCGGTTCGAGGCCGCGCGGCGGGCGGACGGCAAACTGGAAGGTCCCTGAGACGACGGGCGCATAGAATCCTTCGTGTTTCAGGCCGTCATAAGCCGCCCCAATCAACGGAGTGCGGATCGCGAAGCGGGCAAAGGGCACGAGCGGATCGATAACGATTCGTCCATCGCGCGATCCGATGCCCGCGATCTTGATCGCATCGAGCAGCGGCCCGAAATGCCGGTTCATGTTCATCACGGGGAAGAGCGTCATGTTCGTGGCATTGACGTTGAACGTCTCGCCCGGGCGCGCGTGATAGTCCGCGTTGTAAGAGTCCGGCCCGGACCAGATGCCGTACCAGATGTCCGGGTAGGCCTCGGCACGCGCGGCCATCGTGGTGCGCAGGAAGAAATCCCAGCCCGCGCGCGCGTCGAATTTCGCCCAGGCCCACGCGAGCCACGTGTCGATCGCCGCCCAGGTGCCGCCGTGGGTGTCCGAACCGGGATCGAGCCAGAAGCCTTTCGCCGGCGGCCAGAGGCATCGCGCCCCCACCCGCTGCGGTTCGACACAGGACTTCCGGATGTTCTCGAAGAGGCGGGTCTGCTCCTCGCGGGACCATACGCCGCCCAGCACGCCCCACGGCTGCGTGTCGAGGAAGATCCGGTCCTCGCCCAGCATGGCGTTGCCATAGCCCAGATAGCCGCGCGAAACCCATTCACCCGTCCAGAAGCGCTGCAAGACCTGCGCCTGTGCGTCCGCGAACTCGCGCAAGTCCGACGCAAAGATCGGGTCCGCTGCGGCGAGTGCGTCCGCCAGAATCGGCAGCACCAGCTTGGCCATCCCCGCGTTCAGTGTGGACTCGCCCCGCTTCGAGGTCGTCCAGGAGCGCTTGGAAAAGCCCAGCAATACGTCGTTCCAATCGCCCGTGCCGCAGTGGAGCAGTCCGTGGGCGCCGACCCCCACTTCGTTGCACAAATGGCGGAACGCCATGCGCAGATGCTCGAGCACAGTGCCGCTCTTGCCGGCGGAAGGCGGATAGTACGGGAGTTCTTCGTTCAGGAAGTCCAGGTCGCGGGTGGCGCCGAGATACTCGCCCACGGCCCACGACAGGAAGAGGTCGAGGTCGCTCGGATGATTGTGCACGCCCGCGCCGGTGAGCTTGCCGTGCCCGATGAAGGAGTACGGCAGGGCGCCGTTCGCCGCACTCTGCATGCGGAACATGAAGCGCAGGGCATCCTTCGCCAAGTCCGGACGGAGGTAGACGAGCGGCAGCACGTACATGGAGAAGTCCCGCGGCACCCCGCTCGCCCCGTGTTCGTACGTGTAGGCCGAACCCTGATCGATGACGTGCGCCCCGAAGACCTCTTCGTAAACCGAGCCCGCCTGCAGATAGTACGCGTGCCACTTCAGTTCGCGGTTCAGCCACGGCGCCTCCGGCGACGCCCACTCCAGAACCGGCCGCGCCGGCGCGGCAAGCGGCGCACGATACCGGGAGGTCAATCCGTCGATTTCCGCTTCGCCGGCATAGCCGAACGCATAACGCACGGATGCGGATGCGCCGGGTGCCAGTGTCAGTTTCCGGCGCAACGCCAGGATCGTCCTGCCGCGAAATGCACGCCTGCCTTCGAATAGGCGTCCGTCTGCCGCCCCGTCGAGCCCGGGTGGATTATCCAATCCGCCCTTGCCGAAGAAATGCGCGCCATCGGCGGTGTGCGCCAGCGAATCCTCGGGCGCCTCGTCCAGGGCTGCAAGGAACACGGCCTTCGGGTGATAATCGATCAGGGCCGGTTTCTCGGGCCGGGACGCCCACCAGGGAACGCGGCAGGCGAAGTGGACGCTGAGCACGCGCTCCGCGGCGTTCCACGAGGCGTTGGCCCGGAAGAGACGGTTGATCTGTTCGCGCACCCCGTGCCAGAAGCGGTCCTGGCCGCGCGTCGTGAGCGGCGCGGGGAAGATCTGATGCAGGTTCACCGCCCAGAACTCCGTCACTTCCACTTCGCGCGCGCGGTCGCTCTCGTTCGTCACGGTCGTGGTCGAAAGCAGGAGGGGGTCGTCCCCCTGCGGCGCTTCGATACGCTCGACAATCCGCAGTCCGGCATGACAAGTGCACTTCCCGGCGTAGCCCATGCCGAAGACCAGGTCCTGCGTGGCTCCTTCCGGCAGCCAGTCGGCCAGCGTGCACAGCGAACCCGCATCCGACCCAATGAACTTGAACCCCCCGCTGTACTCGCCCCGCTTCGGATTCCAGCGGTTTACGCAGCGCCCCCCGCGCGACCAGTCGTAAACCTGCACAAAGCCGAGCCCGTGCGCTGTCGCGATGATTCGATCGTTGCCGACCAGATGCCAATGACCCGCGCTCGGGCCGGAGACCGGTGCATAGGCGTATGCGGGATTCCCCTCCCCATCGCTTTTCCAGCCCCCGAAATGGCCGTCGCCGTACGGTTTGTCTTCCGTCGAGCCTTCGAGCACATCAAACAAAGACTGCAAATCGCCCATCATCCCCTCTCCCGGTCTGTTGGACCCGCCGCGGTTTCGTCATTGGACACGCAATGCAGGCCGCCGGTGTCAATGAGCATAGTATCGCATGGAGACGCGTTTATGGGCCGTCCGTATCCGGGAGGACATTTGCGCGACAGAGATCAGCCCGGGGCAAGCCACGCCGAAGAGCGCCCCTGAAAGGGTCGAGCATGACATGGTCCCATCCTCCGACCCATCCCATCCGCTGTTATCTGGCCCCTGCAGGGCCATTGAGGATAGGCTCTGCTCAGCACGTGCTCGATTGTGCCGCCGCTTCTCACGACCCTGCGGGAGGTGCCGCCCGGCGCGCCAGAGCGACCATGCATGTCACTGCTGCTCGTGGCTTACGGCAAGCCCGGCCCACATCCCAACGCTTCCGGCGAGGGGACGCTGAACGTCAGGTCGCATGAATTGCCACTCTGTCCTCCCTTTCCCTCCCTTCCGCCATCGTCGTGGCCGTCCGCATCGCAACTGTAGACAGAGAATCCCCCATCTTCGCGCACCCGTAGGTGCATCGGGTTGCCGCAGAAGACATCCACAGGCACCTTGTCGAGATACTCAGGACACAACTCCACCAGGTGCTGCGGAAGTACGCCGTTTGCCCGGCGGAATTGTTCCACGGCAATCGCCGTCCACGCCGCTGCTATCGCACTTCTGGTCCTGTAGCAGTAAAAATAGTCCATGAAGCAACTTGAGACTTCGTAGAACGGCCACGGAACTTGGATTCGCCCGCTCTGCTTGAATGCCGAATACGGCTGCGGTTCAAGGACTGTCTTATGCAATGCAACATCTCGCGCGTTCTTTCTGACACTTTCCAGACGACAGTGGATGATAAACTGGAAGAGCCTCCCGCTCGACGCCAGGTCGAGCAAGGGTGCCAGCGCCGCCGCAGAGGAGAAGACGCGCCTCTTCTCGTAATCGAACTGCAGGCCACATCCCGAACGGCCGGTCAGCTGCAGTACTTCTTCCGCCCTTATTGTGCTGTCCACGATACGCGCTTCTTCCACGGGCTCCATGCTTCGATACAGGCTATCCCTGAGCCTCTCCAGATCCTTGTCCGTCAGCACTGTTAGATTCATCACCCATTCAAGCGTGTTTATGGCGGCCGAATGCACGAGGTGACGTGCAAACTGGACTCTGCCAAGGAGGATCGCTCTCAAGGAGTCGGCCATTGGAAACAGGTCCAGAATTGACTGCGTAGCCGCTTCGGACTTGCCCTCGTTTGCGGCAAGCACCGCGTCCAGCGCCAGTAATCGAACAGCGGGCCATGGCCAGTCCGGGACAGACTCATCTGTGCCGGCACCCAGGTCAAGGCTGACGGGATAGTGGCTCTTTGTGAGCCCGGAACGTGCCGCCGCATGGAGCGTCAAAAGAACTGGGGAACTGTCGTCGCGATAGCACTTCATTTCCCGCCAGGCTTCCGCGGACTGCCACAATTGCCCGTCCTTCGGCCCTTCCATGGGGAAGGAGACGGAGTAGTGTCGATTGGGACTTCCATCTCTGGTTTCAGACAATGACTTACGGATCCGGAAGAGCGTTCGCCCCGCACCCAAGTAGAGTTCGGCAAGATTCTCCGATGGCGGCACCGGGGGATAGCAGGCCTTCAGCTCTTCCAGATTCGTCGGCAATCCCTGCGAGCGCCATGTCTTGACCCATGTGGGCGTCTGCGGCCAACGCAGCCAGAGCAGTGCCGCGAGTACCGCCGCGATCGCAACGTACCCGGCGATCTTCCGAAGGCCGAAGCCCTCCGAGAGTCTCTGCCGCTGACGCACAGTCAAGGACGTACCCGCACGAAAACGCCAGGCGCTCATCAGATAGGGCAGGATCAAGATCGCGCCCAGTGCCACGGAAGTCAAGAGGGCAATGAACCTTGCACGGACATCCCACGCTGAAGCCAACAAATGAGGAAACAATACGACAGAGGCCACGCACCAGAAGAGGAGGATACGGAAGAGGCAACGCCCGGAGAACACGCCTTTGTACCAGCCATTGCATAAATGGCCGAGGGTGAACCCACTCAATAACAGAGGAAGCATGAGTATTGCGGTTTCCCAGAACCGCGCAAAGAATTCTTCCAAGCTCGCCTCATCCCCCCACAGAATGATCAGGTGCGCCGCCGGAAATGCAGCGACGGACATGCCGAGCAACAATCTCCAGGAACGAGGCGGCAGTTTCCAGTGCATGATGAGCCACGCCAGCATTCCGAGGGAGAGCGACCAGCCAAGGAGAATGCCCGTGATCTCCTGAATGCCCAGTTCACCGCACCGGTATGCCTCGCGAACAGTGTCCAAGGCCAACCTTTGGTCCGCCATCAGATAGGAGGTGATCGATACTCCCGTAACCGCCAGAAAGGCCGGCACGAGTTCGAACAGCCCTGCAATGAGCTGGTCCTTAGCAGCCTGTTCTCCGCCCGACGGCAGCCGCGTCACAAGGAAACCGGGCCGCTGCTTTCGTCTGACCCGTGTGCGCACATTCCACATGAACGCGGCGAAGACTAGCGCAATGAACGGGAAGACCTCGAAGAGCCAATAGGGTTCCCAGAATGGGCTACGCGGCTCTCCCAGCATTCGGAATTGGCCGATCAGCAGCCACCGCAGGACGGCCAGCAAACACCAGGCGTAGAGAAGCATCATGGAAAGGCTGTACTTCGCATCGTGACGTTCGAACCACCGCTGCGCTGCCGCTGGCGATGAGAACGGCTTCTTGCGTTCCGGTCGCGGAAGGGCACGAGGCAAAGAAACCATGCCGGGTGAAATACGCACGCCACGCCGGCCCAGCGATACGAAGAACAGGCCCACGCCGTAGGCCGCAAGCAACTCACACGCAAAGAAGCCCCATGCCGCCGCCGTGACTCGTTCATCGGCGATCAGGGAAGCCAGCATCGGCTTTAGCCCCCCGGCCCAATTCCACAACAGGTACATGCCCCCCGCGGCCGCACCCAGCACGGGCACTGGCGCGACGCTGCGCGCCCAGTCGGCCATCTGCACCAGCAAGTAAAAGGAGGTCAGAATCCCGACGGAGTGCAGACCCGGCCCGTGCCCGAAGAGGAGGTGGCACACAATCGAGAGCGATGCTGTTGTGCACCACAACGTGCAAATCCGCGCGAACAATACGCACGCCACTGCTTTATACGTCTCAACCGGCAGATGGAGAATGCGGCGCGAGAATCCGCCGCGCAGATGACCGCTGTTCCCTACGTTGAGAACTAGAAGTGAGATGAGCAGCAACGAGGCCGCCAAGGCGACAGCCAGAATCAGTGTATCGTTGTCTTGCCAGATTCCCGATGCGTCCGTGCCGCTCGTCAGGAAGCGAATACTCAGCATTCCAAGCGCCCCATTCAGGATGCAGCCTCCCGCGATGGGGACGGCCACCTGGAACTCTTCCCGAAGCAACGCCTTGGTTTTGCCGTTCATGGCATGGCACCTCGTCACAACGCCGCGCGGGCCAGGAAAATTGTTTCGAGGGTCGGCACACTGGATTCGATAATCTCGCCACCCGTCGCGGAAAGCACCGAGGCAAGGAGGTCCTCCTCGCCTTCGCAAATTACGCCCCATTCGCAGCCCTCGCCCGTGGCGCCAATGACCCCCGGCAAGATCGGGAGTGTCGCCTGTGCTTCGGGCCAGCGGAGCACGTATTTTCGATGGCGCGCCTTCAACGCATCCATCGGCATGTCCAGGGTGACCCGGCCCGCGTGCAACATGGCCACATGATCCGCGACGCGTTCGACTTCGTCCAGGAGGTGGCTCGAAAAGATTACGGTTCGTCCTTCCTCGGCCACGGTACGCACCACCGCCCCGAGGATCTCCTGCCGCGCTATCGCATCGAGTCCCGACGACGGCTCATCGAGCAGGAGCAGGGCCGGCCGATGCGCCAAGGCCACGAGCAGGGCCGCGCGCGCCTTCTCCCCACGCGAGAGGTTACGCACGCGCACGCGTGCGTCCAATCCAAAGTCCGCGCGGAGCCGCTCCGCGTAGGATTCGTCCCAACCCGGATAGAAGGCCTGCATATAGTGCATCAGTTCGCCGACACGCATCCACAACGGCAGGTCACGATCTTCGGACAAGTACCCTATCCGCTCGAGCACCGGCGCGGGGTGCTTGACCGGGTCCAGGCCAAAGACGCGGACGGAACCCGTCTTTGGGACGTGGGCGCCGATCAGGTGATGAAGCAGGGTCGTCTTCCCCGCGCCGTTCTCGCCAACCAGCCCGAACACCTGGCCGCGGCGCACGTCCAGACTCACATCGTCCAGTGCGGCCTTTCGTCCAAAACAATGCGACACGCCCCGAACCGCGACCACATAATCCTCGACCTCAGGCTCCATGCTCAAGCTCCCCCGATGGCCCTTTCGACTTGCGCACGCGCAATGCGGCGTCCCGTTCCTTCAGCAAACGCGTGACCTGTTCCATCGAATAACCCAGGTTGCGCGATTCTACGATCAGCACGTCGAGGCGTTCGGAAAGGATTCTCCGCCGCTCCTCATCCGAATACGGCACCGGGCCTTCCGCTACGAATGTGCCCGAACCCCGCCGTGTGCAGATAAGGCCCGAAGATTCGAGTTCGCGGTACGCGCGCACAACCGTGTTCGGATTGACCACCAACTGCTGCGCCAGCGCCCGAACCGACGGCAGTTCATCCCCGGAGTTCAAGCGGCCCGTGGCAATCATGTGCTTGATCTGGCGCAAGAGCTGGAAGTAGAGGGGTGTTCCCTCGCGCTCGTTGATCGTGATCTGCAACATCATCCTCGGTCCCGCTGCTTCACTGTATCGATACGTTAACACACTTTGAAGTGGCTGTCAAGAGCGCGCTGAGAGGATGAGAACGAAGCTGGAACTCAGGAAAACTGGAAAAGAAAATCAATTCGGGCACATATCGAGGAAATGACTCCGCGATCATTGTTTGGCGGCGCGGACAAGTTCCTGCGTGAAAACGCGGACAGTTTCCGCGGCGTCGGGGCCTTCGCCGGCCTGCGCGACGACGCGCACAATGGCGGAACCCACCACGACGCCCTCGGCGAGTCCGGCGACCTGCCGCGCCTGTTCGGGCGTCGAGATGCCGAAGCCCACCGCGACGGGCTTGTCCGTGTGCCGATGGATGCGGGCCAAGGCGTCGTTCAGATCCGCGGCCAGGCTGCTGCGTTCGCCGGTCACGCCCAGACGGCTCACGTAGTAGATGAAGCCCGTGCATGCGCGCGCGATGCGTTCGATGCGTTCGTCCGTGCTCGTCGGCGCGATGAGGAAAACGGTGCAGAGGCCGTTCGCATCGAGCGCCGCCTTGTATTCGCCGGCCTCCTCGGGCGGCAGGTCCACACAGAGCACGCCGTCGGCCCCGGCTTCCGCGGCGTCCCGGGCAAAGGCCTGGATGCCGTAGGCGAGCACGGGATTGAAGTAGCTGAAGAGGAGGATGGGCACCTGCGTCTTCTCGCGCAGGCGCTTAATCAGCGCGAGCACCGTGCGCAGCGAGGCGCCCCGCGCGATGGCCTGTTGCGCCGCTTCCTGAATCACCGGGCCGTCGCCCACGGGGTCCGAAAACGGGATGCCGAACTCGATGACGTCCGCGCCGGCGGCTTCGAGCGCAAGAACGATGCGTTCGGTTTGCTCCAGGCTGGGGTGGCCCGCCGTGATGTAGGGGATGAAGGCCGTCTCGCCCTTGGCGCGCAAGTCCTGAAAACGCTGTTCGATGCGGTTCACGATCACAACTCCTCGTCCGGCAAGATGAATTTCGCGGCCTGCTGCACGTCCTTGTCGCCGCGCCCGGACATGTTCACGATGACGATCTGATCTTTGGGCATGCCGGGTACAATCTTCGCGGCATGCGCGACGGCGTGCGACGATTCAAGCGCGGGGATGATGCCTTCCAGCCGCGCGCACAATTGGAACGCGTCCAGCGCCTCCTGATCGCTCGCGTGCGTATACGTCACGCGGCCGCTTTGAAAGAAGTAGGCGTGCTCGGGGCCGACGCTCGCGTAGTCGAGTCCCGCGGACACGCTGTGCGTCGCGCCGATCTGGCCGTTCTCGTCCTGAAGCACATAGCTCATGGCGCCCTGCAGCATGCCGATGGCGCCGCCCGCGAAACGCGCGGCATGCATTCCGGGCACAATCTGCGTGCCGCCGGCTTCGACGCCGATCATGCGCACCCCGGCATCGCCGAGGAATTCATAGAAGAGGCCGATGGCGTTGCTGCCGCCGCCCACGCACGCAATGAGCGTGTCGGGCAGGCGGCCTTCGCGTTCCAGGATCTGCCGGCGCGCCTCGCGGCCGATAACGCTCTGGAAGTCGCGGCAAATCATCGGGAAGGGGTGTGGGCCGTGCACGGTGCCGAGACAGTAGTGCGTCGACTGCACGTTGGCCACCCAGTCGCGCAAGGCCTCGTTTATCGCGTCCTTCAGCGTCTTCGATCCGGAATCCACGCCGATCACGCGCGTGCCCAGCAGCCGCATCCGGAACACATTGAGCTTCTGCCGCTCCATGTCTTCCGTGCCCATGTACACGTCGCATTCGAGCCCGAGCAGAGCGCAGGCCGTCGCCGTGGCCACACCGTGCTGTCCCGCGCCGGTTTCCGCGATGACGCGGCGCTTGCCCATGCGTTTCGCCAGCAGGCACTGCCCGAGCGCGTTGTTAATCTTGTGCGCGCCCGTGTGCGCGAGGTCTTCACGCTTGAAGTAGATCTTTGCGCCGCCCAACTGCGCCGTCATGCGTTGCGCGAAATACAGCGGCGTGGGCCGCCCTACGTAGTGTTGCTGAAGATCACGGAGCGTGGCTTGAAACTCCGCATCGTCCCGGACGCCGGCGTAGGCGCGTTCGAGTTCGTCGAGCGCGTGCATCAGCGTCTCGGGCACATAGCGCCCTCCGAACGCCCCGTAGCGCCCCTGCGCATCAGGCCAGGGATGTTTTTGCGTGGTGGATGAAGGCTCGAATTCGCTCATGATCTTTCTTTCCCGGAGCGGCTTCCACGCCGCCCGATACGTCAACCGCATAGGGCCGCACCGCGCGCACGGCCTCCCCGACATTCTCCGGCGTCAGGCCGCCCGCGAGAATGACGGGTTTTCCCGTGGCCACCGCCTCGCGCGCCAGGCCCCAGTCACAGGTCGTTCCCGTGCCCCCGCGCTCGCCGGGCACGGACGCGTCCAGCAGATACGCGCCCGCGGGGAAGCGGAGCATGTGCTCGACAGTGAATGCCGGCCCCGCATGAAACGCCTTGATCACGCGCCCGGGAAGCTCGGCACCCAATGCCGCGTCTTCCTCGCCGTGCAATTGCACCCGGTCCACAAAGCCGAGGTAGTGCAAAAGCCGATCGATGGGCTCGTTCACCACCACGGCCACGGCGGTGACAAACGGCGGCAGTTGACAGATGATCTCGCGGGCCGCATCCGGCTCTATGTAGCGGTTCCGCTTGCGCGCTTCGGGCGCGAAGACGAAGCCGAGCGCATCCGCCCCGGCATCGCAGGCCGCCAGTGCGTCCTCGAGACACGTTATGCCGCAGATCTTAACCTTCGTCACGGCCCAGGAGTTCCATGATCTTCGCGCGGATATTCTTGCTCGTCAACAGCGATTCCCCGACAAGGATCGCGTCCACGCCGCCGTTCTCGAGCGCTTTCACATGCTCGCGCGTGTAGATGCCGCTTTCGCTCACGAGAACGTTCCCGCCCGGCACACGCCGCTTAAGCTGCAGCGTCACGTTCACATCCACCGTCAGCGTGTCCAAATCGCGGTTGTTAATTCCGATTATATGCGCACCCGAGGCGAGCGCGCGGTCGATCTCCGCTTCCGTGTGCGTCTCCACGAGCGCGGCCATGCCCAGCGCCTTCGTCACCGCCTGAAACTCTTTTAATTGAACGTCATCCAGGCAGCGCACGATCAGCAGGACGGCATCGGCCCCGGCCGCCCGCGCTTCGTAGATCTGATACGGGTCGATGATGAATTCCTTGCGCAGGCACGGCACGTTCACATGCTGGCGCACTTCCGTGAGATCGCGCAGGGTTCCCTTGAAGAACTTCTGATCCGTCAGAATCGAAATCGCCCGCGCGCCCATCTGCTCGTAGAGCGCGCCCAGTTCGACGGCATCCACATCCGGCAGAATGTCGCCCTTGGAAGGGGACGCGCGCTTGATCTCGGCGATCAGGCTGATGCCCTCGCGGCGCAGGGCCGCGCGGAAGTCCCGCGGGCGGCCGATTTCGGCAATCCGCTCCTCGAGCGCGCGCTGCGGCGTTGCCGCCTTGTTCTGATCGACTTCAATGCGTTTATGGGCGATGATCTCGTCAAGAATCATGGGAAAGCTTCACCAACTGTTCCAGTTTTTCCAGCGCCGCGCCGGAGTCGATGGACTCCGCGGCGCGCAGGATGCCTTCTTCGATGCTTTCGGCGCATTCCCCCGCCATGATCGCGAGCGACGCGTTGAACACCACCGCGTCGCGGCGGGCGCCGGTCTGGCCTTCCAGCACCGCGCGCAACAGCGCCGCGTTCGTCGGCACGTCGCCGCCGGCCAGGGCCTCCTTCGGCGCGTGTGCCAGCCCATAATCCTCGGGAACGATGGCGTATTTCCGGACTTCGCCGTACGAGGCTTCCGCGACAAAGGATGGCCCGGACAGCGTGAGTTCGTCCAATCCGTCCGAGGCGGCGACGACAAAGGCCTGGCGCAGCCCCAGCGCGGCAAGCACGTGCGCAATAGGCTCAACCAGCGCGGCGTCGAAGATG
>CAILVY010000166.1 GCA_903837785.1 Candidatus Hydrogenedentota bacterium
ACTAAATGAACAATAACAGCTATGGCGAGGGCGTCGGAGTGACTAAGTGAAGGTGCGCTGACGGCAAGCGCCCCGAGACAAGCGGCATGGAATACCCCAAGGGCGCTCGGCGCGGCCGGAATCACCTGTGCGAAGGTGCCAAAGGCGGCAATGGAAACCGCCGCGCGAATGCTCAAGGGCATCGGAAGATCAAACGCGGCAAGAATTGGAACGGACGCCACCGCGAAAATCACCCAGCACAGCAATGACAGGGCCTGTGCGCCCCAGAATGGCGATGCGCGACGGACCACGCGAAGCGACCCGAGCACATGTTCTGACCGTCGCAGAATCCAAACACGGAATTTCTCGGGGAAGGGACGGGCGATCCATGCCATCAGAGCCTGAAGCTGTTCCAGCGCCAGGAAGGCGGCCGTGAATCCGCCAAGCAGCGCAACCATAGCGATGCCCATGCCCCAAATGGCCGCGCGAGTCACACCCGGGTCGATGTCCAATCCCGCCTGTGCCAAGTCTGCGGAGACGCTGCCGGGATTCAATAGGAACGCGACCACACCCGACACGATGAAGATCGGCGGCAGGTCTTGCAGTCGACATAGTGCTACGGACGCCAAGGCGCTTTCGAACGGCAACCCGGTCTTCCTGGAGAGGAGACCAGCCTTGACCACTTCGCCGCCCCGCAACGGCAGAAACAGATTCGCAAGATGTCCAAGGCAGATATACTGAACGCTGGCCCGGAAAGAGATACGATTCGGAGGTTCCATGAGCCAGATCCACTGTACGGCGCGCAAAGGTATGCTCAGGACCAATATACCCAGCGAAGCGGCGATGGACAGCGGGGTGATACCAGCCATCGCGGCGAGGATATCCTTGCTGTTCACGGTGTGAGTCAGCCATAGGACAAACGCCCCGCTCACGCTGATTCCGAGAAGCAACCGGAACCATCGACGCAGCGTCCCATTAGGAGTATTCACGGGTTCGTCCTTCCACCCGGCCAGCGCCCGTGGACAGGGCGTCAAGCAAGTGGGGCCAGCGATGCTGAAGAATAGAGAAAATCGCTTCCTTGGTCTGTTCCGCAGCGCTGTCCCAGGAGAAGGAACTGTAGACTTGCTGCGCGTTCTGGGACAAACGCGCGCGGAGTTCTGCATCGGCTAGCATGCGGCGAAGTGCCTCGTACAGCCCCGTCTTGTCGCCAAACGGGACAAGCAGGCCCGTTTCTCCGTCTTGAATCGCGTCATTGAGCCCCGGCACATCGTACCCGACGGTGGGCGTGCCGCAGAGCGCCGCCTCGGGCACCGTCAAGCCGAAACCTTCCTTCGCCGAGGGGAAACATGCGGTCCACGCTTCCTGGTACAGCGTTCGCTTGGCTTCTTCGCTCACGAAGCCGCACAGTTCGACGCACTTCTCCAGCCGCAGCCGGGCGATCAGGGCGCGCAAGCCGGCTTCCAAGCCGCCTTGCCCGGCTATCTTGACACAGAGACCGGGGAATGATTCCAAGAGCCGGGGCACCACCTCGATAAGGTCGGTGATGCCCTTGTATCGTTTAAGCCGTCCGACGTACAGAATATTGGGTTGAAGTGACTTCTGTCCTGGACCGTAGAAGCTGGTGTGCACCCCATAGGGCACCGCGGCAAGGTTCTCCCGGGGAAGACCTATCGATTCAAGTTCGCGGAGCGTGCTCGCGGAACCCGCCAGGCAGGGGGTTCTCGCGTAAACCGGCCTGACGAAACGCTCAAAGCTGCCCACGGTGAGCCCGGCGAGGCGCCCTGCGTCGAGCGAGGCCGCACTGCCAAACAAATGGTGGACAAAGCATATCACCGGCTCGCGCACGTAAAGCGGCGAGAAGAGCGGCAGCTTGTTCATGAAGTCGATGACGAAATGGGGCGGAGACTCCTTCGAGACCCGGCGATAGACCCAGGGCAAGGCGAAGTAGTAGCCATACGGTCCGCCACAGCGGTGGACCTCAATGCCGTCCACGGTTTCCCATGGGAGCAAGCCTTTGTGGGAAGCACAGATGGCGGAGACATTCCAACCCTGGGCAGCCAAGCGCCTGAAGACTTCCCATATGTGGACTTCCGCTCCCCCCGCCAAGGGGTTCGCCATATCCCGCCAATTGAGCAGCAACACGCGGGGGTTACACATGAAATCTCCCCAAGCTTCGGCGCATTCTGAATTCCGTCACGAACACCCACTTACTGCTAGTTTCGCTCAAATGTGCCGGAATTGTGGAGAGCGTAACAGTATTCCGCAACGAAGATCAATCGATGTGGATACGACAGTTCCAATACTCTTCCTGGACACGGGATAGTTTGGTCCAGTGTCCACCTTCTGGACACGCGTACACCCAAGCAAATGCAGGGCCGGACGCGGAGAAGGTCCGGAGTAACACCCGGCGGTACAGGCTCGTCTCTTGGGGCCGGAATCCCTCCAGCCGGTCGAGGCGCGGGAGCCGCTCTTCCGGGTCGTCAAAGGCCATGAGTTCCCCCCGGACAAGCCCCAGCCTCTCCGCGTACGGGGTTTGTCGTGTGGGTTGGGGTGTTGTCCCTCCCAGGCCTCGAAGCGCGCCAGTGTGGCCACGTCGGCGAGCGGGTCGGCGGTGCCGTGGGCGAGGATGTCCGTTTCCGGGACCTGCAGCACGAGCAGGCCGGAGTCCGTCTCATACAGCCGCCCCCGGACAACTCCCTCCTCAATGGAGAGCGCGCCGGCGCAGAAGCGTTCATGGTTCCTCATGCCCCGCTTCAACGTGCCGTACACGAAAACCCTCAGAAGGCCGGGTACTTGCACCCTCGCATTTCCCTGGTCCGTCATGGCGTTGTCTCCTCCTTTTGCCGCCGCAGCTGCGGAATGAACGCGAACGGCCCGGTGAGCGGCGCGAGGACGTTCGTCCGCGGGAACACGAGCAGCGTCATCGCCGGGACGGTCATCTCCGTCCATCCCCGTTCGCCCGCGATGACCTCGTCCAGACAGGCGCCATCCGTGGCGTAC
>CAILVY010000167.1 GCA_903837785.1 Candidatus Hydrogenedentota bacterium
AGAAGCCGCTGACGCTGACGGTGCACGAGGGGCGGGTCCTGAGCGACACGATGCGCGCCTGCGGGTGCGTGTTTCAGACGGCCAGCGAAAACCGATCGAAAGCGAATTTCCTGCGCGCTGCGGAACTGGTGCGCAACGGCCGCCTGGGCAAACTGCACACGATTCGCACGCGCCTTCCGGTGGATCCCACCGCCAGGAGCACTCAGCATCAGACGCCCAGGGAAGAGCCGGTGCCGGAGGGTTTTGACTACGACATGTGGCTCGGGCAGGCGCCGCTGGCTCCGTACACCAAGGGCCGCTGCCACTATCACTTCCGATGGATTCTCGACTACTCCGGGGGCAGTCTCACCGACTGGGGCGCGCATATCAATGACATCGCGCAATGGGCCAACGACACGGAGCGCACGGGGCCGGTGCGCGTCGAGGGTTTCGGGGCATTCCCAGAGGAGGGCCTGTACAACACCGCGATCCAATGGGAAATCACGTACGAATACGCCAATGGCGTGCGGCTGATCTGCACGGATGGAACCCCGTTCATCCGCTTCGAGGGCGCGGACGGCTGGCTCGAATGCACGTGGGACACGATTGAGGCGAGTTCCCAGCAGATCCTGCGCTCGGTGATCGGCCCGGAAGAAATTCATCTGCGGACCTGTCCCGATCGTGAGCAGCGCGACTTCCTGAACTGCGTGAAGAGCCGCGCCGAAACGTATGCCCCCGCGGAGGTGGGACACCGCAGCATCACCCTCAGCCATTTGGGGAATATCGCCCTGCTGACCGGGCGGAAACTGCGATGGGATCCGGCGGCGGAGCGATTTCCCGAGGATGAGACGGCGAACCGAATGCTCGCGCGCGCCATGCGTGAACCGTGGCGCCTATGAAAGGAGATCGAATCATGCATCATGCCATGCTCACCGGGATTGCGTGCCTGCTGATCGGCGGGTTGATGCCCGCCGCGGCGGTTGCGGCGGGATTCCCGAATCCCTTCTTCGCCATGGACACCGGCACGAAGGACGCCCAACATGAAACGGCCCGGGCCCAGGCGGCCATGCTGAAGGAACTCGGCTATGCCGGGTTGGGCTATACCGGATTCAAACAGATTCCCGAGACGCTGCAGGCGCTCGATGCGAATGGCCTGACGATGTTCACGGACTACGTCAGCGCAACGCTCGAGCCGTCGGGCTGCACGCTTGAACCCGGCCTGGAGGAGGGACTCCAGGCGCTCAAGGGCCGCGGCACAATGCTCTGGCTCACGATCAACAGCAGCACGTACAAGCCGTCCGCCGCCGAGGGCGACGCCATTGCCGTGAAGATGCTGCGCGGGCTGGCGGAGCAGACCGAGGCGGCCGGGCTTCGCGTGGCCTTGTATCCGCACACGGGATGCTGGCTGGAGAAAGTGGAGGACGCAGTACGCATCGCGAAGCAGGTGGACAGGAAGAACGTGGGGGTCACGTTCAACCTGTGCCACTGGCTGAATGCGGGCAAGGGCCTGAACATGAAGCCGCTGCTCGAATTGGCGCTGCCGCACCTGTTCGTAGTCACGATCAACGGCGCGGACACGGAAGGCGGCTGGGATCGTTTGATTCAGACCCTGGACCGCGGCGCCTTCGATATCCAGGGTTTCCTTTCGACGCTGACCGGACTCGGATACACGGGGCCCATCGGACTGCAGGGCTACGGCATCAAGGGGGATGTTCACGCAAACCTGAAGCGGTCCATGGATGCGTGGCGTGCCCTGGGCGAGCGCGTGACGGGCGCGCGGAAATAGCCGAGGGCGCGGCAACCGGATTCGGCGCCGCGCCCATGCGGGTGAAATGCAGCGGAGTCTCTAGCAGAACTGATTCAGGTACCGCGCGGCGTGTTTGAAGCCTTCCTCGCGGCTGAACGTGTCGTCCTCGTGCTCGATGCTGAGCACGCCTTCATACCCCTGCATGCGCAGATGGCTGATGTACTCGCCCCAGTTGATGTTGCCGAAACCGGGGATGACATAGCGCCACCACCCCTTCGCGTAGATGCCTTTGTGCGCGCGCTGTTCCACGTCCACGAGCGCGTCCTTGGCGTGCGTGTGGAAGATGCGCTTGCCGAACATCTTGACCGGCAGGAGGTGGTTGCACTGCTGATGATAGAGGTGCGACGGGTCGTAGTTCAGGCCGAAGTTCTCGTCCGGGATCGTCTCGAAGAGGCATTCGAACGTGTCGATGCCCTGAAGATTCGTTTCGAAGTAATTCTCGAGCGCGATCTTGATGCCCTTGTCCTTCGCGTACGCGATGAGCGGCGGATAGACCTGCGGCAGGACTTTCTTGATCGTGTCGATCTTCGTCATGCGGTCCACGGGCCAGCCGGCGAGCGCGCAGACGACGGGCACGCCGAGCGCGGCCGCGGCGTCCACGGTCTTCCTGAAGTGCGCCTGGGTCTCGGCGCTGGTTTGCGGCTTGGCCATGTCCGCGTAGTAGGCAAGGCTGCTGATCTCGAGGCCGCGGTCGGCGATCATCTGTTTGATCGCGTCCGCCTGCGCGGGATTGAATTCGGCGGGATCCAGCAGTTTGCTGCCCGGGCCGGCCGCCACCTCCAGCGCGGAAATGCCCGCTTCCTTCGCGAAATCGGCCACCTTCTCCAGTGAATCGCCGCCGAACGGGGCGGTCAACATTCCTACGCGCATGCCTTTCTCCTTCTTTTCCGTTCCGGCGGGCGCCTCCGCGGCCTGGGCCGCCGCGGCCACCGCCACGCTTCCCACGCCGCTCAGCGCGGCCACGCCCATTGCCCCGGCCGTCGAGCCGAGAAAACTCCGTCGTGAATACTTGTCCATCGTGATTGCAGCCTCCGTGTTCGCTCCCTTTCGAAGCGGAAGAAGCCTAACGCGCCGGAGAAGAGAAACACAAACCGCCGATCAGTCATCCGGGACCGGTTGGATTGCGTCTTAGGAGGGGGAATGCTTTTGATCGCAGGATGGCATTCGGGTACATTCAGGGAAGTAGCGGGAGAGATAAGGGCATGCACAAGCGATTCTGGTTCAGACTGGCAGGCCTTCTGGTGCTTGGCGCCTGCGCTGGGTGTGCTACGGGTCCGGGCAAGGGCTCGTCCAAAGGGGCTGTTCCGCACGAGGGGCAGCTTCGGGAGCGGGTGGCGGCCTTTCAGGCGGCCTGGGCAAAGCGCGACAAGGACGCCATCATCAAGATCATCTTGCCCGGCGACTGCCGGAAGACGTTCACGCCGCGCGTGGTCGATATGCTGAAGAAGCCGACGGACGTGGCGAACTGGCGCATCCTCGAAATCCGCAACAGTTACGTGCCGCCGCCTTTCGCCGACGCCAACAAAGTCAAGACGATGGCGGTCGTGCCGCTCTATGTCCAGATACGGAATCCGGACGGGACGCTTCGCGTGCTCGAAGGTTGCACGGACTATTGGGCCCTGTATCGCGGCAAGTGGTACTGGTACTGGAACGAAGTCGCCACGCCGTGAATCCGGGGTGTCGGGGCCTGAACCGCGCGAACACCCGGGAGTTACGGGCGAAGGAAGGGCGAGGGGAACCCGGTTTCCTTGGCCATCTCCTCGATAATCTGGACGCCGGCGCTCGTGCCGATGCGGTCCGCGCCCGCGTTGATGAGGGCGAGGGTTTCGGCGTAGCTTCGGATGCCGCCGGCCGCCTTCACGCCGCAGTGATCGCCCACCACCTGCCGCATGAGCCGGACATCCTCCGGGGTGGCGCCGCCCTGGCCGTAGCCGGTGGCCGTCTTGACGTACGCGGCGCCGGCCCGAACGCTCATCCGGCAGACCTCGATCTTCTCCTCTTCCGTGAGGTAGCTGCATTCGAGGATGACCTTGACCGGGATGCCCCGGATCGCCTTGACGACCGCGCTGATCTCCTGCTGGACAAAGCCGCCGTAGCCGGACTTGAGCGCGCCGATGTTGATCACCATGTCGATTTCCGTGGCGCCGTTGCGGACGGCGTCGCGGGCCTCTTCGACCTTGACGGCGGCCGTGTTCGCGCCCAGCGGAAAGCCGACGCAGGTGCAGATGCCGACGCCCGTGCCCGCCAGTTGCTTGTTGCAGTAGGAGGTCCAGGCGGGGTTAATCGCGACAGTGGCAAAGCCGCATTCGATGCCTTCCTGGCAGAGTTCCCGAATGTCCACTTCCGTGGCATACGCACGGAGCATCGTGTGGTCAATCATCCGGGCAAGTTGTTGGCGCGTCACGTGAGCTACCTCTTCGCACGAATCTGATCCACGGATTCTCGTTCTTCTTGACAGAATATCCGCATCCATCGATCCCGTCAAACGTTCATTCGAGTTCCGCCCCCTTCAGGGCGTCCAGTTCGTGTTGAATGCTTTGCGAAACCGGGAAACGGAATCCGGTCTTCGGGTCGAGATCGAGGTCCATGACTTTCATGGCCACGGGATGCTGATCACGCTTCCACTGATTCGCGGCGAATCGGACGGCGAAGCTGGCGGTCCACTCGCGCAATTGTTCGGGGGCGTGAGCCGCGTGGCGCTGGCACAGCACCCGCCAGCAATCGGGCAGCGAGAGCCGCCGCCGCGCGTACAGATACATCAGGTCGTCCAGGACGACATAGGGCATGAGGTCCGTCTCGTCAAGCTGGTCGGGCGCCAGTTCCGCGCTCGGGGGAATGACGAGGACCTTTTGCAGCGACCGGATGCCATCGCGTTCGGCGAGATATTCGAGCAGACGCGACACGAGCGTCTTGGGCACGTTGGCGATGGGCGAATAGCCACCCTCGTTGTCGCCGCCGGTTGTCGTGTAGCCCACGGCCGCCTCACTGAGATTCGAGGTGACGAGCAGCAGGCCGCCGGCGCTGTTCGCCCAATTGAGCATCATCGCGCCGCGCACGCGCGCCTGGAGATTCTGCTTGGCCATCGCGGCAACCTTCTCGGGCCCGCCCGCCATCTCGGCCGCCTTCGCCAGGGCCACTTCGGCTTCTTCGTGAATGGAAATGACGCGGAAGGGCACGCCGAGTTCCTCGGCCAGAGCGCGGGCGGCTTCCTGCGTGCCACTGCTGCTGTAGGCGCTGTTGGGGAGATAGACCGCGCTCACGCGTTCGGCGTAACGGCCGGCTTCCGTGCCTTCGTTGAGGGACTTTGCGGCCTCGACGGCCATGAGGAGGCAGAGGGCGCTGTCGCGCCCGCCGGAGAGCGCGATCAGGAAGCGCTGGAAGACGCCCACTTTCTCGAAGTAGTCGCGGAGGCCCAGCACCAGCGCATCAAACAGTTCGTCGAGATAGGGGTCGCGGCCGGCCGTGCGCGGCTTGAGATCGCCGACATAGAAGCTCCCGGGCAGTTGCGCGGCAAAATCCGCCACGGAGGCCGGGTCGAAGGCATCCCCGCCAGCGTCGATGATCCCCGTCTTTCCATTGCCGTTGCGCATGGAAGCATCGAGCCGCCAGGTCGTGTTCTCCGCGCGGATGCGCGCGATATCGTCCAGGTCAACGACCGCGGTGGACAAGGTCCAAGACTTCCTCGACAGGAGCCGTCCCTCGCAGAGAAGTTCGTCCGGCGTCGCGATCAGGCCGCCGCCGTCGAAGACAAGGCGGCTGCTGTCGCAGCCCAGGAGATTGGCGTAGGCATAGACCACTTTGAGGTGGCTCGCCGCGTTGCGCACGAGCCGCTTCCGCTCTTCGTTCTTGCGCGGCGTGAATGGGGAGGCGCTCGGATTGCAGACGATTTCCGCGCCCGCGAGCACGCGTTCGTAGGCGGGCGACGAGGCCGACCACAAATCCTCGCAAATCTCCGCCGTCACCAGACCGTAGGGGGTCTTGAACACGAGGTCGCCGGCGGGCACGCCGTTCACCTCGGTGATGCCGCCGCGCCAGGC
Organism: Candidatus Hydrogenedentota bacterium; assembly: GCA_903837785.1. Lineage (GTDB taxonomy): Bacteria > Hydrogenedentota > Hydrogenedentia > Hydrogenedentales > CAILVY01 > CAILVY01. Next base: position 5,824 of record CAILVY010000167.1, read on the forward strand.
GGTCCAGTTGCGGCCTTCGTAGAAAATGCTGTACGTGGGCAGGTGCCGCTTGAGCACGAGGCCGCGCACGAGGCCCTGGCTGATGAAGGCCGCGGCGTTGTACATCATCGAGTCGATGCGGACCGGCAGTCCGACAAACGCGCTGATGCCCTCGGAGGCCTTGGCCAGCGATTCGAGCGCGGCCCAGCTCCGCTGCGCGATGTCCGGCCAGAAGACGCGGTCCTCCAGGCTGTAGCCGGAAATGCCGAGTTCCGGAGTGACGAGCAGGTGGACGCCCTGCTCTTTGGCGGCCTCGAGGGCGACGCGCACCCGTCCCGAGTTCCAGGCGAAATCGCCCACTTTCACGGATATCGCCGCTACTCCTATTCGAACGAGCCGCATATGTCGTGACTCTCCTCCGCTTCTGCATAGCGTAAACCTGTCCACACAGGCGCGTCAACGGCCCCGGTCCCGCGCTGCGCGCTCATGTCATGTCACGATTGGAGAGGGTGCTGTCTTTGAGGTCGCCAATCCGGTTCGACAGGAGCACGTGGTAGATTTCGGGATTGCGCAGGCGCTTGAATTCGTCGGGCAGGGAGGACATCGACACGCGTGCGTGCGTGCGCAGGTCATGAATGCTGCGGCGCGGATCGATGCGGCGTCCGTCCCGGAAGACCGGCTGCAGCAGCACTTCCGCCCGGACCGCGCCGGTTCGGCGTGACTTCATGTGCGGCTGCTTGCGGAGGCGTCCTTCAATGGGGCCGCGTTCCGGCCAGGTCTCCTCAATGAGATACATCACATCGCAGAGCGGATGATCTTCAGTGTCGTAATAGCGGATCACCTGCTTGCGTCCCGGGTCCGTCGCCTTCTCGAAGTTCGACGTGGTCTTCATCTTGGGCTGCCAGGCCGAGCCGTCATGCACCGCCACGAGCTTGTACACGCCGTTGAGGGCGGGGGCGTCGTACGCCGTGATCAGGTGGGTGCCGACACCCCAGGCGTTCAGGCGGGCGCCCTGGCGTTTCATGTCGGCGATGAGGTCCTCGTCAAGATCGTTCGACCCGACGATGAGCGGGTCCTCGAGTCCGGCCTCCGTCATCATGCGATAGGCGATCTTGCTCAGCTTGGCGAGATCGCCCGAGTCCAGGCGTATGGCGGGACGCAGCGGAACGCCCTGCGCATGCATCTCCTTGAAGACGCGGATGGCATTGGGAATGCCGCTTTCCACGGTGTCGTACGTGTCCACGAGGAGCACGCAACGCTCGGGATACTGCCGGGCGAACGCGCGGAACGCCTCGAGCTCGCTCTCGAAGCTCATGACCCAGCTGTGGGCGTGCGTGCCCGCCACGGGCAGGTCGTAGACCTTACCCGCGAGAACGTTCGAGGTGGACGTGCAGCCGCCGATATAGGCGGCGCGCGACCCGCTCAGGCCGCCATCGGGCCCGTGCGCCCGCCGCAGCCCGAACTCCATCACGGGTTCGCCGTTGGCCGCGAGGCACACCCGCGCGGCCTTCGTGGCAATCAGCGTCTGATAGTTCATGAAGTTCAGCAGCGCCGTCTCAACCAGTTGCGTTTCGAAAATCGTGCCGTCCAGCTGGATGATGGGCTCGTGCGGAAACACAAGCGAGCCTTCCGGGATGGCGTTCACGCTGAAAGTCGGGCGGAATCCCTGCAGGAACGCCAGGAAGGGTTCATCGAAAAACTTCAGCGAACGCAAGTACTCGATGTCGTCCTGCTCGAAGCGGAGATGTTCGAGATAGTCCAGAAACGGATCGAGGCCCGCGGTGACGGCGAAGCCGGCGTGGGGGGGGAGGTTGCGGAAGAAGTAGTCGAAACTGACGCGCTGCCCGGTTCGCCCTTCCTTCCAGTAGCCTGCCATCATCGTCAATTCGTACAGGTCCGTAAGGAGGGCCAGGCCCTCCCGGCTGAACCATGCGTTCTTACTCTGATTCATCCCACCTCCGAGGAACGGCACATGCGGACACCTGCCTCATTCAAGGTCTCGAGGGCTGCGGCCGTCGTCTCCGGCGCGACGCCGCGGCAGGCGTCTTCCACGAGAACCGTCTCAAAGCCCGCTCTCACTGCATCCAGTGCCGTGGACTTCACACAGTAGTCCGTCGCCAATCCGGCGACGAAGACCCGCTGCACGCCCCGCCGCCGCAATTCCGCGGCGAGTCCGGTGCCGTCGAAGGCGCTGTAGGCCTCGACGTCCGGATCCGTGCCCTTGTTCACGAAACAGGCATCGAGCGGCACGCGCAGGTCGCCGTGAAACTCGGCGCCGGGGGAATCCTCGACGCAGTGCACCGGCCAGCTTCCGTCCCGGTACTCCGGCGCGTCGCTGAAACTGCAGTGATCCTGCGGATGCCAGTCGCGCGAGAATACGAGATGATCAAAATGGATCATGAGCCGGTTGATGACGCGGGCCACCTGCTCCCCTCGGGGCACGGGCAGGGCGCCGCCCTGGCAGAAGTCATTCTGCACGTCCACTATGATCAGTGCATCGCTTTCGTCAATCTTCATGCCTCATTCCTGCACTTGCACTTGACAGCGTACTCCACAATATCCTGATGGTCAAACGCGAGCGGCGGAAGCGCGTCCAGCGGAAACCACTGAACGGCGGCGGCATCGTCCGCCGCTTTGGGGGCGCAGGCGCGCCAATCGGCCTCGCCCAGGTAGGCCACGGTGATGCTCCGCCCGCGCGGGTCGCGGCCCGGGTCGCCAAACGTGTGGAATTGAGACAGAGGCACGTTGGACAGTCCGGTTTCCTCCTCCAATTCCCGGGCCGCGGCGTGCGAGAGGGTTTCTTCCATCTCGACGAAGCCCCCGGGCAGCGCCCATTGCCCGGCATAGGGTTCATGCTTGCGCTCGATCAGGAGCACGTGGCGGCGCCCCTCCTTCTGCGTGAACACCACCGCATCGACCGTAAGCATGGGGCGGGGATAGGCGTAGACAAATCGTTGGCCGCTCATGGCGATGGGGTCTCCTTCTGTTGGCGCGGCGCCCGCCCGGGACGTTCAGTGCTGCCGCTCGACCACAAAGCGCGCCAGCGCCCGGAACGTGTCCGCTTCCCGGCCAAACGGCGCGAGCGCCTCCAGCGCGGCGGCAGCGGCTTCGTGCGCCAGGGCGCGCGCCTCTTCGAGCCCGAGCAACGCCGGGTACGTGGCCTTCTGGTTGACGGCATCACTTCCGATCGGCTTCCCGAGCGTGCCGGCATCCCCGGTGATGTCCAGGATATCGTCCGCAATTTGAAAAGCGATGCCGAGGTGTTCGCCGTAGCACGTGAGCGCGTCGAGTTGCTCCGGACGGGCCCCGGCGATCATCGCCCCGACCCGCACCGAAACACGGATGAGCGCGCCCGTCTTCCGGGCATGGATCTGACGCAAGGCGTCCAGGGTGAGCGCCCGGCCTTCCGCTTCCAGGTCGAGCTGCTGGCCCCCAACCATGCCTTCGGCGCCGGCCGCCTGCGCAATCTCCCGGACCACACGGAGGTCGCCGCACTCGGCCGCCACATCAAATGCCATCGTGAGCAGGCCGTCCCCGGCAAGGATTGCCGAGGCTTCTCCGAAGACCTTGTGCGACGTGGGGCGGCCGCGCCGGAAATCGTCGTTGTCCATCGCGGGGAGGTCGTCGTGGATCAAGGAGTACGTGTGGATCATCTCGAGGGCGCAGGCTGCCGGGAGCGCAGGCGCGTCCTCGCCCGCAATGATCTCCGCGGCCCCGAGGGCCAGCGCCGGACGCAGTCGCTTCCCGCCGGCCAGGAGGCTGTAGCGCATGGCCTTGAGAAGGGTCTCCGGGGCGTTCGGCCACGCGGCCATGCGCGCTTCCAGCGCCCGTTCCGTCTTGCGGGCTTTCTCCTCCAGAAACTGTTCCAGCGTTGTCAAAACAGCAAGTCCTCTTCCGTGCCCTTGGCTTCTTCCGGGGGCTCCGGCGGGACGTCCTCGTCATCACCGTCGCCTTCTTCGTCTACCTCGTCTTCCTCGTCTCCAAACGCTTTGGCCTGCAATTCGCCCTGGGCGTTTTTTGTGAGTATTTCTATGCGCTTCTCGGCCTCTCCCAGGGCCTTCTCGCAGGAACGCGCGAGGCGGATGCCGTCTTCAAAGCGCTTCAGGGACTCGTCCAGCGAAAGCCCGCCCGCTTCGAGGGCCGCGACAATGTGCTCGAGTTGCTCCAGATCCTTTTCGAAACTCGCTTCTTTCTTAGTGCGTGCCATGTTCCTTTTCCTCAATGCCGGTGACTGTGGCGGTGGCGCCGCCTTCTCCAAACCGCAGGTAGAGTGCATCGTTCACGGCCAGTCCGGCCCCGCTTCGCACGAGGGTGCGTTCGGGCAGCTTCCAGGCCAGCGCATAACCGCGTCCGAGTATCGCGAGGGGACTCAAGGCATCCAGGCGGGCCATGGCCGGGAGCAATGCGGCGCGGCGGCGGTCCAGGAGGGCGTGCATGCCTTGAAGCAGGCGCCACTGCAGCATGGACCGGCGCTCCTTGGCCTGGCGCACGCGATTCTCCGGCGAAAGGAGCGCGAGCGCGTGGCTCGCGCGTTCGAGGCGCGTTCGGCGGCTTCGCGCCTGCTCCCCCAGGGCCGATTCGAGTTGCATCCGAAGCTCATCGCAGCGCTGGCGCCGCTGCCGGATCAGTTCTTCGGGACGCTTGAAGACGAAACTGGCCGAGGCCACATTCACGCGGTGCCGCGCCTGGGTGAGCCGTTGCGCGAGGGCGCTCGCAAGACGCTGACGCATCAGGCCGACTTTTTCGAGCAGGGACTCCCGTTCACGGACCACCAGCTCGGCGGCGGCGGAGGGCGTGGGTGCGCGGAGATCCGCCACAAAGTCGGTCAGTGTGAAATCGATCTCATGGCCGACCGCGGAGATGACGGGCGTGCGGGCCTCGAAGACGGCCCGGACGACCGCCTCTTCGTTGAATGGCCACAGGTCTTCCAGCGAGCCGCCGCCCCGACCGACAATCATGACGTCCACGCCATGGCGATCCAGGGCCCGGATGCCCTCGGCGATCTCGGGGGCGGCTTCGTCGCCCTGGACCCGCGCGGGGTACAACACGACGCGCACGCCGGCGAATCGGCGGTGGAGCACGTTCAGGATGTCGCGGATGGCCGCGCCGGTGGGCGAGGTGACGACCCCGACCGTGCGTGGCAGCAGCGGCAGCGGTTTCTTGTGCCGCGCGTCAAAGAGCCCCTCCGCCTCGAGTTTCCGCTTCAGCCGTTCGAAGGCGAGCTGCAGGGCGCCCAGGCCCCTGGGCTGCATGTCGTCCAGGACTATCTGATAGTTGCCGCGCTTCTCGTAGACCGTCACCAGGCCGTGCGCGATGACTTCGAGACCGCTTTCCGGAACGAACTTCAGTTTGCCCAGCGCCCCGCGGAACATGACCGCGTCAATCTGGCTGTCCTTGTCCTTCAACGTGAAGTAGGCATGGCCGGAAGCGGCGGGGCGCCAATTCGAAATCTCACCCGCCACCCATACGGAACCGATGCCTGTTTCCAGGAGCCCCTTGACGCGCCGCGTCAGTTGGGAGACGGTCCAGATCTCGGCTTGTGCTGCGTTCATGGCGGGATTGTAGCAGACGCGGGCGGGACGGAACGAACCGCGTTATCGGGATTCCGTGATCTTTTCGTGCAGATAATCCCAGGCCCAGGCCTTGGAACCGTCGGGCTTGATGAGCCACACGCCGCGGACGTCGTCGTTCTTCAGAACAGGCTTGCGCCGCGCCTCGTTGCAGAAGAGTTCCCAATACACGATATACGGGCAGCCCCAATCCAAACCGGTTTCGACGACGTTCCGGATATGTTCCTGCACTTTCGCGAGCGGCGCCTCGTTTTCGGGAAAGCCGTACTCGCCGACATAGACATTCTTCGCACCGAACGATGGACTGTCAGGCATGTTCGCCGCGATGAAGTCGAGGGCCCGCCGGAACTCCGGGCCGCTGGACAGGGTGTCCCAACTCGAGTACGACACGAGGTCGAGGCGGGTGTGGGGGAGGACGGCGTTCGTGACGTTGGGCTTGCCTTCATTCATGGCGCGGGCCACGAGATTGACTTCGGCCGCGTGATACACGTGCACGCCGTGTTCCCCGAGTTCCTGGCGGGCCTGTTGGACGCCGGCCTGCCGCGCGTTGAGCCAGGTCACCATGCCTTCGATGGCGGCGGGTGTGGGATCCGCATTGGGGTCATAGCTGGCGCGGATGGCCCAATCGCCCTCCCAATGCTGCAGGATGAAGGTCTTGCCGGTGTGGCGATAGGTGCTCAAGAGGTATTTCGTGAACGCATAGAACTGCTGCTGCTCATCGGCGCACTCCGCGTCGGAGATGCCTTTCGTCCAGTAATGTTCCGGCCGCTGCGGGCCATAGGCGACGAGAATATAGGTCTTGAAGGGCTTCTCGAAGACCGCGCGGTAGTACGGGTGTTTCGCAATGTCAATGAGGCTTTCGAAGTGTTCCGGCCACTCGCTGTTGAACGGGTAACAGTCCTTGGGACGATGAAACCAGAGCTTGATCGTGCGCGAGCCGAGGTCAAGGACTGCATCGGCCCCCTGGCCCAGGAAATCCTGGGTGGTGTTGCCGAGGTTGTAGGTGCCGCCGGTGTGCGTTACGCCCAGCGTCACGTTGCGCGCCAGCGGTCTCCCGGGAAAATGGGCACACCCGCCCGCAAGCAAGATCGCCACCGCCATCGCAACGTGAACACGCATAATCGTCCCTTCCGTGGATTTCAGCCGTTCAGACGCGCCGTCTCCCGTTCAGGGTCCGACGCAGAACCCATCTTCCGTGGGCGGAATTGCATCGAAGCACGCGTGATAGCCGCCGGAATTGAAGAACTGGATCAGGCGCAACAGTTCGGACAGGCTGATCAGCCAGTCCTGTGGATTGTAGTCGCTCGTGTGGGCCGCACAGGACTGGCTCCCGGGACCGGGAGCATAATCATCCTCGGTTCCCGCCTCGCAATGAAAACCGTCCGAATTGAAGAACTGAATGACGCGAAGGAGCTCGGACAGGCTGATTTGATAGTCGAGGTCCTGGTCAGCGCTTTGGCGTGGCGGGGCTTCGCCTTCGCCCTCACCTTCGCCCTCACCTTCGCCCTCGCCCTCGCCCTCGCCCTCACCTTCGCCTTCGCCCTCACCTTCGCCTTCGCCCTCACCTTCGCCCTCACCTTCGCCTTCGCCCTCGCCCTCGCCCTCGCCGGAGTTGCTGATCACCGAGATCTGCGTGATGGTTGGCGTCAGGACGGAAGACAAGGAGGTGAACTCGGTCTTCCATCGGAGGTCGGCTCCGGCCGTTGGGAACGTGAACCAGGTGTTCGGCCGGATCTGGAACCACTGGGCGCCGCCGGTGTTGCTGAGATACCACGTCACGGCCGTGTTGACGGGGATATCGCCCGCATAGCCGAGGCGGGCATTGGGTACGCCGCCCGCCTCGTTGTCAATCCTCCGGGAGACGGCTCGGCCCGCAGCCACATGGTGGACGGAGGCCGTGTACAGGCGGCTCGGCTCGTTCTGGTTGCCCAGAACGGCCTCCGGCGTGCCGTCGCCGTCGAAGTCGGCAAGCGCCACGGCATAGGTTTCAAATGCGTCCGCATCGAGGTCCATGCCGCTGTTGCCGCTGAATGGGCTGACCGTGCCATTGTTCAGATAGACGCGGCTCTTTCCGTTGTTGTTGCCGAGCAAAACGTCAATGTCGCCGTCGTTGTCGACGTCGTCCGCGGCGATGGCCTGGGTGTCGAGGTTGTCTGAGCCAATGTCCAGGCGGGTGACCGTGCCGAATGGATTTGCCGTGCCGTTATTGATGTAGAGACGGCTGTGCTGATTGAGTCCCGTGCCGTTGCCGCAGAGCAAATCGGGAAAGGTGTCGCCGTTCACGTCGGCCAGCGCGATGGCGTTGGCCAGGTACGTGTCCAGCGTGATGTCTGATCCCGCAACGCCGGCGAAGGGATCGGCTCCGCCCGTGTTCAGATACAAGCGGTTTGTCTCGCCGTAGTTGCCGGCGACGATATCGAGGTCGCCGTCCCTGTCTACATCGGCGAGGGCGAGTCCATGCGTGTGGCGGATGTCCGGCGCGACGTCCACGCCCGTGACGCCGTCGAAGGGACTGGCCGTGCCGTTGTTGAGGTAGCAGCGAAGCGTGTCGTCCTCGGCACCCGTGACGAGATCGAGATGTCCGTCACGATTCAGGTCGCCGAGCGCTATGGCGCGCACCGGCCGAACGTCCGAGGTGATGTCGACGGGAGCGACTCCCGAGAACGGCGGCGGATTGCCCGTGTTCAGATAGAAGCGGGAAGGCTGGCCGTCGTTGCCCGCCACGACATCCAGGTCGCCATCGCCGTCGAGGTCGCCCACGGCGAGGGCGCGCGTGTTCGCGCCGTCACCGGAGATGTCCGTGCCGGCCACGCCGAGGAAGGGCGCTTCGCTGCGGTTGTTGAGGAAGAGGCGGTTGGTTCCATTGCCCGCCAGAATAAGGTCAGGGAACGCGTCGCCGTCCAAGTCGGCCACGGCGGCCGCCCGGATGGTGTTCACTTCGGTGGTGATCGGCGAGGAGGCCACCCCCCGGAAAGGATGGAACTGTGCGCCGTTCAGATAGATCCGGTTACGTTGATTGCCGGCGTTTCCGGCCACGACATCCGGTTGGCCGTCGCCATTGAGGTCGGCCAGTGCGATGGCGAACGTGGTGAACGAGTCTGCGCCGATCCCGTAGCCGTCCGAGCCCATGTTCAGGAATGGCGCAACGCTTCCATTGTTCAGGTAGACGCGGTGGGACTGATCCTTGTTGCCCGCGATGATGTCCAGTCTGCCATCGGCGTTCACATCGGCCAACGCCACGGCGGTCGTGTAATAGGCGGTGGAAACGTCCAGGCCCACAGCGCCACTGAAAGTTTTCGAGGCGTCTTCATTCAGATAGTAGTGGCAGCCCGACGCGGCATCCGCGGTGACCAGATCGAGGTCGCCGTCGCGGTCGATATCGCCCAGCGCGACAGACAGGGTGGTGTAGGCGTCGGAACTGATGTTGGTGCTGGATACGCCGGTGAAGGGCGCGGCAGTGCCATTGTTCAGAAACAGGCTGTTGCGCCCGTTGTTGCCGCAGACCACATCGAGCCTGCCGTCGCCGTTCACGTCTGCCAGTGCAATCGCGTTCGTGACATGACTCTCCATGCCGATGTCACTTCCCGATACGCCGATGAACGGCGTCGCGGTGCCGTTGTTCAGGTAGATGCGGCTGGCTTGGCCGCTCGGATAGTTGTAGTTCCCCGCGGCCACGTCGGGGCGCCCGTCGCCATTCACATCGCCGACAGCGATGGCGCGGGTGGAATAGGAATCGCCTGAAACGTCTGCGCCCGCCACCCCGGCAAAGGGCGTGGCGGTCCCATTATGCAGGTAGAGGCGGCAGGGTTGCCCCTGGTTGCCCGTGATGACGTCGGGGCGCCCGTCGCCGTTCATGTCCGTCAGGACGATGGCCCGCGTGTTCTTCGCGTCCGCCGTGATATTCTGGCCAACGACATTGTGAAACGGGTCCGCGGTTCCGTTGTTAAGGTAGTACTTGTTAATCTGATTGTAGTTGCCCGCCACAAGGTCGGGCAGCCCGTCCCGGTTGAGATCCCCCACGGCCACGGCATATGTCGACTGGGCATCCGTTCCCGCGTCGATGCCGGCCACCCCGTTGAAGGGGTTGGCGTCGCACTCGTTCAGGTATAGCTGAACCGAGGCGTTCTGCGTGGCGGCCGCGGCATCCAGATCGCCGTCCGTGTCCACGTCGCACAGCGCGATCATGGCAAAGTCATGGGCCGTCGCGCCGAGATCCGAACCCGCGACGCCGCTGAAGGGCGTGCTGCTTCCATTGTTCCGATAGACGCGGAGCGTTTGGTTGTGGCTGCCCGTCAGGACGTCGAGATCGCCGTCCGCGTCCACGTCGCCCACGGCGACCGAGCGCACTGCGCGGGCGTCGGTGGTCACGTTGGATTCCACGACAGGCGAGAAGGGGGCGCCGGTGCCGTTGTTCAGATAGAGGTGGCTGGCTTCGCCGTCATTGCCCAGGAGAACATCGAGATCCCCGTCATTGTCCATATCGCCCAGCGCCACGGCGCGTGTCGCGGACACGGCCAGCGGGATGGTCGCGGCGCCTGCGAACGGATTTGCGCCGCCGGTGTTCAGGTACACGCGCCCGCCGGCATCACTGCTGCCCAGGACGAGATCGGGGCGGCCGTCGCCATTGAAATCACCCAGGGCGACGCCGAAGATGTTGTGCACCTCGGCCGTGATGTCCAATCCCGCGGCGCCGTCGAAGGGGCTGGCGGATCCGTTGTTCAGATAGAGGCGGCTGGTCTGGCCGGAATTGCCGGCCACGATATCCAGGTCGCCGTCCGCATCGAGGTCCGCCACCGCCAGCGAGGTCGTGTTGCGCACATCGCCCGAGATGCTGGCCGGCACGGAGCCGTCGAATGGGCTTGCCGAGCCATTGTTCGCGAAGAACAGCAGGTTCTCCCCGTCGGTTCCGAGCACGAGATCCAGGGTTCCGTCGCGGTTCATGTCCCCGAGGGCGGCCGCGCGCGCGTTGTGCGTGTCAGCGGTGACCGGCAATCCGCTCACCCCCTGAAACGGATCCGTGGTGCCATTGTTGAGGTAGTACCGGCTGATGCCGTTGTTCGCGGCAACGGCGTCCGGAAATCCGTCGCCGTTCACATCGCCGAACGCGATGGCCCTCGCATCGTCCGCGCCGAGTGCCGCTGCCGGGGCTGCGGCGGTCAGTGCGCCGTAGCGCGGGCGCCGGGCGTCGAGCACGAGTTGGCCTGCGGCAGTGGACCAGTGCGCCGTGGTCCAGGCGGCGTCCATGAGGGCACCGTCCGAGAAGTCCTCCGTGAACGGCAGGCCGGGCACCGCGGCCGGCGACGGCAACGCAAGAAACAGTGCCGCTGCGATTCCAAGCACACCCCGACAGACCGTGGCGATCGAACGCATATCCCCGCTCCTTTCAGAGGCCTCGATGGCCTCCGAGCGCCTCCGCTCGTGAAGATAGTCTAAACCAAGACTTTCCGATGAGCAAGCAGGCAGTTTTGTGGTATCATTACACCGCATCAATCGGCGTTGGCGCCAACAGGAAATCCCCATGAACGTGTTCAGAGTCTCCCTTGTCCTTGTCCTCCTGGCCTTTGCCCCTCTATCGCATGCCCAGCAGGCGCCGTCGGATGCGTCTGCCGTGCTGAGCGCTGCGATGAATCACGTGAAGGGGCTCAGTTCCGTCTCCGTGGATATCGTGATGCGGCAGCATATGCAGATGCAGGGGAGAGACTCCCGCGCGGAACTCACGGCTTCGCTCGTGCTGCGCGGGACGAGCGACCTTTATGCGCACGTCAAGAACCCAAGCTCCGAGGCCGAGTTCTACGCGAATGCCAACAAGCAGATGATCCACCTGGTTTCGGAGAAGCAGTATGCGGAAAAACCGTCCACCCGCCAGGGATTGATCGCCCTGATGGGCGGAGGCATCATCAACATGGGCGCGCTCTGGATGGGCAAGTTCCTCGAGGCCGATCCCTCGCTGATGGCGATGGCCACGGCCACGGAGGACAAGGGGCTCGAACAACCCGGCGGCGAAGGCACGCCCAAACAGCGGCATATCCTGATCACGACCGCGAAATTTGACGCGGATGTCTGGCTTGCCGACGGCGCCGCCCCGCTGATGCAACGCTTTGTCCTCGACTTCAGCAAGGGATTCAGCAAGACGCCGGGCGGAGGAAAGGCCACCGTCGAGTTTACGTTCGCGAACTGGCAACCGGGCGTCTCCGTGACCGACGACCGCTTCGTCTTCACGCCGCCCGAGGGCGTCACCCTGTTCGACCTGAAGGCCGCGGCGGAAGAGCAGAAGGACCCGCTCGTGGGCAAACCCGCGCCGGCGCTGACGCTCGATCTCATGGACGGCGGCACCCTCGACCTGGCCAGCCACAAGGGAAAGAACGTTGTCATTCTGGACTTCTTTGCCACGTGGTGCCGTCCCTGCCGCATGTCCATGCCCACGGTCGTGGAAGTCGCCAAGCGTTATGCGGACAAAGGCGTGGTGCTGTACGCCGTCAACTCTGGCGAAGAACCCGCCCTGATCAAGTCATTCCTGTCCGACGCGGGCATCACGATCGCGGTGGCCATAGACAAGAGCCGGCGCGCGGCGTCGGACTATCAGGCATCGAGCATTCCCCGCATGGCCATCATCGGCAAGGACGGGGTGGTCTATGCGGCGCATCGCGGCGTGGGCCCCAACTTCGCGGAAGAACTCACCGCGGAAATCGAAGGCGCGCTTGCCGGGAAATCTCCTGAAACGGGCAAGTGACGCCGCCCCGCGGCGTACTGCCCAAAGGCGGGGCTAGTCCTTCTCGATGAGGAAAGGCTGGGTCCAGGCCATGGCGTCGGCGGGCCCCCAGCATTCGATGCGGATATACGGGAAGGGGAACTCGTCGGGCAGCGTGTAGACGAGATTGCGTCCGTCGGCAATGGCGGGCACCCGCCCGTGCAGCGAACTCACATAATGGCGCTGGGCATTCTGCGTCCTGACGCGAAGGGTGTTCCCTTCGACTTCAATGCTGTCGATGACCACGCCGGTGCTGGCGTAGAAGCGGCCTTCGCGGAGCGATTTCACGATGCTGCCGGGCGAAGCGTCTTCCGCCTGCACCACGTTCCAGGCCACGCCGCGATCCCAGTCGCGGTGATTGTCGTCGTTTGCGTAGCCCCAGACTTTGCGGCCCGCGCTCAGGAGGCGGTCCCAGCGGTCGGTGGCCAGAGGGCTGCCCTCGGCGCGCCGGCAGACGCCGTTGTAGATCTCAATGCCGGCGTAGCCCTGCCACGCTTCGAGGTTCTTGTGATCGCAGTGATTGAAGTTCTCGAGCCAATTGGGGTGGTTCATGATGCAGAAGCCGCCGTTGTCGATGCCGTTGACGGCATCGATGATGTTCTGGCGGTTCTCGACCGGTTCCATGGCGCCGTTGGCGTTCACGTGCAGCATGTGCGGGCCGTTGGCGGTGATCTCGCAGCCGGGGATCAACGTAAGGCCGCAGGGATCGAGGAGGGCGGGATCCGTGAACTTGTCGTGGTCGCTGAGCATGAGAAAGTGATAGCCCATGCCCGCATACGTGGCTATCGTGTCCTGCGGCGAAAGGTTGCCGTCGCTGTTTGTCGTGTGCGTGTGCAGATTGCCCTTGAACCACGCCGCATGATTGTTGCTGTAGGGACTTTGGAGACGCAATGCCACGGATAGGCTTCCTTCTGTAACCGGTTCAGCCCTCGCCCCACAGCGTGAGGAACTCCTCCGCGCCGGCATCCTGCAGGAGTTCCGGGCGGATCAGCCGCTTCACGATGGGATCGGGGACTCGCGTCAGTTCGCCGCTGCCGGGGATGTGGGTGAGCTGGCGCAGCACCTTCTTGTTGTCGTCGCACTCGTAGTAGGTCCATGCGTCGCCCTTGCCGGGCACGAACTGCGCTGACTTGAAGTAGAACATGTCTTGAAGCGTGCTCCGTCGCGTTAGCGGATCTGGATCATCCGGTCGATGGGCAGTTTGGCACGTTCGATGATGTCCTGGCTGAGTTCGACCTTGTATTGGGTCTTCTTGAGCGCGCTCAGCGTTTCTTCGAGCGTGATCTGGTTCATGTGCTTGCAGCGCAGGCTGCAGGCGCGAACCATCTCCTTGTTCGGGAACTCGGCGGCGATGTTGTCGCCCATCGTGCATTCGGTGAGCAGGGCGTAGCGCGGCGCCTCGACTTCCGTGATGTAATCGATCATGGCCTTCGTGCTGCCCGTCACGTCCACGCGCGCGATGACGTCGGGATGGCATTCGGGATGCGCGAGAATGACGGCGTCGGGGTACTGGCGGCGGATGCTCTCGACATCCCCGACCGTGAAGAGTTCGTGGACCTCGCAGCGGACATTCCAGCCGACCACCGCGGGGACGTCTGCCGCCACAGAAACGCTGGCGGGGTCCGCGCCGGGGATGTAGGCCGCGCCGAGCTGCGCCGCGGTGTTCCGGGCGAGATACTCGTCCGGGATGAAGATGACGCGCCTGTGGCCCTGATCAAAGAGGAACTTGAGGACCTTGTCCGCGTTGCCCGAAGTGCAGCAGTAGTCCGATTCGGCCTTCACCTCGGCGTAGGTGTTCACGTAGCTGACCACGGGGGCCTCGGGGAAGCGTTCGCGCAAGGCGTGCACGTCGGCCACCTTGATGCCCTCGGCCAGCGAGCATCCCGCATGCTCGGAGGGGACCAGCACGGTCTTCTTCGGATTCAGGACCTTCGCGGTTTCGCCCATGAACCACACGCCGCAGAACACGATGACGTCGGCCGTGGTCTTCGACGCGATGACGGAGAGTTGAAGCGAGTCGCCCGTGTGGTCCGGCACCGAATGATACAGCGCGGGCTCCATGTAATTGTGGCCGAGAATAACCGCGTTCAGCTCCTTTTTCAGCACATTGATCTCGTGGGCCAGCCCGGCCTTGGCGACGATTTCGAAATCCGGGACCACGCCCTTGAGCTTCTTGCGCATCATGCTCAGCGTTTCATCCAGGGAAGGGGGAATGGAAGGTGTGCTTGTCGTACTCATATAGTAGAAAACAACCTCATTGTTGCGTTCTGAGGAGAATGCGTTGCGCGCATTGAACAGATTGGACTCGAACTCTAGCACATTCTGCGCGGGAACTACAAATGGCGGCGTTTATTCGGTGGTGATGGCGTCGTTGCGCCCGTCGATGGCGGCCGACATGGCATGCCAGGCGAGCGTGGCGCACTTGATGCGAATGGGGAATTCGCGGACGCCGGTGAAGACGCGGAGCTTGCCCAGGGCCGTCTCGTCGATGGGCGTATCCGGGGGCGAGGTGATCATGCTGTGGAAGCGGGTGAAGATGGCCCGGGCTTCGGGAATGGTTTTGCCTTTCAGCAGCGTGGTCATAACCGAGGCCGAGGACTTCGAGATGGCGCAACCGGCGCCGTCAAAGGAAATCTCGCTGATGCGGTCGCCGTCGAGGCGCAGGAAAACCGTGAAATGATCGCCGCACAGCGGGTTGAACGCCTCCACCTGGCGGTCGCAGGGGCTCAGCGGCCGGAAATTCCGGGGATTCTTGTTGTGGTCCAGAATCACTTCTTCATATAGCGCCCGGGAGTCGGACATCAGGAAAACACCTCATTAACCTTCTGCAGGGCGGCCCCCAGCGCGTCCAGCTCTTCCTTCGTGTTGTACAGGCCGAGAGAAGCGCGCGTCGTCGCGGGCACGCCGTAGCGCTGCATGACCGGTTGGGCGCAGTGGTGGCCGGCGCGCACGGCGATGCCTTCATCATCGAGAATCTGGCCGATGTCGTGCGGGTGGGCGTTGTCCATCGTGAAGGCCAGCACCCCGGCCTTTTCGCGGGCATTGCCCATGATGCGAAGTCCGGGCACGCGCTGCAGTACTTCTGTGCCGTACGCCAGGAGTTCATGCTCATGCTGCTGGACGGCGTCCATGCCGGCGGCATTGAGGTAGTCGACGGCGGCGCCCAGGCCGATGACGCCTTCGATATGGGGCGTGCCTGCCTCGAACTTGCTCGGGAGGCGGCCGTATACGGTCTTCTCCAGCGTCACGGACAGGATCATGTCGCCGCCACTCTGATAGGGCGGCATTTGATCGAGCGCTTCCGCCCGGCCATAGAGAACGCCAATGCCGGTCGGGCCGTACATCTTGTGCCCGGAACAGGCAAAGAAGTCGCAGCCGAGTTCCTGGACGTTAATGGGCATGTGCGGCGTGCTCTGTGCCCCGTCCACAAGCACCCGCGCGCCCACGCTGTGCGCCTTCTCGGAAATCTCCCGGATCGGATTGACTGTGCCGAGCGCGTTCGAAACGTGCACCACGGCGACCATCTTCGTCTTTTCGTTCAGGAGGCGGTCGAATTCCTCCATGATCAGGTTACCGTCGTCGTCGATGGGAATGACGCGCAGCACCGCGCCGGTCTGCTGGCAGAGGATCTGCCACGGCACGATGTTCGAGTGGTGCTCCATGTTCGAGATGATGATCTCGTCGCCCGCGTGGAGAAAAGTGCGCCCATAGGACTGCGCCACGAGGTTGATGGACTCCGTCGCGCCGCGCGTGAAAATCACTTCGCACTCGACGGTTGCGTTGATGAACGCGCCAATCTTGCGCCGCGCCTCGTCAAAGGCGAACGTGGCGTTCTGGCTGAGTTGATGCACCCCCCGGTGGACGTTCGCATTCTGCGCCGCATAGTAGCGCGACACGGCATCGATCACCGACTGCGGTTTCTGCGTCGTCGCCGCGTTGTCCAGATAGACCAGGGGTTTTCCGCGGACCTTGGCGCCGAGAATCGGGAAATCCTCCCGGATTCGATCGATGTCAAAGCCGCGGCACGTGCACGGGACCATGTGTTTTGCTGTTGCCGCGAGAGCTGCCATACACGTTACCTTACCTTTGCCGGAGCATATTTCTCAAACACGTATCGATGCAGCCGCGCGCGCACCGCCTCGATCGGGATCTCCTCGATCACTTCGCCCGCGAAACCGCAGGTGAGCATGCCGCGCGCCGCTTCTTCCGAAATGCCGCGGCTGCGGAAATAGAACAATACTTCCTGGGGCGGCGCCCCGACGGTTGCGCCATGGGTGCACTTGACGTCGTCGGCGTAGATCTCGAGCTGCGGCTTCGTTTCCACGCTCGCGTGGTCGGAGAGCAGCAGGTTCTTGTTCAGTTGCCGCGAATCCGTCTTCTGTGCGTTGGGATGGACACAGACCTTCCCCAGGAACACGGATTTGCTCTCGCCGTCCAGGATGCCCCGGCACGAGATGCGGCTGGTTCCCTGCGGCTGGCTGTGATGCACGCTCAACATGTTGTCCACGAGCCGCTTGCCGTCGTTGAGGTAGAGCCCGTCGACCACACTTTCGCCGTTCTCCTCGGCGAGTTCCACGCAAATCTGGTTGCGGACGATTTGTCCGGACAGCGTTGCCGCGAAACTGTACATCCGGCTGTCACGCCCCTGATGGACCTCGGTCGTGGCCAGGAGATGCCCCTGCACTTGCTCCTCGACCACCCGCACATACGTGAGCCGGGCATTGTTGCCGAGAACGATTTCTTCCACGGCGTTGTTGAGATAATCCGCGCCGCCGTCCATGGCCGCGAACGTGACGAGGACCTGGGCCTCGCTTCCCGGCTCAAGAACGATCAACGAGCGCGGATGCGCCGCGGCCGGGTGATCATGGCGGCTCATCAGAAAGAGCAGGTGCACCGGTTTCCCGGGGGCGGCATTCTTCGGCAGGTGCACGAAGGCGCCGTCGAGCAGGAACGCGGAGTTGAGCGCGGTATACGCGTTGCGCTCCTGGAGGTACTTGCCGAGATGGGGCCGGATGATTTTGGCCTCGGCGCCATGCCAGGCCTCGCGCAGGCCGCCCGCATGGGCGCCCTCGGGCAACGGGCCGCGCGACGACAGCGCCTCGTCGAAATGGCCGTCCACGAAAACCAGCTCCGTCCAGCCCTCCTCGTTGTAGAGGAGCGGGGCGATGTCCGCGCGGCGCAGGCCGTGCGGCGCGGGTTCCAGAACGCTCTCGTAGGGGGTTTCAATGATCGGCGCGATGTTGGTTTGCCGCCATTCTTCAATTCGGGTGTGGGGCAACGCGGCGCCGCGGAACTGCGTCAGGGCCTCGGCGCGCATCTGCCTCAGCCACGCGGGGGCGCTGTTGGGTGCGACGCGCGCGAGGTCCGCCAGATAGCGCGCCTTGTGCTGATCGTCTTGAAGTGTTGTCGTGCTTTCCGCGCTCATTGTTCCGCCTCAGGCTTCCACCAGTTCCGCTGCATCCTCTTTCAACCAGTCATAGCCCCGTTCTTCGAGTTCGAGCGCGAGGTCTTTGCCGCCGGATTTCACGATGCGGCCCTTGTAGAGGACGTGAACGAAATCCGGCACGATGTAACTCAGGAGTCGCTGATAGTGCGTGACAAGGATGAACGCGCGGGTGGGTGTGCGCAGCTTGTTCACGCCGTCGGATACAATGCGCAAAGCGTCGATATCGAGGCCCGAATCGGTTTCGTCGAGAATAGCGAGGCGCGGCTCCATCACGGCCAGCTGCAGGATCTCGTTGCGCTTCTTCTCGCCCCCGGAGAAACCGAAGTTCACGAAGCGCTTCGCGAAGCCCGGATCGATATTGATGAGCTCCATCTTCTCGCGGAGCAGGTCCTCGAAGTCCATGGCGTCCAGTTCTTCCATGCCGCGGCTCACGCGGATCTCGTTCATAGCGGCGCGCAGGAAATGGGCGTTGGTTACCCCCGGGATTTCCACGGGATATTGAAACGCAAGGAAGAGTCCGGCCCGCGCGCGCTCTTCGGCGGGCAGTTCGAGCAGGTCCGCTCCGAGGAAGTTGACCCGGCTGGACGGGTCCACCTCGTAGGCCTCGTGTCCCGCAAGAACCTGGGCGAGCGTGCTCTTGCCGGAGCCGTTCGGGCCCATGATGGCGTGCACTTCGCCTTCGTTCACCTGCAGGTCAATGCCTTTCAGAATGGCATTTCCGTTGACCGACGCCGCGAGCTGTTTCACTTCGAGCATTTATCCGACACTCCCTTCCAGGCTGATGCTGAGCAATTTGGTGGCCTCGACGGCGAATTCCATGGGCAGGTGATCGAAGACTTCCTTGCAGAAGCCGTTCACAACCATCGAGATGGCATTCTCCGGCCCGATGCCGCGGGACTGGCAATAGAACAACTGATCCTCGCTGATCTTCGAGGTCGAAGCCTCGTGTTCGGTCGAGGCGGTCTTGTTGCGCACGTCGATGTAAGGAAACGTGTGCGCGCCGCAGCGATCCCCGATCAGGAGCGAGTCGCATTGGGTGTAGTTGCGGGCGTTCAGCGCCTTCGGCATGATGCGGACGAGCCCGCGGTAGCTGCTGTTGCTCTGCCCCGCCGAAATCGTCTTGGCGATGATTGTGCTGCGGGTGTTTCGGCCGAGATGGATCATCTTCGTGCCGGTGTCCGCCTGCTGATGGTTGCGCGTGAGCGCCACGGAGTAGAACTCACCCACGGAATTGTCGCCCATGAGCAGGCAGCTCGGGTACTTCCAGGTGATGGCTGAACCCGTCTCCACCTGGGTCCACGAAATGCGTGAATTGTCGCCCAGGCATTTGCCGCGCTTCGTGACGAAATTGAAGATGCCGCCCTTGCCCTCGTGATCGCCGGCGTACCAGTTCTGGACGGTTGAGTAGCGAATCGTGGCGTTGGCGTGCGCGACCAACTCGACCACGGCCGCATGCAACTGGTTCTCGTCGCGCCGCGGGGCCGTGCAGCCCTCGAGGTAATTCACTTCGGCGCCTTCGTCCGCGATGATGAGCGTGCGTTCAAACTGGCCGGTATCCGCCGCGTTGATCCGGAAGTACGTGGAGAGGTCCATCGGACATTTCACGCCCTTGGGCACGTAGACGAAAGAGCCGTCGCTGAACACGGCGGAATTGAGCGAGGCATAGAAATTGTCGCTGCGCGGCACCACGGACCCCAGGTACTTCTGAACCAGTTCGGGGTGCTCGCGAATCGCCTCGGAGATGGGGCAGAAGATGATGCCCTTCTTGGCCAGGATCTCGCGGTGCGTCGTGGCAACGGAGACGCTGTCGAAGACGGCATCCACGGCGACGCCGGCCATGCGTTTCTGCTCTTCCAGGGGGATGCCCAGCTTCTCGAAGGTCTCGAGCAGTTTCGGATCCACCTCGTCGAGGCTCTTGACCGCCGGGCGCTGCTTCGGCGCCGAGTAGTAGCTGATATCCTGGAAGTCCGGCTCGTCATAGCGCACGTTCGCCCAGTCCGGTTCCGAGGACTGGACCCAATGACGATACGCCTTGAGGCGCCATTCCGTCATCCAGTCCGGCTCGGCCTTCTTCAGGGAAATCAGGCGCACAATGTCTTCGTTGAGCCCCTTGGGGATCGTTTCCGATTCAATGTCGGTGCTCCAACCCCACTTGTACTCACGATTCGCAATTTCCGCGACTTCGCGGTTGCTGCGTTCCACCCGGGTACCCTCGTACTGGGCTGTCTCCAATTCTCCGGGCACTGAACTCATAAACGCATTCCTTTTTTCGCAAGGTGCTTGCCTTCGGGGCGGCGCAACACCGGAAGCTCCCGGGAGACAGAAACCATGTATTCCCCCGAGATTCCCACAGCGTGTAAAGCTCAATGCGCTCCAAACGCCGCCAACTCCATAAACAGGAAGCACTTACCTTTTATTCCCGGGGGCTGGCCGTGGAACATGCCGCGCCGAATCGATGCGCTGCCGCATCCAAACCGCATCCCTGGAACTTGGGGTATTCTACACAAAAGGAAGGGGTGGACTCACGCTGGACACGGGGCGCCGCACCGCAGCAATGCGTGGAGCGCAACGCGCAGAGTTCCAGGACGGGCGCGGCCCGGCGCGCCCCAAGCGCGTTTCGGCAAGGCCCGGGCATATCCGTTTCGCTGCGCTGCGCGCCGGTGGACAACCGCATGTGATCTTGTTATATTGGGGGCGAGAGAGAGTTATTGTGTTTCGATGCCGGACTGAAGTCGAGGAGGAAGTCGGAATGAGCGAGCAGAGCCCCGTCATCACGGTGATCAACCCGCGCACGGGCAAGGAGATCTACAGCATCCCGGAGCCCACGATCGAGGATGTCGACCGGATTTACGACACGGCCCGGGCCGCCTTCGATGTTTTCGGGCGGATGTCCGTGGGGCAGCGCCTCCAGGAAATCAGCAAGCTGAAGCACTATCTGCTGGAGAACCGGGAACACATTGCGGACCGCATCGTCGAAGAGACGGGCAAGTGCCGGACGGACGCGATGATTCTGGACATTTTCCCGTCGATAGACATCATCGACTTCTACGAGAAGAACGCGAAGAAGATCCTGCGCGATCAGCGCCTGAAAACGCCCATCATGCTTATCGGCAAGAAGTCGAAGGTGATGTACGAGCCGATGGGCGTGGTGCTCGTGATCTCGCCCTGGAACTACCCGTTCCATCTCTCCTTCGTGCCGGCCTTGTGCGCCATGGTCGCGGGCAACGCCGTGATCCTGAAACCGTCGCGCTACACCCCGCTGCGCGGCGTGATGGAGGACATGGTCGAGAAGAGCGGATTCATGAAAGGCGTCTTCCAGGTGGCCTATGCCAGCCGCAAGACGGCCAACCGCCTGATCGAGCATCGTCCCGCGAAGATCCACTTCACGGGAAGCGTGGGCGTGGGCAAGACGATTATGGCGCAGGCTGCGCAGAGCCTCATCCCGGTGGAACTGGAACTGGGCGGAAAAGACCCGTTTGTGGTCTTTGATGATGTGAACATCGAGCGCACAGTGAACGGCGCCCTGTGGGGCAGTTTTGCGAACTGCGGCCAGACCTGCATCGGGGTGGAGCGCATCTTCGTTCAGGACACCATCTATGACAAGTTTGTGCAGACGATGCAGGAGAAGACCGGAAAGCTCCGGCATCTCGCCACGCCGGGCGGGCCGGTGGATGACCGGGCGCTCGGGGTGGGCTCGATGACCGCCGATTTCCAGTTGAAGGAGATCGAGGAACAGTTGGCCGAGGCGAAGGAGAAGGGGGCGAAGATCCTCTGCGGCGGCGAACGCGTCCCCAACACGCAGATTCTCCCGCCCACTATCGTGACCGATGCCGACAACTCGATGGCGGTGCAGTTCAACGAAACCTTCGGGCCGGTGGTGACGATCACGAAGTTCCGCAACGAGGAAGAGGCGATCCAGATGGCGAACGATTCGCCCTTTGGCTTGTCCGCCAGCGTGTGGTCGAAAGACCTGGACCGCGCCGACCGCGTCGCCCGCAGGATTTCGGCGGGCAGCGTGTCCATCAACAACGTGATGGGCACCCAGGGCAATCCCGGCCTGCCCTTCGGCGGCGTGCGCGACAGCGGCTTCGGGCGCTACAAGGGCATCTGGGGCCTGCATGCCTTCTCGAATATCAAGGCGGTGCTCGTCGATCGGCAACTTCCCCGGATCGAACCCTACTGGTACCCCTACTCCGTCGAGAAGTACAACCTGCTGTCGAACATCGTGGATTCGGTCTTCAACGGCGGTCCGCTCGGAATCCTGAAGACGATGATGACCGCACTGAAGCTGGAACTGCTCAATCGGAAGCATCATCTGTAGGCGGAGATCCCTGGACTTTACTTCGCGGGCTGCGTATTGCGCGGCCCGCGGCTTCTTTCAGGGGATCTCGTTCAGGGCGACTTCGCGGCCGCCTTCATTCCGGCTCCAGATGCCCGCGATGACGATCTTCATGAGTTCCTCGGTTTCGCTGAAGGGAAACGGCGGAACGCCGCCGCGCAGGAAGCGAACGAAATCCAGCAACTGCGCCTTGAACGCATAGTACGTGTCGCGAAACGACGCGGAGGCCGCTCCCTTCGTCCCGCACAATTGCAGGCACCCGAAGCCCCCGTACATGTCGCTGATGGCGGCAATGCTCACGTCCACGCCGCGCGCGTGCTTGAGATGGACGATGGCGCGGTCGATACTGCCCGTGTTGCGCACGGACAGGAAACCGGGGCCGAGGAGGGGATACACGCCCGAGAGTGCGTGGATGCCGTAGCGTTCCCAGGACTTCGCCGTGGTGACGCAGGCGAAGCGCAGTTCGCCGAGGTCGTGGGTGGATTCCCGGAAGGGCAGGAATTCCTTGGCGTAACTCAACGCGCTACCGCTCAGCAGGGCCGCGCCCCCGGCGATCCATTTCCGAAAGACGTTGAGGTCCTCCGCAGTGTCCACCAGGGGCTTGTCCACGAAAACCGGAAGGCCGGCCTCGACAAAGGGGCGGCATCGCGCGGCGTGTTCGGAACCGATGTCCGTGGCAATCACCACGGCATCGACTTGGCCGATCACCTCCTCGGGGTGATCCACAATCTGAGGAATCAACGCGGCCCTGGCCACTTTCAAGGCGTCGCCCGGGTCATCGGTCCAGACATGGGTCACTTTGACGCCCGGGATGCCGAGCGTCTCCTTGGGCTGCCGGCCGAGGTAATCGGGGATCGTGGGATAGGGGCAGTCCGCCATCGCGGCCCGGTCATAGCCGTTGAAGATGGCGCTCCACGAATAGGGATGCCCGTTGCCCTCAACCATGCCGATCATGGCGAGCCGCAAGTCTTTGTCGCCGTAGCCTTGAAATGCCATAAGACCTCACGTGTTGGGGAATCGACCCGGAAAGTGTTCGCCCAGATAAGCGACGTACTCGCGATAGAGTGTCTCGGCGGACGCATGGCCTATGTTGACGAGGTCCGTCCGCCGGTTCATGATGCCCTGATACTGATACGAGATGAGTTTCTCCACGAGCGGCGCCTGCAGCGCGATCTGCTGCCGAACGCGCTCAAAGGGCGCCGCGATGCAGGCGACCCGGCCATCGGGCGTCGCCTCGAAGTCGAAAAGCTCGACGTTTGTCCACAGGGCCACGCCCATGTCCCGGAGGGGCTGGCGCACTTTCTCGAGCCCCGCTGCATTGGCGCGTACGAGGTCCAGCGCGGCCTTCACGTTGGAGTGGCGGCCGCCGTAGTCCTGCGGCGCCAGAATGTCGATGCCGGAGCGCTCCAATTGCCGGGGCAGTTGCGTGATGTCCTTGTGATTGCCGAGGCTGCCGGGCGAGGCGAGCAGCTTCACGTTCCCCACGGCGGGCCGGAGGAATTCCTTGATCAACTTCTCGTACAGATCGATCTGGCGCTCGTCCACGTTGAAATCGATCTCGTACGAGATGTAGAGCCCGGAAAACGAAGGACGGCCGCCGAAACGCTCGACGAGCGCTTCCGCAAGCGCCGTGTTCCATCGGAACCACACGTCCGGCCACGGCGGTTCCATGCCGGCGTAGTCGCGCACCTGGCTCACCCGTCCGCGGTAGCCGACCCCGTAGATCATCTTCATGCCGAGCCGGTCCGCCTCCTCCGCGCAAACGCCCAGCGGATCCGGGCAATCGAACTTCAAAGGAATCCCCACGGTCTTTTCGTAACCGGGGAAGACCGGCCGCCCCCAGAACGCCGTGCCGACGCAGATGGCCGTGTCGATGCCGATGGCGTGCATGTCGTGCATGAGCGCGCGCCAGTTCTCCTCTTTCCAGTGCCAGCAGACGTCCGTCCAATAGGCGGAATCGTAGATATTAGGATGGATGATGTCGAAGAAGCTGCCGCTGAGGCGCGGCTCCGCGCCGCCCGACGTGGTCGCCCGGCCTTGTCCGTCCGCGCCGGAAGCCGCCAGCGCAGCCATTCCTGCCACGCTCCGTTGAACGAATTCCCGCCGATTCATAGTGTGATCTCCATCAGCGCCGCATGGCCCTGCCCAATTCCACTGCCGGGCGCTCCTTCATCTCGAGGGCGGCGTGGCTGTAGAAGGGATAGACGCTCCATTCGGTTCCGGCAAGCAGATCGGGTTTGCCGTCGTTGTCGAGGTCGCCCGCCCAGGCGCTCGGGCCGTGGTCGGTGACTTTGATCGGCTGTCCAAAGCAGCAGAAGGTGCGGGGCGGCGCGAATACGGGCGCCTTTTTGTCTCCGGCATTGCGCAGGAGGTAGATGCTGCCGTTGGCGGGCGCCGTGCCCGCACAACTGTACACGAGGTCCATCAGCCCGTCGCCGTCCCAGTCCACCGGGCGGAAGCATTCGGTCCAATGCGCGTCCCGGTTGACGATGGCATCGTCAATGAAACGTCCGTCGCTCAGGCGCAGAAAGTCCTCTTTCCGCAAGATCAGGTTGCCTCGCACGTCGCGGTGTTGCGCGAAGAGGGTGAGGCGCCGCGTGTAGCCGTCTAATGTCGCAAGATCCATCGTGCCGTCCCCGTTCCAATCGGCGAAGGCGGCCCCGGTCCGCCAGAAGAACGGCTGCTCCTGTTCCTTTGGATACGTGCTGTCGAGCGCGCGTTTCGCCGAAAGCTTGCGCAGGGACTCGGAATCGGGATAGCCGTCCACGAGCAGTTGTCTGCGCGGTCCGAACTGCGGATGCGCGCGCGATCCGGTGTTCTTGAACCAGTAGATGCGGTTCGTCTCGTTCGGCAGCATCAAGTCCGGCAGGCCGTCGCCGTCCCAATCGATGAAGGCGGGATAGCTGTAGCCCATGTTGTGTTCGTGGAAGGGTTCGCCAAGGAGTTCGTTGCGCAGCAGGCGTATGGGTTGTCCGCCGGAAAGGATGTTCTGAGGTTCCGCATACGCGGGTCTTGCGGCGGTGCCTTCGTTGAGGACGATGCGCGGCCAGCCGTAGCCGCCGCCGATGAGCAGGTCGAGATCGCCGTCTCCGTCCCAATCGCAGGCGCATGGCCACGCCTGATCACTCAATGACATAACGGCGGAGACGGATTCGGCGCGGCCGAATCGTTTGAACGCGGCCTTGTTGTTTTCGCCGGGCACATGCTCGTAGAAGACCGCATTCTGATACACGTTCTCCGTGATGAGGAGTCCCTTGCGGGGGCCGTCCGCCGTGGCGCTGAGATTGTCGGGGTAGAGTGCGTCGATTCCTGCGACCGGTTTTGGCGCATCAAAGCGCGCCGGGGCTCCGCCCGCGTTGCGCTGCCAGACCACGCGGGATTCGCCGACGCCACCGCCTTCCACTTCCGACAATCCGATCGCATCGAGCAGCCCGTCCTCATCCACGTCAAGGAAACAGGATCCCTTCTCGAGTCCGGGCAGGGGCGTGGGTTCATCGAGCTGGAGGGGCCATCCCGACGGATTCCGGTTCCGAAGGAAGAACGTGTGGCGGGAATCGCCCTTGTAGACACTGCCAATGAGCAGGTCGAGCGTGCCGTCCCGGTCGAAATCGGCGACCTGGAGGGGCGACCAGGTTCCGGGCGGGCGCGGCAGCGTGCCGGCCGCGGAAAAGCGGGGCAGGCCGTCGGCATCGCGCTCGCCGTTGTTCAAGTAGAGGTGGAGCAGTTCCCCCTGGCGCGGAGAGAAGATCATGTCCACACGCCCGTCCCGATTGAGGTCGGCGAAGGCGGCGTTCATATAAACCGTGCTCAGGAACGAGTAGTCTGGCGAGCCTTCCCGAACCTGACAGCGGACGCGCTCCAGGTCGCCGAAGACGAAGCCGCTGGCGTCGCCCACCCGGGGGTAACAGATGACGCCGTCCCAGGGAGATCCCGGCCGGTAGGCGTAGTTCCAGCAGCCCACGAGATCCGGCTTGCCGTCGCCGCTGAGATCGATGAGGCCGCTCGGATAACACAGCGCAATCGGCCGCGGCGTGCCCGCGTTGAAGCGCAGGAGATCGCCCGTGCCGATGCGCGGAGTGAACGCACGCGGCATCATCGGCGGACGGCTTTCCGCGGTGGAAAAGCGGACCTCGAACGACTTGTGCTGCGGGTCGGCGATGACCCACTCGACGCGTCCGGCATCGCCGTAGGCAAAGTCTTCCGAGACCGCGCAGGGGACGTCCTCGTTGCCGGAAAGATCCACGACCGCGATGGAATTGGGATCGAGCGTGCCCGCCAGGCCCGCCTCCCGGATCAACCCGGCAAAGTCGATACGCGGATCCAGGGGAACGCGCGGCAAGCGGAGCTCCGAGGTGACGGTCAGGACGACTCCGCCCTGATCCGCCGAGGCAAGGGCCGCAGCGAGGAAACAGGCCAGAACCACGGACGGGCAGCGGCACGCGCGCATGGGTTACTCCTGCTTCAGCACGGGAAACTCCGTCACGCGCAACTTGGCAGCGCCGTACGGAATCAACGTGAGATCCTCGAGGGGCTTCTTGGAGAGCACCGGGCTCTCGGGCGGAGGCGCCGCGGCGTTCTTCTCCAGCGTCCACTTCGGAAGGCGTTTCCCCTTCACTTTGAGCGAAACGGGCGCACTGTCCGGCGAGAAGGGATTCGCGCCAATCTCGGACTGCTCGAAGCGGAGGGACTCCTCCGGCTGGGCCTCGTTGACAAGCAGGGCATAGTTCCACGGCGTGGCCGGATGCACTTCCCAGTCCGCATGCGGCAGTTCGCCGCGCAGGAGCCGCCAATCCTCGCCGATCTTCAGGCTGTACACGAGCGGGCCGCGTTCGATGGCCACGGCGTTGTTGTAGCGCCGCTCGGTCCTGACTGTCATGGGCAGGCGCAGTGTGAGCACCGTCGGGCCCTCCCATTGCTGCGCGTGAACGTGGAAGGCACCGGAAGTCAGCGGCGTCTCTTCGCCCTTGGCCGCCTGCAGGCGCGCGCCTTTGGCCCAGGCGGGCACGCGCAAGTGCAGTGGGAACGTCAGAGGAGTCTTCGGCGTGACGCGGATCTCGATCTCCTCGCGGAAGGGATAGTCCGTGCTCACCTCAACCTTGACCTCGACGCCGTTCAGCGTAGTGTTCAGGGCACACGGGGCATACGACAGGGCGGCGATCCCGCCATCGGGCGATTTCATCCAGAGATGCGCGGCGAATTTCGGCCAGCCCTGATGCATGTTGGCGGTGCAGCAGCCATAGTTGGGTTCGAGCCCGAAGAGATTGGCGTCCGTGCCGTTTGTGGCATAGACGCGCTCCTTGCTGACTTTGCAGACGACCTGGTTGGCCTGTTGATCATACTGATGCGCCCACATGTCCGGCTTGAACGGCGCGGGCAGGGCATTGAACGCGATCCGTTCGAGTCGATCGCCGAAGGCCGGATCGCCCAGCGTGGACAGGAGCGTCTCCAGGGAGAAGAGGTACTCGACCACCGCGCAGAGCTCGGTGCCTTGCGAGGGCATCTTGCCGGCGAAGCACTCGTCGCCCGTGAACACGCCGGTGAACATGCCGTGATACTCGTCCAGGGCGGCAATGGCCTTGGCGGCCGTTTCGCGGTCTGCCGGGTCACTGGATTGCCGAAACCACACGCCCGGCGTCTTCACGGCCATCGCGTTGTTCACGACATGGCTCTCGAACTCCCATTTCTTCGCCCGCTCCTTGTATGGGAGATCCTGGAAGTGCTTGATCCAGTCGTAGCCCTGCCGATGGGCCTTCTCCGCCAACGCGAGCAGCCAGGGTTCCTGCCGGAGCGCGTAAAGCCAGTGCAGCGTGAGCGCAAAGTCCTGCCAGCGGGACTTGTTCCACTCGAAGAGCGGACGCTCATCGAGTTGTTTGTCGAGGGCGTGCAGGAATTTCAGCATGGCCTCAGGAACCCGCTCATCCCGTGTGGCGTCGTAATATTGCGTGAAGACTTTGAACAGCACGAAGATGGGCCAGGGATCGCGGGGCTTGTAGTCCCCGGAAGCCGACTTGCTCTTGTTCGGGCCGAGCCAGCCATCTTCCTGCTGATGCTTCAGGATGTAGTCGATGTACCGGAAGGCCTTCTGCTTCAGCGTGTCATCATCCAGGACATACGCCAGGGGAACCAGGCCGTCCAGCCAATACGGAACTCGCTCCCAGCCTTCCGCCGTGCCGCCGATCCACGCGCTGTCCCTGATATCGGGCCAGAATTCGTCCAGGTGCCCCGTGAGCCCGTCCGCCTGAAGGCGGAGTTGGCGCCGGAGCCAGCCTTCCGGACGGATGCCCGTCAGCGGCAAGGGCTCGAAGGCGAGGGGCTGCAGTTTCGGCGAGTCCATGGAAGCGTTCTCCTTCGGCGCCTGGGCGGTGGCCGCGGCGCACGCCGCGATCAGCGCAAACAGAGTAGTTAGAATCCGCATGAAAGTCCTTCCTCCTATTCGAGCACGACGATTCTGCCGTCGCGTTCCCGTATCGGGTATTTCAGGAAGACGAGAAAGCCCAGGAGGCTGGTGAATGCCGCCATGCCGATGACGCAACGCAGGCCCAGCACCGAGACCATGTTTCCGCCGTCCATGTACGCGAGAATGCTGAAGGCAAAGCCCGAGAAGCCCAGGAAGATCTTCTGGATTGTTCCCTGCACCGCGAAGAAGAGCGCTTCCCGGCGTTCGCCCATCCGCTGCTCGTCATAGTCGATCACGTCCATGAGCAACGCGAAGGGCAGCACGGAGAAGCCCGTCATGGGCACGCCCAGCAGGGCCGTGAGCAGGCCGATCTGCAGCAGTGGGCTGAGCCCGGGCAGAAAACCGACAAAAGCCAGCATCAGCAGCAGAATGGCGATGCTGAGCAGGCTTGCCATGAACATGACGTACTTCCCAAAGCGGTTCACCACGGGGCCGATCCCGGCGAAGAGAATCAGGGTCACCGCAAGGAAGGGGATCATGAGCCAGGTCACCATGGCGTCGCCTTCGTGCAGATAGACCTTTACCCAGAAAGGCAGGGTCATCACGACGCAGTTGAACCCGAAGAAGAAGAGCGACGTGGCCGCCACGAGATAACGGAACGGGCGGTTCTGCAGCAGGCTCCAGATCGATTGCAGCAGGCCGGCGCCTTCGGGGTTCGGCGCCGCCAGGGGTTTCTCGCGGATGACGAGGGCCGTCGGCGCCATGGAGAGCAGCATCATCAACGCAACGCTCCCGCCAAGCAGCAGCCAGCCGCCCACTTCGAGCAGCAAACCCATCACCGCGAAGAGTATCGTGCCCAGCATCATGGCGACCGCCTGAAATGTCGTGATCGTTACCCGTTCCCGGAGATCGGGCGTGAGTTCGGGCATGAGCGCAAGATACGGCGTGAGCACCGTGGGAAAACACAGCAGATACGCCTGCATCATCAAGTAGATATAAATCGCATTCGCCCAGTGCTGATGATGGATGGGCGGGGTCCACATGAGGAAGAAGGCCACCGCAAACGGGATGATGACGCGGCGCACGAAGGGCAGGCGGCGTCCCGAGGGCGATTGAAAGCGATCGCTCCAGAATCCAACGACCGGTTCCGCGATGGCGCCCAGGACGCGCGCCGCGAAGTAGCAGAGGCCGAAGACCCGCGCGGAAACCAGCACGTTGCCCGTGTCCGGAACATAGAGCACGAAAATCCACTGTGTGAACACGGAATCGGGAAGGCTCATGGCAATTCCGCCGAGTCCGTAGAGTATTTTCTTGTTCGTGCTCAGAGAAGGCATGCGGTTCCCCCAAAGTTGGCCGTGGAACAGGTTCTTAGACACAGAACACACACGCGGGGCGGGGCGGGCCCGGCGGATGCCTCAGACAAGGGGCGTATGGCTCGCTTCATCGCAGATTGACCCTCCCGCTGTAGTGTGCGATCAGCCGTGCGTTCCATTCGTCGCCGCCGGGGAGGTTGGCTGTCTTGAATACCGGCGCTTCCCGGCCGGCGTCCGCATACGACTTGGCCACCCCATACACAATCTGCTCCATGACGGCCACGCACGCCAGCGTCGACGTCGCGGAGACGAGCAGCTCCTGCCCCGGGACTTCCAGGGCGGCATCGCCCGCGGAACCGCAGTTGTCGATGACGAGATCGCAGACGTCGTAGAGCTTCTTTTCCTGTCCCTGCCCCAGCGCCGCCGTGCGGGACTGCGCGAGTGAGGTAATCGCAATCGTGTGCAATCCCTTCTCTTTCGCACACAGGGCCATTTCGACCGGCACGGCGTTTTTGCCGCTGTTCGAGACAATCGTCAGCACCTCGCCGGGGCGGACGTCCTGCTTGTCCAGGATGATTCGGGCCAGCCCGGGGAGGCGTTCGAGACGGGTGCTTGTGGCGGGGCCTTCGTGCTGCATCAACGCAGGAAAGAGGATGGCATTGACCGGGGCGAGCCCGCCGGCGCGATAGTAGAGCTCCTCCGCGATGGCGTGCGAGTGTCCGGTGCCGAAGACGTGCCACACGCCGCCGCGCATCAGGCTTTCCGCGATCAGGGCCACGGCCTGCTGGATCG
>CAILVY010000168.1 GCA_903837785.1 Candidatus Hydrogenedentota bacterium
ATCTCCTGCGTGCCCTCGTAGATCTGCATCAACTTGGCATCGCGCATGAGCTTCTCGACCGGATACTCCTTCGAGTAGCCGTTGCCGCCGAGAATCTGCACGGCCTCCGTCGTCACTTCCATCGCCGTGTCGCCCGCAAAGCACTTCGCCATCGCGGACTCCTTGGACTGCCGGATATTGTTGTCCGCCATCCAGGCCGCCTGCCAGGTCAGCAGCCGCGCGGCCTCGATCTTCGTCGCCATGTCCGCCAGCTTGAACTGAATCGCCTGTTGCTTGATCAACGGCTGCCCAAACTGCACGCGCTGATTCGCATACGCAACGGCTTCCTCGAGCGCGCGCCGCGCGATGCCCACCGCGCCCGCCGCCGTGCCCGCGCGGGTCCGGTCCAGCGTGCCCATGGCAATCTTGAAGCCCAGTCCCTCGCGTCCGCCCAGGAGGTTGGCCGCGGGCACCCGAACGTTGTTGAAATGGAGTTCCGCCTGATTCGAGGCGCGCTGGCCCATCTTGTTCTCGGCCTTCCCGATCTCGACGCCCATCGACCGCTCCACGATAAACGCGCTCATGCCGAGCGGCCCCTTGTTCTGCGCGGTCACGGCAAAGACCACATACACGTCCGCGTGGCTGCCGTTCGTCGAGAAGCACTTGCTCCCGTTGAGCACATATTCGTCGCCCACGCGTTCGGCCGTCGTCTTGGACGCGCTCGCGTCGGAGCCCGCGTCGCGTTCCGTGAGGCAAAATGCCGCGATCCGGAATTCGCGCGTGTGCCAGCCCAGATATTTCTCCTTTTGCTCCTCCGTTCCGAAGAGGATGATCGGCGCAATGGCGAGTGAATTGGCCATGATGCTCGTGCCCATGCCCATGCAGGCCGCGCCGAGTTCTTCCGTAATGATGGCCGATTCCAGATTGCTGTGGCCGGCCCCGCCGTACTGTTTCGGAACCGTCTCGTTCATGATCTGCGCTGCCCACGCCAGCTTCATGACGTCCAACGGATAGGTGCCCTGTTCATCGTATTCGCTCGCACGCGGCTTGATTTCCCGTTCCGCGAATTCCCGCGCACGTGCCTGCACTGCCAACAATTCGTCCGTCAACACAAACCCAATCA
Source organism: Candidatus Hydrogenedentota bacterium (assembly GCA_903837785.1). GTDB lineage: Bacteria > Hydrogenedentota > Hydrogenedentia > Hydrogenedentales > CAILVY01 > CAILVY01. Next base: position 1,103 of record CAILVY010000168.1, read on the forward strand.
TGACCACACTTTCCTTTCAGACAAGAGGCTCAAACAAGAGAATCGAAAGTCTAACACAAGAGGCACGCATCCCTAAAACGGATATTCGAAGAATCATTGGCGCAACCACGGTTCTTACGGCATCAAGCCGCGTTCGACGGGTGAATCCGCGCGCAGGGAAAGTTCAGCATCGTGAAGAACGCCTGAAGCCGGTGGGAGCATCTCACCACCCCAGGGCTCCGCGCCCGCGCAAGAACGCGACCGCTTCCCCGAGGCTGGGGATGCCCGTTCGCCCGCCGCTTTGGGTGCACTTGATTGCCGCCACGGCGGAAGCGAACTCGCAACAGCGTGGCGTTTCCCATCCGTTCGCCAGGCCGAACGCGAAAGCGCCGTGAAATACGTCGCCCGCGCCAACCGTGTCGACGACCGCCACGGGAAACGCCGTGCCCAGCGAGCGTCCGTGTTGATCCGAGCATACCCAGCCATCCGCGCCCAGCGTGATCACCGCCACCGCAGGCCCGCAGGCATGAATGGCGTCGAGTGCGGGCGCGGGATCCTGTTCGCATCCCAGGGCGCGCGCAAAATGCCGGGGCGCGATCAGCACATCGACCCATTGGAGCAGTTCGCGTTCCGCATCGCCGGGGCTCAAGTCCGCCACAACCGGCACGCCGTGTTCGCGGGCGGTGCGCGCCGCCGCAAGCGCAAGATCCGGATAGCAATGATCTACGAGCAGGGCCGCGCACGATGAGATTCCCGACAAATCCGCCTGTCCGGCCCAATGCAGATTGCCGCCGGGCCGATGAAAGATCGTCCGCTCCCCGCTGGCTTCTTCCACATGAATGAAGCTGAACGGGCTCGCGCCATCCGGCAGTTTCACCACATGTTCCGTGGCCACCCGCTCCGCCGCGAGTTCCTCCAGGATGGCCGCGGCCATCGGATCGTCGCCGAGCAGGCTCCAGAGGATGGCGTCGGCCCCGAGCCGGGCACAGGCCACCAGCGCGGTCGCCACAAGCCCTCCGCCCTGCGTGCAAAACCCGCTCACATGAACCGTGTCGCCCCAGTTCAGCGAAGGAGAAGCAACAATGTAATCGAGACAGGCAATGCCCGCGCCCGCGATGCGGGGCGGACCCGATTGCCTCGAATCCGGGATGTTCATGACCACCTCTCTCCCTTGCCGGCGCCTCAGTAGCGCACCCACGCCAAATCACGCACGGCCATCTTCACGACGGAGTCAGGGCGCGCGTTCACGCCAATCAGCACGCGCCGGACCTTCTCCGGTTGCAGCGCCTGATCGGGATCCGGGCTCGAGAACGCGCCCCACGATACATCTTTGAACAAGGCAAGAGCGCGATGCGGCCCTTCCTGCTTCGGCGCCCACGTGAGTCCGGCCACATAATGCGCGCCGTTCTCCTCGACAAACTGCACGCGCACCTCGCCCTCGCCCTCGATCAGCTCAAAGCCGAGCGCAAGGCCCTCCATCTCCGGCGCGGGAATCTCGGCCGGTTCCAGTTCGAGTATCGGAAAACCCCAGGCATCGCCCCCGCTGAAGCGCATGTCAAACTGCACCCCGCCCGATGGACTCGCCGCATGCCGGCCGGACGCCTGTGCCACGACATTGTCCTTCCATCGCTCCGGCGTGTTTGCCCGCGGCAACGCCACGCTCGCCGCCGGCTTGCACTGTCCGGGCGCCGCGACAAGCCGGAATGCGCAGACCGGGCGGCCCGCCGCGCCAAACGCGCCGCGCAAGACGATCCAGGCGCCCGCCACAGCGTCCGGGCCCTGCTCCGGCATCCACACGCGCAGGGAAATCGCCCGGCGCTCCATCGGGCCGATCGCGATCGGCGCCGCATCGAGTTCAACCCGCCAGCGCGCGGGACAACGCTCCACCGCCACTGAACCTTTGGCAATCTGCTCTCCGAAGTTGTAGACCTGAACCGGGATGGCGGTCTCCCGGCCCGGCTCAATCTCGTAGGCCTGACGGCTCAGGCGCACGGAACTAGCCGGCATCTCCACTTGCATGACCACCGGGGACGCCTCGCCCGATCGCCATGGCGACAAGGCCGGCGGCGGGTCCAGGGGCAGTCTGCGGCTCTCGCCCCGCGGCAGCACCGCGAAGTGCGCGGCATCGTCCAACCGCTCCGGCCAATGCGGCGGCTCGGGCCGCCCAAAACAGTCGTACAGGGCCTCGATCCGGAGGCCGGGATCGGGCGGCGACTGCATCGGCTCGTCCGCCCAGATCACAAGCACATCGCGCGCATTGCCGTCCGGCCTGCTCTCGAAGGCCAGGACATACGGCCCAGCCCCCGACGCCGGCGGCACGCGCCCAATACAGCGCGCGCCCGCGAGCAATCGTCCCACTGCGGCCATCGCCACATAGCCCGGGCGCGGCGTCTCGTCGTGCCGCAGGAGGCCGAACTGATTCACGTTTTCGAGATAATTGCCCAGAATGAAGAAGAAGTGCCGGCTCACCCCCGCGTGGAGGCTCGATGCATAGGAACGCGCAATGAAACGCGCCTGTTTCATTTCCAGTTCGGGCGTCAGTTCCCCCGCGGCGGAATCCGGCATGAAATGCAGTCCTATGCCACATTCGCTGAGCCAAATCGGGCGTCCCGTCGCGGCGCTCCGCGCATTCTCAAACTCTTTCAGATAACGGCTGGGCGGGTCGTATGTGTGAATATTGTACGTGTCGAAGTAAGGCCACACCTCATTCTTCAGCACGCCCTCCGTGTGCAAGCCGGACCCACCCCCAGCAAACACATTCCAGCAGGCCACGATCTCCGGGTCGCCGCGTTTCAGCCCCCAATACGCCGCCTTCTGCAGCGCGCACATCTCGTCAATGAGGTGCCCGCCGAAATTCGGGATGTTCGCTTCGTTCCAGGGCTCCCACGCCTGCACGCGCCCATGGAATCGTTCCGCCATCGCCCGGCAGAAAGCATACTCGTCGCGCAGGTCGCGGGGATAACGCCCTCGCGCACCCTCGCCATCCAGCGACTCGTTCAGCGCCCACTCGGGCGTGCCGTGAAAAACCTGCAAGGTCTTCAACGCCGCTTGGGCCTGCACGTCCGCCGCGCTGTCATACGTGGTCCTGGCGACATAAGTGCCGCGTTCCGGCTCGATCTGTGCCCAGGACATCCGGTCGCGAATCCAGTTCACCCCCGCCAACGCCGCAAGCCGGGCGAAGCGCTCCTGGCGCGCCGAATCGTCGCGTCCAAACCACGCGCTCGCCGCATCAATCGCGATGGGCGAATCCGCGGGCGTGGGCGCCGCCAAGGGGGCCAGGACCGCCGCCGTAGTCCAACCCAGCGAGGCATTCTGCGCGTCGCAGAACTCGGCACGGAACCAGCCGACGCCCAGGCCGGCGGCGCGCACCGCGCTGCCCGTCCCCTCCGCGGCCGACTGCCCTGCGGCATCCAGCAGACGCCACTTCGCAGTATTTGCCGGGGCGGAAAGAACCACGTCCTCCCCGCGCAGAAAGACGTTTCCCGGATGCTCCGGCGCTGACTGCGGGAGCGGCCGCGCGATGGGGATCACGCCGCGGACAGTGTCGCCAAGGGCTTCGCCTGGGCGCAGCCCGGCGCATCCCGCGATCAGGAGCCCCGCGCCGCACAACATGCCAACTACGAACAACGCACGGCTGCGCATGAGCCCTCCTCTTCAGCGTTGCGGCCTCAGCCCGCTCCACACTGCTTGACCGCGTCCGCGCCCGCCGGATTCGTGAAGAGCAGCACAGTTCGCCGCCCCACGCTTTCATGGCGCAGGAGCACGCACGGCGGCGGATTCGTGTTCAGCGCCGAGATCCAACGCCAGTCGCTTTCCTGAACAAACATGAACACCGGCACGGGTTCGGCGAAACGGGCGGCAAAGCGGTCGATCTCGCTCTGAAGCGCCCCTTCGAACAGCTTCAGGGCCTCTGTGTGTTTGCCTTCCTCCTGAATCGCCTGATCAATCGCATTTCTGAGCGCGGCGCGTTCCTCGGGAGTGATTGCGCCGATGTTGGCCACAGGCACCGGCTCAACGGACATCGCGATGAGCTTGCGCGCTTTCTTCTGTTGTTCCGCCAGCTTCCGGAGATTCGCGCCGGGCATGCTGTCCGCCCCGATGATGTCGTTGAGCGCCTCCTCGTGAAAATGCCGCGAATAGTAAATGTACTCCTCGCGCGAGAAACCCACGGAATACAGGCGCAGTTCCTTGCCCGATTCCGCCAGCGCGCGCACCGGCGCGCAAAACTCCTTCGCGGACTTGTACTCGTTGATCACCGGAAACACGAGCAACGTAACCAGCGGCAGCAGCACCGCGGTCTGCGCCGCCACGATCACATGGAGTGACGACATCGTGCCGCGCCAGGCCAGATACAGCGTCACCGCGCCAAACGCCGCGCCCAACACCGCAAAGGCCATCACGCCCCGGCTGAGCGCATCCCGATACGGCGTCGCCAGCACGGCAAACGCGCCCAGCCCCGCGATCAGCAACACGCTGCCCCAGACCGCGCCGGTCACGCGCCGCCACCGCGCCCGGTCGCCGTCCATCAACTCGATCACGGAAACGGCGATCAGGATGGCGAACGCGGGAAACAACGGAAGCAGATACTGCGCCTGCTTGCCAATCGAAACCGAGAGAAAGACGAACGCCGGAACCGTCCAGCACAGGAGAAAGCGCATCATCTTGTTCTCAGCGCGGCGCCGCCACACCCACCACAGGGTCCACGGCAGGAAGATCCCCCAAGGCATCAGGTCGGCTGGCAGGGTCTCCAGATAGTAGCCCGGCCAGGCCGCCTTGCTCGAACCCAGGAAGCGCCCGAGCGTATTGCTCAACAGATTGCCGGCCATATTGCTTCCCGCCGCCGCCGCGTCATGCCCCGCGATCGCCAGGCGGGCCGGCACGTACCACAGCAGCGCCGCCCCCACCACGAGCACGGCCCCGATCAGCCAGTGCATCTGTCGTCGCGATGCCGGTTGCCTCCAATAGAACGCGACAATGAACAGTCCTGAGAAGAGCAGTCCCATCGGGCCTTTGGCGTACGCCGACACGATCAGCGCCGCCAGCAGCGCCGCCAGCCAGATCCGTTTCCGGTCTTCTTCCCATCGCCAGAAGAAGTACAGCGCCGCCGCCAGCGAAGCGCCCAACATCATATCGGTTCGCCCCGTGCGCGACTCCCACCACACGCGGTAACAGGTCATCATGACGATGGCGGACCACCACGCGGCCCGCGGGCCGAACAGGGCATGCGCCAGCAGATAAGTGAACAGCACGGCGGCCAGCGCACTGACCACCGAGGGAATGCGCGCGGTCGTTTCCGTGACATCCCCTGCCGGGGCGGATGCGAGCGCCATGGCCCACGGCAACAGGGGCGGCTTCTCCTGATAGGGCTGGCCGTTCACGCGGGGCACGAGATAATCCCCGCTGCTCATCATCTCACGGGCGACTTCCGCAAAACGCGGCTCATCCGGCGGCCAAAGATCGTAACCCCCAATGTTCACACTGAAGAGAAACCCGGCCAACGGAAGCAACAAACACAAATGAAGGACACGTTGCGGCATGTTCAATACTCCCGTAGATTCGATGTGCCGGCGTTGGAAGTCACGCGTGAAATGGCTTTATTGCCCGCTGCCCGGTTGCTGATTGGCCTTGAGCGATTCCTCGGGAAACTGTTCCAGGAGTCGTTTCGCGCTGTCGCGATCCTTCAGATGCATTTCGCCATAAATGCGCTCGATGTGGCGCCGCGCCGCCAATTTGACCTCGGCCGGCCGGCTGTTGTTTGGCTCCATGAGCTTGCCCAGAACGGCGACAAAGTCCTCAAATCCCGTCGCAAGCCGATCGAATGTGGCCATCGTGTCCGGGCCCGGCACAAAGTCGCCCGGTTCGAGCAGCAACTTCGGCGCAATTGCCTTGCCGGATTTTGCGGCATAGTCCCGGATCGAGAGATCCTTGTTCATGGCTTCCGAGTATTCGTCGAGCAACAGCGCGTGATAGGCATCGAGCGCCGCGAGTTGCACGTCGGCCCGTTCTATCGGGTCCCCGCACACTTTGATCAGGAGACGCTTCAACTCAGGCCGTTCCTGGCGCACGTTGTCCTGGAAGTAGTCCGAGAAAAGCGACCGCTCCACCACCCCCGGCGCCGCGCGCTCAATCAGAAACACCCGATACATCGGGTCTGCCCCCATGTCCTGAATCGGATAAAGCAGCGACTTGAAATCGGCATCGCTGCTCACGAGCATCGGATAGTACTCAAACGTCAGGTTCACATTGACTTTGACTTGATGATCGACTTCCGCCGGCGGCTTGTTCTGGCCTGCTTTCCGTGCTTCCCGGATGCCTTCATTGACCGCACGCAACAAGTCCGAAGACTTCAGGTGCTGGAAATTGTCAAAGGCAAAGCTGCGCGGCGGCGGATACTTCCCCGTCGGGGCGCGATCATATCGTTCCCGGCGCGCCGCTTCGGAAGCCAGGATTTCATTGATGTGCCGCCAATAGTCCGTGATGATCTCCTGCTGTTCCCAGGGACGGCGTGCGGCGGCCGGCGCGCCGGTCACCCCGGGACGCGGTGCGGCGGCGCCGGGAGTCCCGGGAATCAGCGGGCTTCCGGGAACCGAGGCCGGCGCCGGACTGGCCGCAGGCGCTGCCGCGGGCGCAGGGGCGGTTTCGGGCGCTGCCGCGGGGGCAGCCGCCGGCGCGGACGCTTCCTGCCCCGGCCCGGGCTGGACCGTGTTGCCCGCCTCCGGCGTCTGAGTCAAGGACACTAAGACGATGCATAACAATGTGAACGCCTTGCCCATGGATAATCCTTTGCGAATAGTCCCTGAGTCGCTTGAGACACGGCGTCATTGTACTGAAAATCTCCCGCACAACCCAAGCCGCCCGGCCGGTGCACTACGGCAGAGCGCCGTGCAGGAATTGAGCGGAGAGGAAGACTGTGCGGAAAGCCAGCAATCTGCTATGCTGACTGCGAACGCATTCGCCGGAGTGCGACAGCGGACTGAGCCCACGGGGATGCCCTTCCGGCGAAGGAATGCGGGGGAATCGTGGCCATGCCGAGCATGTCGATGCGGCGAGTGTACCCGGCCGTGCTGGGGGGGACCGTACTGTACATGGCGGCCTCCGCTATCCTCCTTGTGTGGCTCCGGGATATCCCCGATCCCAAGGCGATCTTCGACGACGCCTACCACCTGATCGCCACGTTGTTTGGTGCGATCTGCTGCCTGGGGGTTGCGTGGAAGGGCGGCTTCGCATCGCGCCGCCAGCGAAACGGCTGGTTCCTCATGGGCCTCGGGGCCGCTTCATGGTGCTGCGGTCAACTCCTGTGGACCTACACGAGCCTCATTCTGCGTGAACGTGTCCCCTACCCGCACGTCTCCGATATCGCCTATCTCAGTTCGTATCCGCTCCTGGCCGTCGGCGTAATCTTCATGTTCCCTAAAATGACCTGGGGAGCCTGGGCGCGCCTGCTCCTGGACGGCGCCATCGCCGCAAGCAGCATTGCCATCTTCCTCTGGTACTTCCTCGTGACCCGCTTCTGGGACATGGACGTTCCGCTTCCCTTTCGCCTGGTCGGCGCCGCCTATCCCATGAGCGACACGATTCTCGTCTTCGGCGCCATCATGCTCTTGGCCTCCTATGGCATCAGATATCCCTTGGCGCACGCATGGACGCTGCTCATCTTCGCGTTCGCCATGCTCGCCTTCGCCGACACTCTCTTCGCGTTCTATACCCTCGGCTTCGGCCTGCACACGCAGGACTGGTTCGACTGGGCGTGGTCGTACGCCTGGCTGCCCTTGGGGCACGCCGCGCTGCTCACCCAGATGCCGCTCCCCCGCCGCGCCCGCGCTCCGCAAAGCCTCGCCCCCCGCCGGGTTTCCGTCGCCTGGATAAGCGCGAGCGCCGCGCTTCCTTACGTGGGCGCCGTCCTCGCCGTCGCGGTGGCCGCCATCCACGATTTGCAGGATGACGGCAGACCCAGCGCCACGCTCTTCGGCCTGGGCGTATCGCTGGCCCTCCTCACCAGCCTCCGCCAGGTCTTTTCCGTCGTCGAGAACAAGCTCATGGCGACGCGCCTGAAAACCTTGAATGCGCAGTTGAGCCAGTTTCGCCAAGCCATTCTCGACAATGTCAATGTATGGGTGAGTTCCTCCGACCCGCACTTCAACTTCCTCGTATGGAACCGGGCCGCCGAACGCATCACGGGATACAGCGCCAAGGAAGTCGTGGGCAACGCCAACGCCTGGCAGCGCCTGTTTCCGGGAGAAAACGAGCGGGAACGCGTCTTTGACGGTCTGAAAACCGTGCTCGCGGGCGTCCCCTCAGAAGATGTGCAGCTCACGATCGAACACCGGAACGGGACACGCCGCACCCTCTCGTTCTTCGCCAAGGCGCTCACGGACGAAGACGGCGCGCCCAACAGCGTCGTACACCTCGGCATTGACGTCACCTCGCGCAAGCAGGCCGAAGCCGAGCTCATCCGTTCGAGTAAACTCGCGGCGCTGGGCGCGATGGCGGCCGGTTTCGCCCATGAGGTGGGCAACCCTCTCACGTCGCTTTCAACGCGCTTGCGCCTGATAGAAGACGATCCCAATCCCGACTTCGTGCGGGAAAGCATCGGCGTCCTGCAAACTCAGATCACCCGCATCGCGCAGATTGTCCGCGGCGTCTCCCAGCTCGCCCGCACGCCCCGGGCCGGGATGGCGCCCTGCCATGTGCAGGCGCTCATCGGCGAGACGATCAGCGTATTGCGATTCCATGATACCGCCCGCCGCTGTTACATCAGCACGGAATTCACGGCGCCGATCCCCGCAGTCTTCGGCGCGGCCGATCAGTTAATCCAGGTCTTCCTGAATCTCGGGCTGAACGCCCTGGAAGCCATGCCTGAGGGCGGCACGCTGCTCGTGAGAATTGCCCGGCAGGACGGGATGATTGCCGTGTCTTTCTCCGATACGGGACCCGGACTCTCAGACGAGACCCGCGACAAGATGTTCGATACATTCTACACGTCGAAACCCGAAGGGCTCGGGCTCGGGCTGAGCATCGCCCGGAGCATCGTAAACGCACACGGCGGCAATATCGCCGCCGTCAACAACCCTGGCGGCGGCGCCTGTTTCAGCGTCTTCCTGCCAATCCACATTCCTGCGCCCCAGGCCACGCCGCACGATTGACGCGCGCCCCGCCCCGGGACAGCCGAATCGCTTCTGCCGGAAATCCTGCCCGGTCTATTTGGCGGGTGCCTTCTTCTTGGACTTCTTGGGACGGGTCTTGCCGTGCGTGCCGCGCCAGATCTTGCCCCGTTTCGAGCGTTTGTCCCCTTTGCCCATAATGGACCTCCCGACTTTCCGTCTGAACGTCTTCCCTATACAGACTGCTCACCCGCGTCATGGCGGCCTGTCGCGACCGTCCTTCATCATCGGCACCGGCCAAGGCCAATGGCCGGCATGCCGCACAGACTACGCGAACTGAAACACGAGACGTTCCTCTTCGAGGGCGATAGTGACCGAACCGCCTTTCTCGAGCCGGCCAAAGAGGATCTCATCGGAAAGGGGCGTCTCGACCTCCTGCTGGATCAGACGGCGGAGCGGCCGCGCGCCAAACTTGTGATCGTAGCCGTGTTCCGCAAGCCAATGCCGCGCCTCGGCAGTCAGCGCGAGCGCGACTTTCCGCCCCGCCAATTGCTGCTCGATCTGGCGGATGAACTTGTCCACCACCTGTTCGATCACGGACATGGGCAGGGGATTGAACGTGATAATCGCGTCAAGCCGGTTGCGGAACTCGGGCGTAAGCGCCTTCTCGATGGCCTTCAGGCTCTTGTGCTTCGGATCCTCGTCCGCCGCCCGGAAGCCGATGCTCGACGCGGCCAGTTCGCGCGCGCCCGCATTCGAGGTCATGATCAGAATGACATTGCGGAAATCGGCCCGCTTGCCCGTGTTGTCCGTAAGCGTCGCGCCGTCCATAACCTGCAGAAGGATGCTGAAGAGGTCCGCATGCGCCTTCTCGATTTCGTCCAAAAGCAGCACGGTGTAGGGATGGCGGCGAATCTCATCCACCAGCAAACCGCCCTGATCGAAGCCCACGTAGCCCGGCGGTGCGCCAATCAGGCGGGAGACCGCATGTTTCTCCATGTACTCGCTCATGTCATACCGCGCAAAGTGATTGCCCAGAATCTCGGCCAAACGCCGCGCCACCTCAGTCTTTCCCACGCCGGTCGGGCCGGTGAAAAGATAGCAGCCGATGGGGGCGTCCTGGCGGCCAAGCCCGGCCCGGGACCGCTTGATCGAACGCGCCACCTGGTCGATGGCCTCCTCCTGGCCGAAGACGGCTTCCTTCAGTTCCGCGTCGAGACCCGCCAGCTTCTCCCGGTCCGAAGACGACACTGTACGCACCGGAACCTTCGCAATCTCAGCCACGACCTGCTCGATGTCCTGCGGCCGGATCGTCTTGCGCTCACCCGAGGAATCGAGCATCACATTGGCGCCCGCCTCGTCGATGACATCGATCGCCTTGTCCGGGAGGAAGCGGTCGTTAATGTGTTTGGCGGAAAGCTCCGCCGCGACGCGCAACGCGCTGTTCGTGAAACGAATCCCGTGATGGGCCTCGTAGCGGGAGCGCAGGCCGTGCAGTATTTGAACCGTTTCTTCCACGGAAGGCTCATCGATATCGACGCGCTGGAAGCGGCGGGACAGCCCGCGATCCTTCTCGAAGTGGTTCTTGAATTCCTCGTAAGTCGTCGAGCCGATACAGCGAAGCTCTCCCGACGCAAGCGCCGGCTTGAGTATCGATGACGCGTCGATTGACGAATCGGAAGTGGCGCCCGCGCCCACCACCGTATGGATCTCGTCAATGAACAGGATGACGTTCCGCCGGCCCTTCAATTCATGAAGCACCGCCTTCAACCGCTGCTCGAAATCGCCCCGGAACTTCGTTCCGGCCAGCATGCCGGGGAGGTCCAGCGCCAGGATCTCGGCGTCTTTCATTTGGGGCGGAACGCGGCCGTCATGGATCAGGAGCGCGAGCCCCTCCGCCAGGGCCGTCTTGCCGACGCCGGGTTCTCCGACAAAGATGGGATTGTTCTTGCGGCGCCGCGCCAGAACGCGCATGCACCGGCGCAGTTCGGCCTCGCGGCCAATCAGCGGGTCGATGGAACCTTCTTCCGCCCGCGCTTTCAGGCTGACGGTGAAGACCTCGAGCGCGGAGCGCTTGCCTTTGCCTTCCCCCTCGCCTTCGCGCTCGCCCTCGCCTTCGGTCTCCTTTACAGGCTCGTCTTCACTGTCGTCGATCCGCGAGACGCCGTGGGACACATAATTCAGCACATCCAGCCGCGAAACACCCTCCTGGGCGAGGAAAAACGCCGCATGCGAGTCGCTTTCCTCGAACATGGACGCCAGAATGTCGCCCGCATCCACCTCTTCCTTGCCCGCGTATTGAACGTGCACGAACGCCCGCTGAATCAGGCGTTCGAAGGCTGCCGTCTGCTGGAGGGACGCGCCCGTCTTGTCCGGAATCGCTTCCAGTTGGTCCGCGAAAAAGCGGTCCAAATGCCGGCGCAGCACATCCACATCCGCGCCGCAATTCTCCAGGATTTCCACGCCATACGCGTCATCCAGCAGGGCATAGAGCAGATGTTCAACACACAGATACTCATGATGACGGCGGCGCGCCTCCCGCACAGCTGCACCTATTGTCGCTTGGAGTTCCTTGCTAATCATTGCTTACTCCGGCTCCATCGTGCACCGCAGCGGGAACCCGTTCTCCCTGGCCAGCCTGTGCGTCGCCATGATTTTGGTTTCAGCTACTGCTTTAACATACGAGCCCGCCACGCCCATTCCGTGCTTGTGAACTTTCAACATGATGCGTTCCGCGTCCTTGTGCGGCTTGTGAAACACGTCCTCCAGCACAAAAACCACGAAATCCATCGTCGTGTAGTGGTCGTTGTGCAGGAGCACACGAAAGTGCCGGGGCACCTCGATCGTCTCCCGGGTCTTCAAGACGGTGCTTTCGCCTGGCTTTTCCACGTATTCCGGCACGGCCGCGCAACCTCACAATCGTGTCCAATCACGTGCCCATATCATAGCATAGGACGCGGCGGGGGGCAGCCTGGCAAGACCCCGCTTTTGCGCCCGTAACGCGTGATCGGGTAAAATCTCAGCTCTCATTGAAAGCGTCTCCTTCCCGAATCGTTTCGGGTCGAATCCCCCAAGAAAGGCAGGTTACGGAGCATGTCAGCGTATCATCTGAACGCGTTGAAGGACTATACCCCGAGCCCCGGCCCCGTCGTGTTGGTTATCATGGACGGCATCGGGATCGGCAAACAGGACGAGTCCGACGGCGTCTATCTCGCCAACACCCCCGTGCTGGACGCCCTCTTTCAGGAACCGCTCTTCGCGCGCCTGAAAGCGCACGGCACGGCCGTCGGACAACCCTCGGACGCCGACATGGGCAATTCCGAAGTGGGTCATAATGCCCTCGGCGCGGGACGCGTCTTCGCCCAGGGCGCACGCCTCGTGAACGAGGCCATCGCCTCGGCCCGACTCTTCGAGGGTGCCGCCTGGAAAAGCGTACTCGCGCAGGCGGCCTCGGGCGGCACTGTGCACTTCATCGGGCTGCTCTCGGATGGAAACGTCCACAGCCACATTGACCAGTTGCTCGCGCTGCTGGGCCGCTGCGCGGCGGAAGGCGTGAAGCGGGTCCGCGTCCATCCGTTGACGGACGGGCGGGACGTGGGCGAACGTTCTGCCCTCGGCTATATCGCCACGCTCGAAGCCAAACTCAAGGAATGCAGCCAGGCGGGCCGCGACTATCGCATCGCCTCGGGCGGCGGGCGCATGATCGTCACGATGGACCGCTACGAAGCCGATTGGCGGATCGTCGAGCGCGGCTGGAACACACACGTGCTGGGCGAGGGGCGGCACTTCGCCTCGGCCGCCGAAGCCGTGCAGACGTATTACGACGAAGACCCGAAGGTCAACGATCAGTTTCTCGGCGCCTTCGTCATCGCGGAGAACGGCCAGCCCATCGGAACCATCCAAGACGGCGACGCGGTCGTCTTCCTGAATTTCCGGGGCGACCGGGCCATCGAACTGTCCCGCGCGTTCGAGGAAAGCGACTTTCCGTACTTTGACCGGAAGCGCCTCCCGAAGGTCTTTTACGCGGGCATGATGCAGTATGACGGCGACAAAATGATCCCCAGGAACTTCCTCGTGGAACCCCCGCAGATTGAAGGGACTATCAGCGAGTATCTCTGCGGCTCGGGCGTTACGAGCTATGCCATCTCGGAGACGCAGAAGTTCGGGCACGTCACGTATTTCTGGAACGGCAACAAGTCGGGCTACGTGGACGAGCGCCTCGAACGCTTTGATGAAATCACCTCCGACGTCCTCCCCTTCGAGCAGCGCCCCTGGATGAAGGCCGCGGAAATCACGGACGCCATGATGGCGGCCGTGCACGGCGGCAAATACAAGTTCCTGCGCCTGAACTATGCCAACGGGGACATGGTCGGCCACACGGGCATCGGGCCGGCGGTGCGCATCGCAGTCGAAACCGTGGACTTGTGTCTCGCGCGCTTGATTCCGGTTATCGAGAAGGCCCGGGGCACGCTCGTGATCACCGCGGACCACGGCAACGCCGATCAGTTGTTCACTGTGGACAAGAAGGGCCGCCGCGAGCCGCACATGGCGCACACCCTGAATCCGGTTCCGCTGATCGTCAAGGACTTTTCGGGCGCGAATTGCCTCTCGATGCGGCCGGTGGCGGCGCCCGGTCTGAGCAACGTCGCAGCCACTCTCCTCAACCTTCTCGGCTTCGAGAAGCCTGAGGCGTTCGACGAATCATTGATCAATGTGGGCTAATTGATCGGGCCGGGTCACTTCCTCCGGAAGAAACCCGGCCCGTTCTCTGTCTCACAACAAGCGCATGAAGATAAGCACGGCGGCGGAACCCAAGGTCCCGCCGCCGGAATCTACGCTCGAAACGCCGAGCTTCTCAGCTTGAACTCAGCTCGCCTGGCCAATCGGGGTGCTGTTCGCATCCGCAGCCGCGCCCGCCGCATAACGAATGACGCCGCTCGCATCCACGAAGAAGCCCTTGCTGCCCGTCGTGTTCATCACTTCGGGATCCGCGTTGGCCGCGAAGCTCGAACCGGCCGC
>CAILVY010000169.1 GCA_903837785.1 Candidatus Hydrogenedentota bacterium
ATACCGAACTCCCTATGAAGTCTTCCTACTCGACCGACAAAGAGCCCGCCGTGCACTTAGATCTTGAATCCACCCCCTGCGCGGAGCGCCCGAGGGTCGTGATTTTTCACGCCGGAAGGATGTTAGCATAACCCAAGAATCGAGCGTGGGTTTCTACGAAGCCATACAAAGAAGAGATGACCAGCAAGAATGGTCGAAAGCGCTTCACGCCCCGGAGACAATAGACAGTTGCCCCGAGGAGTTCGAATCTCTATAACGGGACTGAGGGCAGCCGGTCGAGCTCAAACTTCATGTTTCAGGACTCCATCTTGTGGACGCCGAACAATGTCTATATGGTGTCTTAATAACGCCTTTGGAACGCAGATTTGCGGCACAAAATGGAGGGTGGCGAACTCATCCCAAACCCCGCCGAGGCTTTGCGATTTTGATCGTATATCCCAGGTGCGTTCCGGTCAACTCTCGATGAATGGTATCTTCATTCGTGAGTACCGCGGTGCCGGCAAATCGGGGCAAATCGGAGACAGCTACCTATTCGTGGTCGGCGCAAGCCTCCGTCATTGCGTCCATCCGCCTGAAGAGATCACAATCTACCGGGGAGAGATGCGTTGCACCTTCACGGCGCGATGCGGAGGTCAGCTATACGCCGCTGAGTCTTCGTTCTTATGCTTCTCTTGGCAGGATGGGCTGGCGGTGCACCAAGCGAGGGGATTTGGGACGGTCTGAACCGGGTACATGGTTTGCACGTAGTGGCATGTGAGGACGATCTATGCAGCCGGGGCGAGGGATGGTCTTGGCGAAGCAGAGCTTCGGGGAAAAGGGCGTTCCCAAATGCATTTTGGGAACGAGGCCCAAAGGGGGCGGAGAGGTTCTACCACGGAGGCCACGGAGCGCACGGGGATAGGGAATCACGCGTCGCGGGAATGACGATGGAGCGTGCGCCGCCCGGCATTGACGGGCGGTGGATCGCGTCGTTCAACTCCTGAAGACGGATTGGCGAAAGTGGGGCGTCCGTAGGTGCCGGGTCTCTGCTAACTCCATATCGCTGCGTGGGAAAGGTTCTCACACAAAGGCACGAATCGCACAGAGAAAGCCCCTCTTTGGAATCGGCGTGTCCATTCGGGTGGTGGTCGGACGCGAAAAGACCTGTTCCGGCTACGGCTGTGGCGGGTCAGGGATTTGTTCGGGGATTTTCGGCTGACTATTGCCCAGAATTGCCACAACGCGCGTGGCGCCGGGAAGGCCTCCTTCGCGGGGCAGGTGGGTCGTGCTGAGATTCAGGATGCGGTCGCCCTTGGTTGCCTCGATGTAGCATACGGCTTTCGGGGGATCGGTGTAGGCGGAGTAGGTTATCTGCCAGCCGGCTCCTGGCAACGCCTGATAAAAGTAGTTGGCCAGGGCCGAGTAGTCTTCGTCGATGTGGCCACAGAAGGTCTGGAACTGTTCGTTGGAGTAGTTGGCCATGGCGCCGAACGGCCGGTATTCACCGGAACGAACTTCGGTCATCTGAAGTCCCTCCCGGGCCGGGATCCCCGCCTTTGCGTAAGCGTCCGGTTCAAACGGGACCATGCCGAGCTTGCGCAGTTCCTCGGGTGTATACGGCGTAACGGTTACCGTGGCGGTCGCCGTCTTGCCGTTCATGATTCCTTCCGCCGTAACGGTTGCGGTGCCGGGGTTCATGCCGTAGACCATGGCGCTTTTGTCATGCCCGAGCACCTTGGCAATCTGCTCGTCACTGGAGCGCCACGTGTAGCCCGACGTATCGGCCGGGGCGTTCCGCAATGTCAGCGTCCCATATTCCTGTGGCGGGCTCTTCAGAGCCAAATCGGCGGGCTCCATGGTGAGCGCCGATGTGCCTGCGCCTCCCGCAGTACCCGCTCCATCCCGCGCAACGTAGAGGAGCAAGAACGGGGCCAATATGAGCGCCGCAAGCAGCAACAGCGAAAGCAGGATGACCGCACTCGACACGATAATGCCCATCTTCTTCTGCGGATGGCCGGAGGGAAGGATGATTGCCCACACCAATGCCGCCGGTGTCAGGAAGAGAACCAGCAGCCAAAACAGGCAACCCAGCCTCTTGAACTGCACGGGCGCGACAACCGCACCGGGGTCAGCTTCGACAGTAACCGGCGCCGTTCGTGCAGGCACGGCGCCGGGCGGCTCTTCCAGGAGGGAGGCTAGCGAGGTGGATTGGGTCCCGGCCTCCTGAGCGCAATCCGGCACCAAGACCACACCATGGCAGTGCTTGCATTGCCCCTGTTTCCCCGCGAATCGGTCGTCGATACGCAGGATGTGGTTGCATACCGGACACCTGAGTTCGATCATGATCCCGGCCCTCGGAAGTCGCACCCGATCGCCGTCTCCCCTGTCGGCGCGCCAAAACCCTCCCGGAAGACAGCGAGCACTGTAGTTCCAACAGTCTGTTTACTCCCTGCTGAGTGGGAGTATACCCGGAAATACTGAAATCAACCAACCGGCAACTATTCGTGCAACCATCCGACGGGAATTCGCATGACACGCGTGCGATTCAGTCCGCCCACGCTCTTGTCCCCGGCGCAATACCCGAGCAACACGCAATCATCCTCAACGAATTCGATGGCGGTATAGCAGAACCAGCCGTCGGGATTGGTTTCGATGTTCTTTACGTGCTGCCAGGAGCGGCCGTCGTCCTCTGAAACGGCAACGGACAAGGGCGTTCGTTTGTCTTTGAGGGCTTCGGGGACCGTTGCATGATCGTTCCACACAAGCAGGAGGCTGTTGCTCTTTGGGATGCGTTTGCAGGTTGCCGGGGAGACCGGTGAAAGAATGCCGGTCTGTTCGACGGGGGACCAGGTGTTTCCTCCGTCAGACGACCAGGAGCGTAGTTGGCACCCGAGATCCGTGCGGCACAACATCATGATGCGGCCGTCATGCAGTTCGACGATGCCCGGCTCCTGCAAACCCGTCTTGGATTCGGGCGGTGCCTCGAGGACAGTCTCGCTTTGCCGCCACGTCTTCCCGTCGTCATCCGACCAGTAGCAGAGCGCCTGCGCCCGATGGACAAACTTCTCCCCGGGCATACTATGCCGCGCTGCGGGAATCACGAGCCGTCCGCTGGAAAGCTGAATCACCCGGTCATTGTTCACGACGAAGTATCCCAGGGCGTCGATGCAGAGGCGGGGTTCACTCCAGGTCTTCGCGTCGTCGGTTGAAATCCGCAGATACGGACGGCAGTCAAGATCCGAATTCTTGCGAAGATAGAACAAGGCAATCGGACCGCCTGCCAGCCGCAACAGCGAGACCGACATCGTGTTCTGCTGCCCTTCGTTGGGCAGGATGATTTGATCCTCCCGGGTCCAGGTCGCGCCATTGTCCGACGAGAATCGTCCCGCGATATGCGCCGTGCCCGCATCGGATGCGGTTCCCGTGAAATGTGTATAGGCGAAGAGAATGCGTCCGTCGCGAAGCCGCACAAAGGCGCCTTCTGAATTCCGGGGATTGCCGGGGCCTGGTTCGAGCGTCAGGACGGTTTCCGGTGCGCCGTGCCTGGCCGGCGGGGAGGCCACGCTCTGACTGTTCGCCTCCTGCTGGCAGAGGAGCAGTCCCACGGAAAGCAAGAGGCACGTGAAAGCACGCATGTGTTCTTCCCTCCAAGTTGGCGCCATTGTACATGGTCCTGCCTCTCCACGTCGCTGCCGCCGGCGCGACGGGCGCATCGGATTTTCGCGCGCTTGCGGCTTTTCGGCCGGGACCCCGTCTTGCCCCGCGCTTCCAGGCTGCCGTCGGTGACTGGCCGGCGGGGATTGGGCTATACTGGGCGAAAGTCCATGGAGCACTAAAGAGGGAGACTCATCATGAAGGACAATGGAACGGCGAAGGGTGCGAAAGCGGGTATTCCGCGGCGTGAATTCATCAAGAGGACGGCCGGGGTGGCGGCGGTTTCCGTGCTTCCGCATGGATTCTTCATCGGCGCCAGCGGGGCCTCGCCGAATGAGAAGCTCAACATCGCAGGCGTGGGCGTGGGCGGCATGGGCAAGAGCAACCTGGGGAAATGCGCCGAGGAAAACATCGTGGCGCTGTGCGATGTGGACCAGAAGTATTCGGCCAAGGTCTACGACCGCTATCCGAAGGCGAAGCGGTACGTGGATTACCGCGAGATGCTGGAGAAGCAGAAGGACATCGACGCGGTGATCGTGGCGACGCCCGATCACACGCACGCGGTGATCGCGATGGCCGCCATCAAGGCGGGCAAGCACGTCTACGTGCAGAAGCCCATGGCGCACTCCGTGGTGGAGGCGCGCGCGCTCACGGAGGCCGCCCGCGAGCACAAGGTGGTCACGCAGATGGGGAACCAGGGGCGCTCCGGCGACACCACCCGATCGATCTGCGAATGGATCTGGAGCGGCGTCATCGGCGACGTCCGCGAGGTGCATGCCTGGACGAACCGGCCGGTGTGGCCGCAGGGCATCGAAGGCGACCGCCCCAAGGACACGCCGCCCGTGCCGGACACGCTGAATTGGGATCTGTGGCTGGGCCCGGCGCCGGCGCGTCCGTATCATCCGGACTATCTGCCGCAAAGCTGGCGCGCGTGGTGGGATTTCGGGACGGGATCGCTTGGCGATCTGGGCTGCCACATCCTCGACTCCGCCTACTGGGCGCTCAAACTGACATATCCGGCCAGTGTCGAGGGCAACATTTCGACGTACTGGGAAGGTTTCTGGAAGGAAACGAAACCGAAGAACGAACAGTATCCGCGCTCGTCAATCGTCCGCTACAGATTCCCCGAACGGGAAGGGATGCCGGAAGTGAAACTGACGTGGTGGGACGGCGGGCTCATGCCGCCGCGGCCCGCGGAACTCGAAGACGGCCAGGAAATGGGCGACGACGACGGCGGACTGCTGTTCATCGGCGACAAGGGTCTGTTGATGGCGGGCTGCTACGGACGGAGCCCCAAGCTGCTCCCCGAGGCGCGCATGAAAGACTTCACGCCGCCGGCGCCGAGCATTCCGCGCATTCCGGGCAGTCTCGAAGGCCACGAAGCCGATTGGGTGCGCGCATGCAAGGGCGGCGAGCCGGCCTGTTCCAATTTCGACAATTCGGGCCCCCTCTCCGAACTGGTGCTCATGGGCAATCTCGCGGTGCGCTTCCCCAACCAGCGGCTGGTGTGGGACGGCGCCAAGATGGAGGTTACCAATAACAAAGACGCCAACGGCTACGTCCGCCAGGCCTACCGCGAAGGATGGAGCCTGTAGATTCCGGCGCTTCCCTGTCTGCGGGCTTCGGCGCGATGCGCGCATGCAGCACGGGCGGGATTGAACGTTGTGGCTCCGTGTGCGGCAATACGTCCTCACACGGAGCCAAGCGCCGGTTTGTCGTGGGCCGGACGGACGTGTATTCTTTTCGCCGGTGTGCGTGGGCGGCATCCTGGACCCGGCAATGGAGGAACTTTGCCATGAAGAAGAAGCACCTCAGCAGACGCGAATTCATGCAGCGCGGACTCGCGGTTTCGGCGGTCATCGCCGTCCCGACGATCATTCCCGGAAGCGCGTTCGGCGCGGATGCGCCGAGCAAGCGCGTGAACGTTGCGCTGATCGGCTGCGGCAACATCGGCAATTACCACAAGAACTGGCTGACGCAGATGGAGGATGTCCGGATCGTCGCCGTTTGCGACGCCTACAAGTCGCGGCGCGTTGCGATGGCGGAGGCACTCAACACGCATTACGGCGCGGCCGGCACGACCAAGGTGTATGACGATTTCCGTCAGGTGATCGCGCTTCCGGACGTGGACGCTGTCTTCATCGGCGCGCACGACAACTGGCATACGCCCATGTCGATCGCCGCGGCGCGCAGCGGCAAGGACATATACTGCCAGAAGCCGCTGACCCTGGATCTGGGCCAGGCCAAGCTGTTGCGAAGCGCGGTCAGTGAGAACAAGCGGGTGTTCCAGTTCGGCACGCAGTATCGATCGGAGTCGTCGTATCCGAAAATGGTTGAACTGGTCCGGAACGGGTACATCGGCGAATTGAAGCGGATTGACGTCTGGTGCCGCAACGTCCAGAACGACACGAAACAGTATCACGTCGCGCCCTACGGGTCGACGGAAGAGGTGCCGGTTCCGGAGGATCTGGATTTCAACGTCTGGCAGGGGCCGTCGCCCATGGTTCCGTACACCGTGGATCGCTGCACGCCCTGGGGCGGGTATCACTGCCCGGAGACTTCGCTGGGCTTTGTGGCGGGGTGCGCCATTCATCCGCTCGGCATCGCGCAATGGGGCAACAGGACCGACCACACGAGTCCGATCCGCTACGAGGGGACCGGCAGCGTGCCGAGTGAAGGGATATTCCGGACGCTGGAGCGCTGGGACATCCAGTGCGACTACGAAAACGGCGTGAAGCTGCACATGATGGACATGATGACAGCCAAGCCCCTCGTGAAGAAGTACTACACCCAGAAATGGCAGGACGGGGACGGCGTCGTATTCCACGGAACCGAGGGCTGGATCGGCGACTTCAAGTTCGGCACGTTCTACTCCAGCAACCAGGCCTTGTGGAAGCAGGAGCTGAAGCCGGGCGATGAGCGCGTCTATGAATCCAAGGGGCACGTACGCAACTTCATCGATTGCGTGAAATCCAGAAAGGAAACCGTCTGCCCGGTCGAGATGGCCATCCGTTGCGACACAATCGCGCACATGGTCAACATCGCTGCGCGAACCAAGCGGGTCATCAACTGGGATCCGAAGGCCGAAACCATCACCGGCGACGACGAAGCGCAGGCGATGACCACCCGGCCCTACCGCGAAGAATGGAAGATCTGGTAGGCCGCGCCGTGAGCGTAAAGGGTGCTCGTACGTTGATTACAGCGTTCTCGAAGGCATAGGTCGCAGGAAGAAGACGAGAACAAGAAGTGCGGAATTGGAGGTGAATCTCCGTCTTCCTTATGGATGTTTTCGCTCTACAAGATCTTCGTTTGCCCAACGGCTTTCCTTAGATCTGACATGGAGTGTTGCCCGGCGTCTCAGTTCTTGTTGAATCAACCCCTGTTCCATCTTCAGCGCACTTTGACTTCCTGCCTCCTCTGCGCGCCGGCTCTCCTCTGGGCTGACACGACTTGCCGCCCGACGTCTCAGTTCTTGTTGAATCG
>CAILVY010000170.1 GCA_903837785.1 Candidatus Hydrogenedentota bacterium
CCTTCGCCTTCGCCTTCGCCTTCGCCTTCGCCCTCGCCCTCGCCTTCGCCCACCGAACTTGCCAGGCAAAAACTAAGATTCGTATCCCCCATGTCTATGGGGCCATCCATGATTCTCCCGGACAGGTTATCCCCCTGATCCGAAGAAGCCCACCAGAACATGCAATCTGCA
The DNA here is from genome assembly GCA_903837785.1 of Candidatus Hydrogenedentota bacterium. Lineage (GTDB taxonomy): Bacteria > Hydrogenedentota > Hydrogenedentia > Hydrogenedentales > CAILVY01 > CAILVY01. The sequence continues at coordinate 172 of CAILVY010000170.1, forward strand.
TCGCCAATACCTTGAACAGAAAACCAGCCATTACTCAGCGATACGGGAGATGCGAGCGTTACATCAAATACGCCCGGTACGGGACTCTCAGGAATCACTACTTCATTCCACACGACCGCGCCCGGTACTCCTCCGTCATCCTCGTAGAAGGCTACCGCGAACGTATTCGGCGTTCGATCGCACCACTGAAGCATGTCGTCCGTGGTCATTCCCCAAAACCGAAGCGCCGAGATCGGCGACGAAAGCCCGAAGAAGTTCTCGAAGACTGTAACGTCCCACCCTTCGTCACTGCATGACCACGAACAACCCATCGTGCATGCGGACGGCAACTGGGTGAATAAGCTGTCCGGCAGACATTCGTCGCCCTCCGCATAGCATGAACCGAAAGAACAGGCAACGACTGGCAGGAGTATCAACACGGGAATAATGAAGCCGCTCTGTCGAATACTTGAGATACTCCCCCCGAAGTGGAAAACAGCCTTCACGCTACAACCTCCTCTTTCTCGCACCCCTCGCGCGACGTGTCGAAACGTCGTAACAGCATCGTAGCTCAGAATAGCAGGAACGCCGCTTCCTGGCAAGTGGCCCCTCTTCCTCCTCAAAACTCCCCCTGCTCAAATCTTGCCTGATACCCTCGTTTCAACTATGCTGTCCATCGCCAACATGAGAGATGCGCGTAGCATGCCCAAGCGGAAGCCGCCAGAGTTCAGTCCCCGGGAGGGTGGAAGTCGCCGCCCGGCCCTCAGAATTGCCTTGATCTACGCCCTCTTTGGCGCGATCTGGATTATCGCCTCCGATCGCATCCTTGCCATGCTCGTGCCCGATATCGGGCGGCTCACCGTGCTCTCCACGTACAAGGGCTGGTTCTATGTGGCCATTACGGCAATCCTCGTCTATCTGCTCGTCTGGCGGCAGCTTCAGCGCCTGTTGAGCCTCCAACTCCAGTTGCGCACGAAGGACGCGGCGTTTCGACGCTATGTTGAAGGCCTGCCGGTGGGTGTCTTCCGCTCCAGCCTCCAACGGGGCGGGCGTTTCCTGCTGATCAATCGTGCCACGGCCGAAATGTTCGGCTATGCCTCCGTGGAGGAATTCCTGCAACGGCGCGCGGACGAGTTCTTCGTCTCCCAGGATTGCCGGGATCGAATCCTCAAGACGCTGCTCGAACGTCGAAGGATCTTCGGGGAAGCCGTCGCGCTCAGGAAATGCCACGGCGAGCCCATCTGGGTGGCCCTGACCGCCTCCCTTGTCGAGGATGAGGAAACGGGCGAACGGTATATTGACGGGGTGGTCGTGGATGAGACCGAGCGGCGCCAGACCGAGCAGCAGTTACGTCTGCTTTGGCGCGCGCTGAACCAGGCGGACGAGGGAATCATCATCACGGACACGCAGCATGCCATTTTGTACGCCAACCCGGCCTTCGAGCGCATCTCCGGCTATGAACTCGACGAAGTGATAGGCAAAGACATCGCACTGCTGCGAAGCAACAGGCATGACGGCGCATTCTATGAACAAATCCGCGAAACCGTGGAACGTGGGGAATGCTGGCGGGGACAAATCACGCAGCGCCGCAAGGATGGCGCCAATTACGAGGAGGAGGTGAGCATCGCCCCAGTCCTCGACAACGCCGGGGCCATTACGCATCACGTGCTGATCAGCCGCGACATATCGCATGAGGCCCAGCTCGAACGCCAGCTCCGGCAGGCGCAAAAAATGGAAGCCATCGGCCGCATGGCCGGCGGAATCGCCCACGATTTCAACAATATCCTCGCGGCCATCATCGGCTACGCGGATCTGGCGCATATGGACTTGCCCCCGGAACACCCCGTGCATGAGTACATCGGCGAGGTACTCACGGCGAGCCGGCGCGCCCGGGATATCGTCCAGCAAATGTTGGCCTTCAGCAGGCAGGCGCAGCAGCGGCCCACCCCGATTCGTCCCGCGAAAACCGTCGAGGAGGCCATGATCCTCGTCCGCAGCGCCGTGCCCTCCTCTATCCGCATCGAGACCGACATCGATTCGGACTGTCCCGCCGTGATGATTGACTCGACGCAGTTGCATCAAGTGGTCATGAACCTCGTGACGAATGCGTGGCAGGCGATCGGAACACAAAACGGCGAACTGCGCGTGGGGCTGCACGCTGTAACCATCGCGGGTTCAGAGGGGAACGGCAATGCCGATCGGCTCGAGGACGGCGATTACATTTGTCTCAGCGTGAGCGACACGGGGCAAGGCATGGACAGCGAGACGATGCAGAGAATCTTCGACCCCTACTACACAACCAAAGGCGTCGGCGAAGGGACGGGACTGGGCCTCGCGACCGTGCATGCAATTGTCGAAAACAGCGGCGGGGCCATTTTCGTGGACAGTGAGGTGGGCAAGGGCGCCCAATTCCGGATCTACCTTCCGGTCACACTGCAACCCGAGGAGATTCCCGACGACAACAACAATATCGAGCCGGGCCAGGGGGAAGGCATCCTGCTGATCGATGATGAATTCGCGGTGCTGAACCCGACCCGCGCTCAATTGGAGCGCGCCGGTTACCGCGTCAGCTCCTTCACCGACGCCCGCCGTGCCGTGGAATGCCTGCGCGCCAGCCCGGAATCCTTCAGTGTGATCATTACGGACCACACGATGCCCGGACTCACCGGCGTGAGCCTGGCCGCCCTCTGCCGCGAGATACGGCCCGATATCCCCATCATCCTTGTGACCGGCCATGGCAATGTTACTGTGCAACAGGCGGCGCAAGCGGCAGGCATCGCGGAAATCCTGACAAAACCGGTTCGCGTGCAAGAGCTGTGCCGGATTCTGAACCAAATACTCCATCCGGCGAAGAACGAGGACCGGCGCCCCCCTGATATCGATTCTGCATGAAATCCCCTTTGGGCGGTGTTTAGAGAACAGGCAAGAGTTCATCAGGCGCAACCGGTTCAGGAGGGCATCCCGTGAAAGCATTTGCCGAGAACAACATCCATTGGCTGGGACACGACTGTTTCAGGCTGGCCGGAGACAAGGTCATTTGCATCGACCCCTACGAACTCAAGGAGGAACACAGGGCCGACATCATCTGCATCACCCACGAACATTTCGATCATTGCTCGCCGGACGATCTGAAGAAAGCCCGGGGAAAAGACACGATTGTCGTTGCGCCGGAGGACTGCCTGAAAAAGTTGACCGGGAACAAGCGACCCATTCGGGCCGGAGAGACACTCCGTATTGACGGCATCGAGATCGAGGCCGTGCCCGCCTACAACATCAACAAGGACTTTCACCCCCGGAAGAACGGCTGGGTCGGCTACATCATCACGATGAATCAGGTCCGGATCTACCACGCCGGAGACACGGACCATATCCCCGAGATGAAGAATATCCGCGCAGACATCGCGCTGCTCCCCGTGTCCGGAACGTACGTCATGACCGCCGAGGAGGCCGCGCGCGCCGCACTGGATATCCGGCCCAAGATCGCCATCCCCATGCACTACGGCAGCATCGTCGGTGACAGCACGGACGCCGAGCGATTCCGCGATCTGCTCGCGGGCAAAGTGGAGGTTATTATCAAGCCTCGTGAGTAGCGCATGGGGTTTCCCCGGCGGCGGAAGTCGCCCGAAAGGCTTCCAGAAATCGACGGCCGCGCGTCCTGCCTCAAGAGATCGAACACTACACACCCATGGAAAGGCAGTCGTATTCATGTCCTCATCCCGCGTGTGCCGCACTTCCCTGTTGGCAATGTGCCTTGTCTCCGGCCTCTTTCCCGCGCCGGCGGCCGTCATTGCGCAGCCGCTCGATGCATCAACGCTCCGCGGCAAAATCCTGTGCGGTTATCAGGGGTGGTTCCGATGCCCGAAAGACCGTGCGGACATGGGCTGGATTCATTGGAGCGGCGATCCGATGCGCATTGCCCCGGAAACGCTCACGTTCGAAATGTGGCCGGAGATGTCGGAATGCACGCCCGAAGAGCGCTTCCCCGCGCCAGGCTTCACCCATCCGGATGGAAGTCCCGCCGCACTCTTCAGCGCGGAACACCCGAAAACCGTGCAGCGCCATTTCGAGTGGATGGCCAGCTACGGAATACACGGCGTGTGGCTCCAGCACTTCGTCGTGGATCTGCCCGGCGGCCCCAACGAGAACCGCTACCCCTCGCGGATGCGGGTACTTGAAAATGTGCGCCGCGCCGCGCAACAGACCGGACGCGTCTGGGCGCTGGCGTTCGACATGGCCGCCATGCCGCAGCAGGCGCTCTTTGACGTCATGACGTCGGAATGGAAACGGCTCACAGACGCGGGAATCCCCAACAACCCCCGCTATCTACATCACGGCGGGAAACCGGTTCTGATGCTTTGGGGATTCTATCGCGGGCAAAACATCACTCCGGACCTCGCCAACCGCCTCATCGATTTCTTCAAGAACGATCCGAAATACGGCGTCTTCCTGGCGGGCGGCTGCGAATGGGAATGGCGCACGGAGAAGGAACCGGGCTGGGCGCCCTTCCTGCGCCGCTTCGACGCCATCAGCCCGTGGAATGTCGGCAACTATTCACTCGACGCCACAGGGGGCAAATGGGCCTCCACCGGATACTGGAAAGAGGACATAGAAGAAGCGCGCCGTACGGGCATGCTCTACATTCCCGTCTTCTACCCTGGGTTCAGTTGGGACAATCTGCAGCGATTGCCGGCGGGCCAATCGAATATCCCGCGCCAGGGCGGCAAGTTCTTCTGGAGACAATTCCAGACCGCCGCCCAACTCGGGCTCGACATGGGCTATGTGGCCATGTTCGATGAGGTGGACGAGGGCACCGCCATCTTCAAAGTCAGCGACACTCCGCCCACACAGGCACACTTCGTAACCTACGACGGCTTGCCGTCCGATCACTACCTCTGGCTCGCGGGCGAAGGAGCCCGGATGCTCCTTCGCCAACGCGAGATCACGGAGGCATTGCCCACGCGATAACGCTTCCCTCGAATTCCGTCGAAACCTCTGCCGCGTCACTTGCCCGGGTTCAAGCGCGATCGGGCCGGATCGCTCGGGTCAACGCCCGCCGTACGGCCCAGTGTCGTGTTGCACTTGGACGCGCTTGCATCAAGCACCTCCTGCCCCTCTTCGTCGAAGTTCCACAAGGCCACGAGCCCTTCTTCGTCGCCGCGTAGTCCGTTCTTGAACTCCGCCTGGATGTCGCCGGCCGTGCGGGCCACCCGCCACACGCTCACTTGATCAATGGCGCCCTTGTAGAATCCCCAGCCGCCCCAGGCGCCGCTGTCAATCGACCCGATCTCGTTGTACATTCCCGAGGTCGGATACTGAACGGAGGGCGGCGCCGCGGCCTCCGCCGCCAACTTGCCGTCCTTGTAGAGCAGCAGCTTCCGGGCCTTGCCGTCGCACACGCCCGTCCACAAGTGCCAACCCGATTCGAGCGGCGAGCCCGTGATGACTTTGCCCTCTTCTCCCCCGCTCCCGCCGAACATCAGAAAATTCATCCTGTTGTCATTCACCAGAAGCTGGCATGGATCGTGCGCGCGCTGCTGATCGCCGCGGATGTACAGCGGCGACTCGCCACATTCCGGCGCCACATTGGCCCACGCCGAAACACTGAAATCGTTGTTGAGGTCGAGCGCGGGCATGGACGGGAAGTGGATAAGATCGTCCGTGCCGTCAAAACGGAGATAGCCGTTCTGCGGCCCTTTTGCGCCCTCGGGAACCGATTCCGAAAGCTGAAGGGTCCCGGGAGAAGCCGCCTGACTGTCGCCCGGCGGCGTCCAAGGCTTGAGCTGCGTCACATCGATTGGCGGCTGTTTGCCCCCATCATTCCACCACTTCGCCCACGCCTGCTTGTCCACGCCGAAGTTCTGGCCCGTGAGCCGCACGAGCGACGCGCGCGCCCACATGCGCGTGTTCTGGTTGCCGTGGTCCACCAGCGGCACGAGCACCGGAACGCCCGACTCATCATCCAGCCGTCCGAGCGCCGCCACGGCCATCCACTTGGCACGGCAGTCATAATCGCTGTCGTCGCGGTGATACGCCGCCGCCTTGATGACCCCGGGCAACAGGCGCTTGTCTTTGAGCGCCCCCGCATCCGCCAAGGCCGTGCAGAGATGACGGCCGTAATCGCTTTTCAGGACTTCCTCCGTATAGAGAACCTTCTTCTCCCGTTCTTCAGGACTCAATCTGTCAAACGTGTTCGCCGCCTTCCACAAGGTTCCGCCTCGCCCGAAAGTACTGGCCGTCCAACGAATGTACTCCTGCACATCCGCATCCGCCTTCAAATAGTGCTCCTGAATTTCCTGTTCAATTGCCGCTCCGCCCTCTGCGCTCTTGGGCGATTCCTGCGCCGTATTGTTCTTCATCCGTTCTTCCGATTGGCGGGACGCCCATTCGAGAACGGCCGGCGCAATGGCGGAATCCGGCCCGGCCGCATTGGCCCACTTTGTCCACGCCGCCTTGTCCGCGCCGAACGATTGCCCGCTCAGACGCACCAGCGACGCCTGCGCCCAGAGGCGAACGTTCTTGTTGTAATGATCCAGCAGCGGCACAAGCACCGGGACCGCCCGCTTGTCGCCGATTCGGCCCAACGCAACGACGGCCATCCATTTCGAGCGGTTGTCCTGTCCGCCCTCCTGCATGTGCCACGCCACTTTCACGAGGCCCGGCAGCAATTCCGGTGCTCGCAAGGCGCCGGCCTCGGCGATGGCGCTGTAAGCGTTCAGGGCATCCGCCCCTTCCAGAGCCTCCCTCAGACCCTTCAGCTTGGCCGCACGCTCTTCTGCGGAAAGCTTCGCAAACGCATCTTCCGGCAGCCAGAGACCCTGCGGCCCAAAATGTTCCGCGGTCCATCGGACAAAATCCTTCACTTCGGCGCTGGCCGGAGCATAACTCCGTTCGATTTCCGCGTTGATGGACTCCGCCGCATCCGCGGCGGAGGCAGTAGTCCAGATGCCCATGGGCAGCAGCAGTGCTGAGAGCAGCAGCAGCAGCGCCACGGCACGCTTCGTCACGCGCCTCGGCCGCCCCAGGTCTGATACCGAACGGATCCGCTGCAGCAGGTTGTCGGCAATCTCGAGCAGGCCGAGCAAGCCGGCTCCGGCCGGGACGCCGCCGTCAAACGCTTCCGCCACGCGCAAAATGGTCGCGGCGTAGGTTCTGCCCTCTTGACGGGTAATGTAAAGCACTTTGTCATCGCACGCCATTTCCCGTTCCCTCCTCAAGTTCAGGTTGGCCAGCCATACGGCCGGATGGAACCAGTAGATGCACAACAACAATGACGCCACCCAGCCCAATTCAATATCGCGGCGTTTCACATGCGCCAATTCATGACACAAAAGATCTTTGATTTGCTCGTGCGTCAATGCCTCGATCAACCCATCCGGAACCAGCACCACCGGACACCGCAGCAGCAACACCGCCGGAACACGGAGCTGCGGCGTGGACCGAATCTCGAAATGGCGGCGTAGCCCCAGGCGTTCCGCCTGCGCTTGCGCTATGGCAAGCAACGGCCCCTGCAACGGGACGGAATTCTCCATGACGCGCCTGCTGTAACGGCGGAATTGGACGGCCATCATGATCATCATTGACAGCCCCACGGCCGCCCAAACGATCAGGGCCAATCGTGCAACCCGATGAAACGGCGCAGTGTCCACGGCGTCACGTGCTGATTCCGGGATAGGGGGTGAAGACGAGAACGAATTTTCCGGGAGTGCCACCACGTCTTCCGGAAAAGACGCCGCCGTCTCGGGAATCCGGGCGGCCAAAGGAGCGCCCGGATGCACGGGCGCCGAAGCGCGCGGCAATCTCGGCACAGGCGCGGGCCACGGCGGCGCGATGGGCATGCCCGCACTTACGTACGCGTAAGAGAAGAGGTTGGCGACCGACCATGGGACCGCGAGACTGGGTGGAACCACGAGCTTCACGAAAACCAAGAGCCAGAGTCCATAGCGGAACGCGGCGCTGGTTTTGGGCAGCAGCTTCGATGCCGCCCAGACGATCCCGGCAAGTACCGCCACCTGCCACGCAATGCCCATCATCCACGCTGCCCACCCTTGGGCAAACCACTGCCACCCAGACGCTCCCCAGCCCATGATTACGGCCTCCGCTTGCCCGAGGTTTCCCGGTTCAACCGCTCCAACTCACGCCGGAGCACCTGAAGCTCCTCCGCACTCACGTTCTCAACGAATTGCGCGAAAAAGGGCGTCAGCGCGCCGTCGAATACCCGCTGAATAAACGTCCCGGTCGCCTCGCGCGCCATCTCCGCCCGCGTATACTCGGCCCGATACAGATAGGAATTCCCAATCTGATCGTAGGCAATCGCCCCCTTCTTCACGAGCCGGGCCAGCATCGTCTTCACGGTCTTGTACGCCCAGCCAAACTCATCGGGCACCTTGCTGTAGATGTCCCGCGCCGCAAGCGGCCCGTGTTCCCACAGCGGCTTCATGACTTCCCATTCCATCTCCGAGAGCCGGGGCCCGGGCCCCACGCGGCCTTTATCTTCCATTGCGCACAGCCTCCATCGATTGCCTACATGTTCGGATTATAGACTACATGTGTAGGCATTGTCAAGCCCAAGAACTCCACCCGCGCCCGACCCCGCCAAAACGGACGCCAGTCCGGACCTCTGACCGCCACCGGCGTTCAGCGGACCGCTTTGCATGCGCGGGGGGGCGGACGTTATGCTCCAGCGTATCAGGCCAGACGCCACGCTCGGACGATGGCTATGGCAACGGAAAGCTAGGCTGCAATGGCGTCATTGGATGAGAATGCGCGGATAAGACGTTTCTCCGGGCCCCGGGTCGCGATGCTGGCACTGGGGGCCGTGGGCGTCGGGCTCGGCGTCGAGTTGTTCTCCGAGTATCTTGAGTCCATCGGCCTGATTTCGCATGCCTACTCCCATTTCATGACAATTTGTGCGATCTTTCTTCTCGTCATCCAGCCGTTTTACGTGGTGTTTCGGGTGGTTCGGGTGATTTCGGTGCGCTTGTGTATCGGCGTGGGTGTGCTTCTGATCGTCAGTTACCACCTCTACGGCATGTTTGACGTCATGTACCCCGGCATGTTCAAGAAGGTCCCCTATCTTGAACTTGCGTTTCAGCCCTTCAGCATCAGTGTTGGCTTTGCCCTCATCCTGCTCGCCCTGTACTTTGCCCTCGTGAATGTGGCGAACGCCCAGGCTGACCTGCGGGAAGAACGGGTGCAACTGTTGCAGGAAATCAGGGAACGGGTCCGCATCGAGGAAACGCTGCGCGAACGCGACGGACGCTACCGCGCCTTGATTGACACGACCGGCACCGGATTTGTCGTGGTCGATGCCAAAGGACATGTCCTGGATGCGAACACTGAGTACGTTCGCGTGGCGGGATATCGCGATTTGACCCAGATCTTCGGCAGGCCCGTGACGGATTGGATCGTGCCCCGGGACCACGATCGGATCGTGTCGGAGTTCCGCAAGTGCTTCGAACGCGGGAAGGTGCGCAACCTCGAAGTTGGCTATCTCGGGCGCGACGGCGGCGAGATTGCCGTCGAGATGAGCGCCATGCTCATCGAGTCCAAGCGCGGGCCGATGGTCCTCTCACTGTGCCGGGACATAGACGCGCGCAAGAAGGCCGAAGCGGAACTCGTCCGTTCGAGCCGAATGGCCGCGCTCGGGGTGATGGCCGCGGGCCTGGCGCACGAGATCGGCAATCCGCTGGCCTCCCTCTCCACCCGGATCAGCCTCCTGGCGGAAGAAAACGCCTCCGCTTTCGTCAAGGAAAGCGTGGGCGTGCTCCAGACGCAGATCGCGCGCATCGCCCAAATCGTCCACGGCGTTTCGCGTTTCTCCCGAACGCAGAACCAAGGCTTGTCCCAATGCGACGTGAATGCCCTGATCACCGAAACCTTCGACATCATCCGCTTCCATGAGAAGGCCCGGCAATGTCAACTGGCCACCGAATTCGCCCAGGCATTGCCTGAGATCCCCGCATGGCCCGATCAACTCACCCAGGTGTTTCTGAATCTCGGGCTCAACGCGCTCGAGGCCATGCCCGAGGGCGGCTCACTGCTCGTCCGGACGTATCAGGTCAGCGACTGCGTGGCGGTTGCCTTTGTGGACACCGGCAGCGGCTTCACGCCGGAAACGCGCAACAGAATGTTCGACACATTCTACACGTCCAAAGCGGACGGCATGGGACTGGGGTTGAGCATCGCCCACAATATCGTCAGTCGGCACGGCGGGCGTATCGAAGCGGAAAACAATCCCGGCGGCGGCGCCTGCTTCACCGTGTTCCTGCCCATGCGCCGCCCGAACACATGACCCCGCGCCGGAGGCAGTCAATCCCCTGCCATTAACCGCCGCGTCAGTCCTCGATGACGGCCGAAGTCCCGGACCACAGCCGGTTGATCACGCCCACGACGACGATGATGCTCGCAATGAACAAGCCCAGGAGCAATGCCGCGGGCATCATGCGGCCGTAGAGATAATTGCCCACCGTGAAGAGGCCCGACCAAACCAGCGTGCAGCCGGCCACCCAGCCGAGCAGGGCGAGCGGGATGTTCTCGTGCGTCGCGGCCGCTTCTTCGTCCGTGACCCCGGCTTCTTTGCGGATGGCCGCCCATCCTGGGCCGAAGGGCCGGACCTTCTTGTAGAAATCAATCAGGGTCTTGCGGTCCGTCTGAGGCCCGAAGAATGCGGCCAGCAGCCAGCAGACCGTCGTGCACGCGATCGTGATAATCAGGCTCATCGCCGTCGAGAATTCAATGCCGTTCCGTTTCAGGATCAGCAGGACCACGGACACGCCGAAGGAACTGATCATGGCCACCACTTCGCACCACGCGTTGACCCGCCACCAGAACCACCGGATCAGATACAACAGCCCCGTGCCCGCGCCGACCTGCAGGATGATGTCGAAATTGTCCTTCGCCGTCTCCAGGCCGTACACCAGCGCGGACGAACAGACGAACAGCAATACGGTTGCCCAGCGCCCCGCCCACACATAGTGCCGCTCGCTCGCGCCCTTGTACAGGAAACGCTGATAGAAGTCGTGCACGAGGTAGGATGCGCCCCAGTTCAGATGCGTCAGGATCGTCGAGGAATTGGCCGCAATCAGGCCGCCCACCATCAGGCCGACAAAGCCCACGGGCAGGAACTTCAGCATGGCCGGATAGGCAATGTCATGGCCCAGCAGCTTGGGATTCAGGTTGGGGAACGACGCCTGAATGTCGGACAACTGCGGGTAAATGATCAGCGAGCACAGGCCCACCAGGATCCACGGCCACGGCCGAAGCACGTAGTGCGCCACATTGAAGAAGAGCACCGCGCCCAGCGAGTCCTTCTCCGATTTCGACGAGAGCATGCGCTGTGCAATGTAACTGCCGCCGCCCGGTTCGGCGCCCGGATACCACACCGCCCACCACTGCACCGCGATTGGCATGATGAATACGGCCACCGCCAGATCCCAATTGCTGCGGAAATCCGGGAATATGTTCAGATAATGCAGCATCGTCTTCCCGTCGGGGCCCAGGTGCGGCTGCGAAAGCTTCTCCACGAGCCCGGTAAGCCCGCCGATCTGCGGCTGCTTCAACGCGAAGTATGCGGCGGCAATTACTGCCGTCATCTTGACGAAAAACTGAACCATGTCGATCACCAGCACGCCCCACAGCCCGGAGTGCGTGGCAAAAATGACGTTCAATCCCCCCACGAACAGCAGGGTCTGCCAGCGTTCCATGCCGAAGAGAATGGCGGCGATCTTGCAGGCCGCCAGGTTCACCGAGGCCATGATGATGCAGTTGAAGAAGAAGCCGAGATACACCGCCCGGAAACCGCGCACCACGCTGGCCGCCTTCCCGGAATAACGCAGTTCGTAGAACTCCAGGTCCGTCATGACGCCCGATCGGCGCCACATCCGCGCGTAGAAGAACACTGTGGCGATGCCCGTCAACACAAACGCCCACCAGCACCAGTTGCCCGCCACGCCCTGCCGCCGCACGATGTCCGTCACGAGGTTGGGCGTGTCGCTGCTGAACGTCGTGGCCACCATCGACAACCCGGCCAGCCACCACGGCACCGAACGCCCGGAAACGAAGAACTCGGACGTGCTCTTGCCGGCGCGGCGCCCAAAAAACAGCGAGGGGACGAAGCAGATCAGCAGGGAGCCGATGACGATGACCCAATCGATGGGTTGAAGATGCATCTTGCCGTTCCTTTCAGCAGTCCGGAAATCGTTCAATCGCAGGCGCAGCCGGGCGAAGGCACATGAGACACACCCGCACCCGGACATGCCGCACTGGGGAGAATCGCCACCGCGCCGCCCGCCTCTCACGGACGCTTCCCACCCGCGCCCGCCACTTCCTGAGCGGCCGTGTCATGTTAGATTCTGCGGCCGCGCGTGTCAAATCTGGCGCCGCAGCCGCACGGTTCTTTACAATACCCGCCATCAGCGCCGGGGCCGCGAGGTCCCGATTCAATGGCCAACCCGAGGGAGGATCCTGAAATGATGCTGACCGGTAAAACAGCCCTGGTCACCGGCGCCAGCCGCGGCATCGGCGCGGCCATCGCCCGCCTGCTCGCCCAGCACGGCGCGGCCGTCTCGGTCAACTACGTGAACAATCGCGAAGCGGGCGAAGCCGTCGTGCAGAACATCACCGCCCTCGGCGGCAAGGCGCTGCTTGTACAGGCCGATGTCACGGACCGGAACCAGTCCGAACACATGATCCTCGAAGTGGAACAGGCACTCGGCCCGATCGACATTCTGGTGCTCAACGCCGGCTTCCAGTTCCGCATCGCACCCTTCCTCGATTTCCCCTGGGAGGATTTCGAGCATAAGCTCGCGGGCGAACTCAAAGCCGCCTTCTTCTGTTGCAGGGCCGTCGTCCCGTCCATGATCACCCGCGGGAGCGGCAGCATCATCGCGATTTCAAGCACCCTCTCCCGGCATCCCGGCGACGGCTTCTGCGCCCACAGCACCGCCAAGTCCGCCCTGAACGCCTTCGTCCAGTCCCTGGCCCACGAACTCGGGCCACACGGCATCCGCGTCAATACTGTGGCGCCCGGACTCACCCTGACGGACGCCACCGCCGGCATCCCCGGCCCCCAGAAACAGGCCATCGCCGCCATGACGCCCCTGCGCCGCAACGGCTTGCCGGAAGATATCGCCGGACCCGTCCTCTTCCTCGCCAGCGACCAGAGCCGATTCATCACCGGAACCTACACCCCCGTCGACGGCGGCATCCAAATGACCTGATCCCCCGAAACCCAAACCACATCCCGTGCTTGTGCGCCTCTGGCGTGCTTGTGCACTTGCCAGACGCTTCCTATCCCGTTCATCCTGTTATCCTGTCAAGAAACGCCTCTCCGCTCCCACTCCGCATCAATCCTTGAACTCATACGCTCCCATATCCACCCCCGCGCCCTGCGGACGCGGTACCCCCTCGATATCCTCCTCCGGCGCACCGTCCGCCGTCCCCATGTCAATGCACGGCGACCCACCCTGCAAATGAAAGTCCCCATTCGCCGCATCCGCAAACAACGGGTCCGCGTCGATGTTCCCCTCGCCGTCGTAGCCGCCGGCAACGCAGCAGTACGTGACGACGAGCGGATGGGAAGAAAAGTAGTTGTAGATTTCCGCTCCAGATCTCCTTGCCGTGTTATTCCAGAGAATCAAATTCATTACCTGCAGTACAGTCGTCTGTAAGTATGCACATATGCCCCCGCCGTAATCCGCTGAGTTTTCCGAAATCGTGCAGTTCACAATGACGGCTGAAGAATAGGAGGACGTGTAGATGCCCCCGCCATGACTCTCCCTCCCGGCAGAGGCCACGTTCCTGCAAAAGGTGCTGTTGGCGACCACCGGTGCCCCCCCCGAGTTGTCCATTCCGCCACCATAGGTATAGTCGTCACCCGATGCCGAGTTTTCAGAGAACATGCAAGCAGATATTAACGGAGACGAGTTCGAGTTCCTCATCCCTCCGCCGCGTCGAGCGGTGTTACGCGAGAAGCTGCAACGCCTCACTGTCGTGGAGGAATTCTGTTCGTTATACATGCCCCCGCCGTAGTCAAGCACGGTATTCAGAGACAGGCCGCATTCCGAGAATACCGGATAGGAAGATTTGTTGTATACCCCGCCGCCGTACTTGGCCATATTGTTGGAGAAAGTGCACTCTGACACAAGTGGTCCAGCATACTCATTGTACATACCACCTCCCCATTCGGATGAATTCCCGGAGAATGTACAATGCGACACGGCCGGTGACGCATAGCGATTGTACATCCCCCCGCCTTGATTGTCGTATCCGTTTTGGAGAATGAATCCATCCAGTGTGGCATAGGACGCACCGTATACGCAGCGCCGGGCGCCTTCGCCGTCAATAGCCGTGGAATGGCTAATCCAATCACGTTCGTCTCGGGTGGTTTCTATTCCCGAGAACCCCCCGTACAAATGAACGTGATGCTTAAGAATAACGACATTATTCCCATCGCCCGTGTAGGTTCCCTGCGCCACCCAGACTTCACCCTCCCCGGCCAAGTACACAGTGTCCACGCCCGCTTGTATCGTGGTGAAGGCCGTCGCCCACGAAGTGCCATCTTCGACGCCCGACACATTGGCGGCATCAACACGACGAATCACTGTCGATAATGTCGGATCCCATCCTTGGGCGACCTCTGCCCCGTCGCTCAACCCGTCATCGTCAGAGTCATCTTGGACAGGGTCTGTTCCGTAGAGGCTCTCATCCAGATTCGACAGGCTGTCGCCATCCAAATCTACGTCCGGCGATGCCGATAGATCTCCAAAGCAGGACCGTTCCCAAGCGTCGCTCAATCCATCCGAATCCGAGTCGTCGAGTTCGTAGGCGCCCATATCCACACCACCGCCTTGTGGGCGCGCAACCCCGCGGATATCACGATCGGGCGCGCCCACAGTGGTGCCGGCGTCGATGCACGGAGAATCGGGACGGATCCGACCGTCTCCACTCGGCCCGCTCACGAACAACGGTTCTTCGCTGATGTTCCCTTCGCCTGGATAGCCGCCTTGCACACACGAATATGTTATCGTAGCAGCACTGGAGTAGGAGTAGATCTCAGACCCTTCGCCACTGGCCGTGTTCCCCCAAAGAACGCAATTCGTCAGCATGGATTCGCCGCGGTAATCCAGACACAAACCGCCCCCAAAACCGGCCCGGTTCCCAAAAAGACTGCAATTGAGCATTCTCACGAACGCCTGTGCGCTGTATACCCCAGCGCCAGCCGCATGGGCGATATTGCCAAGAATGAGACAATTTGTGAGTTTAGGAGACCCACTGTAGTTGAAGAGGCCGCCTCCGTTGTATTCGGCAAAGTTCTCCACAAATGAGCTGTCAGAGATCGCTGGCGATGCGTACTGATTGGCCATGCCGCCACCACCGTTCTTGAGGAATGTGCACATCGTTACTGTCGGCGAAGCAGCGATGTTCGCCATTCCCCCTCCCGCGTCGTTCAGCGCTGCGTTCTCGGTGAAAGTGCAATTCGTTACTGCTTGGCTGGAGGTTCCAGTGTTGTACACTCCTCCACCGTCCAGCGTGGAAATGTTCGAGGTGAAGGAACAGCCCAGCAACTCAGCGGCAGAGTACACATTGGACAAAGCACCGCCGTAGCTGTACGCTCTGTTCTGAATAAACTCGCATTCCGTTATCGTTGGTTTTGCCTCATAGCTGTCCGCGGCTCCGCCGTTAGTCGCCGTGTTGTCGCTGAATTCGCAGTTCGACACCGTCATCGATCCGTAATAGGAATGCAGACCTCCCCCATAATAAGATGTGTTGGCCCTGAACTCACATTCTCTGACGGTTAGCGAAGATTCCGTGTTGTCTATTCCCCCTCCTGTGGCGTTGCTCTTATTTCCTGAGAAGACGCAGCATGTGAATACCGGTGATGAATAGGCGTTGGCTACGCCGCCACCACCTTGACTCGCGTCATTGCCAGAGAAAGTGCACCCTTCAATCGTTCCCGTGGCATGCCAGTTCGAGAGTCCGCCGCCGAATCTCGCGGCTATGTTGGTGTTAAATGTGCAATGTGCAACGATGGGCGCACAATAGACGTTGCATATGCCGCCGCCCGCTTCCTCGGCAATGTTGCCGGAGAGAACACAGTTTTCGATTGTGCCGGGCGAGTGCCAGTTGGAGAGGCCGCCGCCCGCCACAGCGGTGTTTTCGGAGAACGTGCATTCGGACACGCGGGGCGAGGAGAAGCCGTTGTGCATGCCGCCGCCGGACTCAGACGCGCTGTTTCCGGTGAAGGCACACGAGTCGATTGCGGGGGCCGCGGACATGTCGTTGGCCATCGCGCCGCCCCAGGCCGCCGAATTGCCGGTGAAGAGGCAATGCTCGACCGTGGGTGACGCGTTGAAGTTGTACATGCCGCCGCCGGAGCTGCCCTCCGCAAAACCGTTCGTCACAGTGAACCCGTCGAGGGTGGCGCGGTCCGCCCCGAGGACGCAGCGGCGCGCGCCTTCCCCATCGAGTATCGCCGGATGCGTTTCCCAGTCGCGGTCGTTACGCGCCGCCTCCGTTCCGGCAAAACCGCCGTAGATCGCCACGGAGGGCCGCATCGTCAGGATGGAATCCGTGGTGGACTTGTAAGTTCCCGCCGCCACCCACACTTCGCCGCCGCCCGCATCCGCCGCTGCATCCACCGCCGCCTGAATGCTCCCCAGGGCGTCTTCCCACGACTGGCCTCTACTGACCGCAGCACCCGCTGTAACACGCCAAACCCTGTTTGCGGCCACTACCTGGATTCGCTCCTGACGGGTACTGTCTCCTGCGATAGAGAGCACCGTCAGGGATACGAGGAAGGTGCCGGAACGGGTGTACCTGTGCTCCGTGTGCTGACCGCTGCCAGATGCGCCATCCCCGAAGTCCCAGAGCCAGGAGGTGATAGGGGCGGACCCCGGCGTAGAGGTATCGGTGAAACCAACCACGAGCGGCGCGGTGCCGGACGTGGGGGAAGCGGTGAAATTCGCCGTAGGGGGTTGGGTCACGCCGATGAACAAAGGTTTGGTGACGGTATCAGCCCCGTCCTCCGATTCTACCGTCAGATAGACTGTGTAACTCCCGCCGGTGGTGTACGTGTGCGTGGGGTGCTGTTCGGTGCTCGATGTGCCGTCGCCGAAAACCCAGAACCATGCGGTGATCGGCGCGGTGCCGGGCAACGAGCAGTCGGTGAAGACCACGGACAGCGGCGCAGTGCCCGTAGTGGGGGAGGCGGTGAACGCGGCCGTGGGGCGCTCGCTGACGGTGATAAGGCCGGCCTTTGTCTCCATGTCCGCGCCCACGGCGGTGGCGACCGTCAACGAGACGGCATAGGTCCCGGGATTCGCATACGTATGCACGGGATTGGGCTCGATGCTCGATGCGCCGTCGCCGAAGTCCCAGAGCCACGACGTGATGGGGGCCGTGCCGGGCTCGGACAAGTCGGCGAAGGTGACCGTGAGCGGCGCCGGGCCGGCGGCCGGGGAAAACTGGAAGTCCGCGCGCGGGCCTTGGGCGACCGCGATGCAATCAAGTTTCGAAATCGAGTTGGCGCCCACGGCCGTGGCGACCGTGAGCGATACCCGGTAATTCCCGCCCCATGCGTACGTGTGTGTTGGGTGCTGCTCCTCGCTGATGCCGCCGTCCCCGAAGGTCCACAGCCACGAAACGATGGGCGACGAGCCCGGCGTCGAGAGATCCGTGAATGTGACCGCGAGCGGGGCCAAGCCCGAAATCGGTTCCGCGCGGAAAGCCGCCACGGGCCGCGCGCCCACGACAATATAGTCGGTCTTTGTCTCCGTGTCTTCCCCGCTGGCCGTGGCGACGCGCAGCGAAACGCTGAAGGACCCCGGCGCCGCGTACGTGTGCGTGGGATGCTGCTCCGAACTCGATGCGCCATCCCCGAAGTCCCAGGCCCAGGCCGTGATGGGCGGCCCGCCGGACACGGAGCGATCCGCGAAGGACACGGCGAGCGGCGCGGCGCCGGACGCGGGGGACGCGCTGAAGGCGGCGGCGGGACCCGCGACAGGCGCGGTCGGGCACCCCATCAGCCCGATACAGAGGACAAGCGCGGCAAGGGCCAAGACAACGAATGGAGCGAGGCGGCGGCTACCCATACCCTGATCTCCCGTGTTCGCGTTTCCACGAGCCATTTTCCGCCTGCTTAGCGCAAGGATCATGCCATACCAGAAAATGGCCGAAAAACGGGAAAGATCCGGGACCAGCAGCCCCTTCCTCTTCAAAATCCAGCAAATACGCTGGTTATCCTATCAAATATGCTGGCCATCCAGCATATTTGATAGGATTGTGGCCCCCGCAGCCCCCCCGGCGCGCATCGCCCTCTCGCTCCCCGGGCTGTTCGGTCAGGCAACGTCCCCCGCCCGAGACGGCATCCGCGCTCCGCATTCCGCGGTAACTTCGCGGCCTCCGGCACCTATCCCCATCCTGTTATCCTGTCGATGCGCGCGTCTATTCTTCTTTTTGGGCATCGGCCTTCACTTCGCGCTCAAACTCGATCGGGTGCCGTTCCTTCAGATCCTCAATCGTGATGCGGCCGGTCACCCAGGACCAGTTCATCGGGTACGTGTGCGGGTCGAAGATCATGTAGTACAAGTGCCAGACCACGATCGTCAGCACGGCGAGCCAGGCCTCGTAGAAGTGGATGAGGGCTATCACGTCCAGGGCGACCTTCGGCAGGAACCTGAGGAATACGTTCACGAACCACATCGAGAACCCGGTGGCGATCATGAGCATCGTGCCCCACCACATGCCCCAGTACTCGAACTTCTCAATATAGCTGTAACGATCGAACTTGGGCGGCTCTTTGCGCAGGCCGACCATGTACCCCAGGTTGAAGACAACGTCGCGCAGGTCGCGGAAACTCATCATCAGGTAGCCCAACTCGCGCCGGCCGGATTTCGTGAAGAGCAGGAAGCAGCCGTTCACAATGGCGATGCCCACCAGCACCAGCGCCGCGACGCGATGCACCAGGCCGCGCGCCGCCAGCCCCGTCTCGCCGTGGAAGATAAGGCTCGCCCACCACGACTCCGGATAGCGCAGGGCGAAACCCGACAGCGCGAGCACCGTGAAGGAGATCGTGAGTATGAGATGGCCAATCGTCATGCCGCGCGTAAAGCGGCGGTAGGTGCCGCGCTCGCTCAATTCCGCCGAGAACTTCGTCAGCGCCTTGCGTGCCATGGACAGCGTGTTGTGGAACACCATGCCGCCGATGACCGCGGAGATCAGAAGAATATAGGCCAGGCGCACCAGGCCCAACGCCCATTGGCCCGGGTCCGTCGGCATGATGTGCACCTTGCCCTGCGCGAAGTTCGGCCCCGCATTCTCGTGGCACTTCCCGCAGGTCTTCGGCAGATTGCCGAGCGCGATGGAAGACGCGGGATCGTCCGGCGGCAGGATCAGGTGGTTCTCATGACAGCTCGCGCACGTGGCCACGATCTCCGACCCGGCCGCGCTCGCGAGGCCGTGAAAGCTGTCCATGTAGCTCGCCTGGCGGCCCGTTTCGAGCCCGTACTTGTACATGATGCTCTCGTTGTCATGGCACTTCGTGCACGTGGCCACCACCTGCTGACGGCGGTTGACCTTGGACGTCGCCTTGGACGGCGGTTCGATATCATGTTCGCCGTGGCAGTCCGCGCAGGTCGGCGCATCCTTGATCCCCGCCTGGAGCGCCCGACCGTGAATGCTCTTCGAGTATTGCTCCAATGCCTGCGGGTGGCACGTCCCGCAGGTCGCCGAGATGTTCTTGCGGTAAACCTTTGACTCGGGATCGTCGGAAGACAGAAGATCGTGGGAACCGTGGCAGTTCGTGCATGCCGCCGCATTCAGGTTCCCCTTCGAGATCGCCTGGGCATGCCCGCTCTTCAGGTAGCTGTCCGACGGATTGGCCACGGAGATGAGGTGGCCCTTCACCAGGTTCGGATTGGAGTGGCACTTGCCGCAGGTCTGCGGCTGGTTCGTCTTGTGCACGTGCGACAGCGGATCGGACGGCGGCCGGATGTCGTGCATGCCATGGCAGTCGGAACAACCGCTGACCTCGTTGCTGCCGCTTTTCAGCAGCTTGCCATGCGGCGTCTTGTCATACGCTTCACCCTCTTCATGACAGCCGCTGCAATTGACCTTCTTCAGGCCGGGCTTGTGCTCCGCTTCGGTGGCGTCATCGTGACACGAGGTGCACCCCTCCTTGCCGTGGATGGACGCTTTGAAGACCTGCTCGTCCACATAAAGGCGCTTCACACTCCCGTCGGGCAGCTTCAAATTGAAATTCACGTCGCCGTGGCAAAACAGGCACTCGGAGTCCTCGACCGCTGCCCCGGCCGCCGGCCCCAGCAGCATGCAACCCACAGTCAAAATCACAGTCATTGCCCAAGATGCCGGGCACAACGCTTCGGAAACCAGATTGCCAAGCTTCAGCACGCAATAATTCCTTTGTACACTGTGTTTGCTTCAGTGGGAAGAAAAGGGGCCTTCCCGCGACCCGGAAGGCCATTATACTCCGCGAGATGGAGTTAATGCTATGATACCACACGAAGCCGCGGGATAATTCCGTAGTTTTCACGTAAAGCTCCGGCCGGCGCGGGGGCTTTTTTACCGATGTTGCCCGGAAGCCGCCTAAGGTATAGTATAGACTTCCGTCCGGCCAGGAACCGCTGGGCAACTGCCAAGCGCGGAAGGCCGGACGGCAATACATTTAAGAAGGAAGGATGGGGAAAGAACGATGACGCGTCAGGCAGTTGCGACCGGCCTGCTCACATGGGCGGCCCTGTGCCTGATCGCGCTGTCCGCCCCCGCCCTTGAGAACGAGGAATGCCTCTTCTGCCACGGCGATCCGCAGGCCGTCCAGACCCTCCCCGATGGGAAGACGCGCCCAATCTATGTGAATCCGGACGCCTTCGCGAAGTCGGTGCACGCCAAGGAACAGTGCGTTTCCTGTCATGCCGACATCGCCGAACTGCCGCACGCCGAGAAACTGCAGCCCGTGGATTGCAGTGCCTGCCACACGCAGGCCGAGGAATTTGCCAAGAGCCTGCATGGCCAGGCCGTGGCCAAAGGCGACCCGCTGGCGCCCCAGTGCTGGACCTGTCACGGCAGCCATGACATCCTGCCAAGGAGCAATCCCGAGTCCCGGTCCAATCCCATCAACGTGCCCAAGATGTGCGGGGGATGCCACGCCGAAGACGCCCCGGTGGCCAAGACCCGCAACATTCCCCAGCACAACATCCTGCAGAACTACGAGGAGAGCATTCACGGCGAGGGCATGTTGAAGAAGGGCCTGACCGTAACGGCCATGTGCACCAGTTGCCATACCGCACACCGCGTGCTGCCGCACACGGACCCGGACTCGACCATCAACCGGGAGAACGTGGTGAAGACCTGTACCCAGTGCCACGCGCTGATCGAACAGGTGCACCGCAAAGTCGTCGAAGGCCAGCTCTGGGAGAAAGAGCCCAACAAGATTCCGGTCTGCGTCGACTGCCATCAGCCCCACCAAATCAGAAAAGTCTTCTATGACGAGGGCGTGAGCGACCGCGACTGCATGGTCTGCCACGACAAGGAACTGCAGGGCGCGAAAAAGACGCTGGCCGCGGTCAACCCCGAGCACTTGGCAGGTTCCTCCCACGCCAAAGTGCATTGCGCCCAGTGTCACACCGGAACCACGCCTTCCCTGCATCGTCCCTGTGAAACGGTTGCCCCCGCCGTGGATTGCTCGATCTGCCATGCGGATCAAGTCGAGCAGCAGAAGAAAGGCATCCACGGCCAGTTGCTGGCCAAAGGCGATCCCGACGCCCCCGGCTGCCTGGACTGCCACACCGGCCACACCACGATGAAGAAGGACAACCCCGCCTCCCCCACCTTCCCGAAAAACGTGCCCGAACTCTGCGGGCGCTGCCACCGCGAGGGGGAGAAGGCGGCCAGGCGCCACAAAAGTTCCCAGACCGACATCGTCAAGAATTACTCGATGAGCATCCACGGCAAGGGCCTGCTCGAAAGCGGACTCGTGGTCACGGCCATGTGCACGAATTGCCACACCGCCCACCAGCCCCTGCCCAGCAGCGACCCCGACTCAAGCGTCAATCCGAAGAATATCGCCGGCACCTGCGGCAAGTGCCACGAAGGCATCCAGAAGACCTTCCTGGCCAGCATTCATTCGCCCACGGTCAGCAAGACCGACAAGCCGCTGCCCGTCTGCAGCAGTTGCCATACCGCCCACACCATCACCCGCACGGACATCGAGGAATTCAAACAGAATATTCTTGAAACCTGCGGCAAATGCCATCAGGACGTCACGGAAACGTACTTCCAGACCTATCACGGCAAAGTCTCGAAACTGGGCTCCGGCGGCGCCGCCAAATGCCACGACTGCCACGGATCCCATGATATCCTGCCCGTCGCGGATCCCAAGTCGCATGTCAGCCGCGACAACATTGTGGCCACCTGCGCCCAGTGTCATCCCGGCTCGCACCGCCGCTTTGCCGGTTATCTCACCCATGCCACGCATCACGATCCCGTCAAATACCCCATCCTCTTCTACACGTTCTGGATGATGACGGCCCTCCTCGTCGGCACCTTCGTATTCTTCGGGTTCCACACCTTGATTTGGCTGCCCCGCTCGTTCCGCGAAATGATGAAATGGCGTCGCACCGAAGCCTTGGGAGAGGAAGTCCTCCTCTTCGAACGTTTCGATCCCATCATCCGGCAACTGCATTTCGTCCTCGTGATCAGTTTCTTCGGCCTGGCCCTGACCGGCATGGCGCTCAAGTTCTCCTACATGCCCTGGGCGCTCTGGCTCTCGGGCGCACTCGGCGGATTCCGCGCCATGGGCGTGATACACCGCTCCTGCGCTGTCGTGCTGGTGACGCTCTTCATCTCCCATCTCGTGGTCATCATCGAACACAAACGCCGGACCGCCGCCAGTTGGAAAGACCTGGTTCTCGGCGCGCATTCGCTGGTCCCCGGCCTGAACGACCTCTGGGAACTCATCGCCACGATCAAGTGGTTCCTGCGTCTCGGGCCGCGCCCGCGTTACGGCCTGTGGACCTACTGGGAGAAGTTCGACTACTTCGCCGTCTTCTGGGGCGTCGCCATCATCGGTTCCACGGGCCTGATTCTCTGGTTCCCCGAGTTCTTCACCCACTTCCTGCCCGGGTGGGTCATCAATGTGGCCACCATCGTTCACAGTGACGAGGCGCTGCTCGCTGTCGGGTTCATCTTCACCATCCACTTCTTCAACACCCATTTCCGCCCCGAGAAGTTCCCCATGGATATGGCCATGTTCACCGGCCGCGTCTCGCTCGAAGAACTGAAACGGGAACGGCCCCGCTTCTATGAAGAATTGCTTGAAAAGGGAGAACTCGATAAACACCTCGTGCACCAGGCCCCGAAACACTTCCGCTTCTGGGCCGGTCTCTTCGGCACGCTGGCCCTCGTTATCGGATTCTCCCTCGTGCTCTTCATCCTCTGGTCCATGGTCTTCGGCTATCAGTAAGCCCTCCCACCTCCTCTGAAGAAACCCCGCTCACCTCCAGTAGGTCTTCAAAGCGTGACTACTTATGACCATCACTAGATGGGGGTTGACTTTTCCACGGAAAATGATAGAATCAGGCCTGCGGCAGTCGAGGTTTGGATTCTTCGTCATTATTCATCGTCACTCTGGCAGAGGGGTTATCATATGAGGAGGCGTAAGGGCGGTTTCACGCTCATTGAACTTCTGGTGGTGATCGCGATTATCGGTATCCTGGCGGCCATCCTGCTTCCCGCCCTTTCGCGGGCGCGCGAAGCCGCCCGGCGGAGTTCCTGCCAGAACAACCTGAAGCAGTTCGGCATCGTCTTCAAAATGTATGCCAACGAAGCCAACGGCGAGCGGTGGCCGCAGATGAAACGGAACATTTCCACGTGGGTGTCCGGCTTGCCCATGGATGCAACGCACACATGTGACACGTGGAATACCGTCTCTTTTGTGCCCGATGTCCAGTCCATGTATCCGGAATACCTCACGGATCTCGAGATTCTTCAGTGCCCCTCCTCGCCGACGTACACCAAGTACGATTATCATTACGGCAACGATGCGAACAACCCGGTGGATCCCTGCGCCCCCTCCAACGAAACGTGGGATCACAGCACGGACAGCTACATCTACTTCGGCTACAGCATACTGGCCGAGCACGTGACCCTGCCCGGCGCGGACGCCAATGCGAACCCGCCCGACGCTTCCATCAACACCCGCTTTGTCGATGCCTTGCTGGGCATGCTCTACGACCGCTTCTTCGACATGCCGGATGCGTACGACAAGGACCGCTCCTACACGGATCTGGATCCGGCCGCGCCGGAACGCACCCTCTACCGGCTCCGCGAAGGCATCGAACGTTTCCTAATCACGGACATCAACAACCCCGCAGCCACCGCACTCGCTCAAAGCACCCTGCCCGTCATGTGGGATCGTATTTCCACCTCGGTCTACAGCATGGGCTTCAACCATCTTCCCGGCGGCTCCAATGTGCTCTATCTCGACGGGCATGCCCGCTTTGTGCGCTTTCCATCGGACCACCCCATCACCCGCACCTACGCCGCCGCCATCGGGCAACTCTGGTCCGCCATGGGTGGATGATGACGCGCCAAACACCTGAAATGGCTGCCGGAGCGGCAGCATCACCCCTTTGATCCACACAAACGAAGTCGACAATCTAAGGCAAAAAACCCGCCCCCGATACTTCAGGTTTCGGGGGCGAGTGCTTCTCTCGTCAGGGGAGTAATCGGATCACGGGCACATTTGCGCCGTCATGCTGCAGTAGCCATTGGCAGCGAGGGTGCAGTTGTAACCGGACATGGCGACGCACTTTCTCGTCGTCCGGTTGCAGCAGTAGTTGTTCACGGCGAGAATGACATTCTTGCTGAGATCGTCCATGGTAACCACGGCTTTCGGGTTCTCTCCGTAGGTGGACAAGGAGCCAAAAAGCCCAATCTCGAAGGCTTTCCTCGCCAGATAGATCATCTCATCGTCGACCGCCGGCGCCATGCCCATGTCGGCCAGCGTCGCATAGCTGTGGCTGCCCAGACGCTCGAGGAAGTTCCCGCTGGAAACGAGATTGATGAATTGCATGTGGGTATTCATGCTCGCCACGGTGAGCCAGGGCAACGTCAGGCCGCCCTTGGTTTCGATCACTTCAAAATGCTTCTCGAAAAGGTCTTTGATCACCTGCTTTTCCGAATGCTTCTTCTTCAGGTCATCTTCGAAAAAGGACCGGACATACCAGGTCTTCAGACAGCGATTGTCGGCGCTGCTGTTGGCATCGAGGTACTGCTTCAGTTCGGTCAGCGAGCCCGACACCGATTCCTTCAATGCCTCCGTTTTTGGGTCACCCTTGGCATCCATCGCGTTGACGTTCGCCGCAAGGCGGTCCACCAGCACGTCCAGCGTCATGCCCTGACCTGGGTCAGCCGCGCCGGCCGGGCAAGGCTGCGCCTCCGGCAGCGGCGCCACCGGATTGCCAAAGATCTCCGAAAAGGTGATGCCTTTCCACGCCGCCTTGTTGAACGCGAACTTGTCCTGCGCTCCCGCCGAAAGGGAAAAGGCGCACAACACGGTAATGAGTACGAACAAAAAGATGCTTTTTCTCTCGCTCATGGTCAGTCTCCTCTCGTTAGGTTCACTCCGCAAGCCGCTAGTATAGCACGAACGCAAAGACATGACCAGCCCATTTGCCAAAGAGACAGGCAGACTGGCGCTGACAGGACACGTGGTTGTGCGGGATGTCCTGCTAAAGGATGGACTCCAGCAAGCGTGTCCATGTTTCAGCGCCGACCTACCCCTGCGCACCGCAAAGAATAACCAGTATCGATTGGCCGCCGAACCCGCCCACAGTGCTCATGCCCGGCTAGGGCAACACGTATTCCAGGCGCAGTTCACTGAAGGCGCCCCGGGCAGCTCCCAGCGTGAAGTTCGTAATCGTGCCCTGCTCAATCCCTGAAACGAGTTCATTCATACGTTTCACCGCGTCACTGTCATCGACAAACGGCTGATCGTTGAGGCTGAGCAGTTGTTCGAAGGAGGCCAGCCCCGCGCGCAACAGCGTCTCCTCTTCCGCACGATTTCCGAAACCCGACATCAGAAGGATGGGCCCATTGTGCTTGTCTGCCGGCGCATACAGGCCATTTGTGCGGTGGATACCGTCGACGGCAATCCTCAGCATGCTCACCAGGTCTGCTTTGGCCGGACTGAGCCTTATGCTCTTCACCTCGCGCTCCCGCACAAAGATGGTTACCGGCACGCGTACGCCATGCCGTTCGAGGACGATCTCATACGTTCCCGTGGCTTTGGGCAGTTCGTCCAGAGCCCGTTCCACGTCTGCGGCGCCCGCCGGACCGGCCGACAGATCCACACTTCCGGCACGCATCAGAACATCGCCGGGCTGCAAGCCAAGGCGTTCCACGGTCCGTGCACAAGGCCCATTCGTCAACATCACCCCGGCCGGGACCTGGCCGCCCCGGGTGTCTGTGCGGAGGCTTGCCGCAAGACCACGCAGGCTGGCGTCAAGCGATTGAAGGGTCGTTATCAGGTTTATCTTCTCAGGCATCGTCGCCGGCAACAGGCATTCCTGTGCCTTCGCGTAGTCGGCTGCGCGAAACGCGGCAACGTGTTCCTCCACGCCACCCATCGCCTGCGGCCCCGGCAGGCTCGACCACAACTCCACGCGTCCATCGGAGGAAACTATGGCCAATTCATGGCTTGACGATAAGAAGCGCGCCCGGTGGACTTCCGGGAAGGTAATCAGCGATTCGTACTGGGCGAGGTCCCACAACCGCGCCATGCCGTCTTCCGAAACACTCACCAGGTATTTCCCGTCTCCCGAAACGGAGATATCACGGACGCCCCCGCCGTGACCGAGCAGGACCCGCAGCTCCTTGCCCGTGGCAGTGTCCCAAACGCGCACCGTGCGGTCGAGCGACCCGGTAAAGGCACGGGCGCCATCCGGGCTGAACGCCGCGCCGAACACCGGGCCAGTATGGCCCTTCAGGGTAAACAGTTGTTGGCCGGAAGCGGTGTCCCACAGTATTGCCGAACCGTCCTCCGAGGTACTGAGGACGCGTGACCCATCCGGACTGAAGCACGCATTCCACACCGCATCCTTGTGTCCCTCGAGAACGGCCAACGCTTTCCCGGAGGCCGCATCCCATATCCGGGCGGTACCCTCTTCCGAGGCAGTAATGGCCCGTCCCGATGCGGAGTCCAACGCGATCCTGCGCACGATGCCCTGATGTCCAGCGCACTGGCTGAACTCGCCCTGTGCCACACGCCAGACCGCGGCCGAAAACTGGTCCACGACCACCGCGAGATGGGTGCCGTCCATGGAAATATCCATGGGAGAAGACCAATTCGGCGTTTCGGAAGAGGCGAGGGGAGTGCCCAGATAGGACACACCGCCGCCGTGCCCGTCCAACTTCACCACGGATACGCCGTCCGTACCGTTCATGGTGGCAACGAAACGCGCTTGTTCCGCGACGGACAGTCCCGCACACCAGGCCCTGCCCGTCTGAATCAGACGTCTCCCCGTTTGATATAGCGGATCCCAGATTTGGAGAAAACCTTCGTTCGCGCAGGTCACCATGCGCGCGCCATCACGGCCAAAGTCCACCCCCGTGAGGGTCCGGCCGCGCCCGGACATGCGGTTCAGGACGTGGCCGGTCCGGGCATCCCATACGCTGTATGTATTGTCGTGCCCGCACGTCACCACCACGGCATCGTTCCGGGTGAAGGCTGCGTCTTCCAGTGCGGCGCCGTGCTCGAGCGCCAGCAATTGTTCGCCGGAATGCACGTCAAAAAGCCATGCCGAATCCGTCCATCCCGCCACCAGGAGCCTGCTGCCCGCCTGATCGAAGCACACGCGCCTGAAATGATGATCGGGCACCGGCCACTCCCGCACCTTCTCGCCGGACGGCAGCGCATACAGCGCCACGATGCCCGGCCCCGCGGTTCCCACCCATTTGCCATCTCCGCTGACGCAGGCCTCCAACGCGTCCCACGTGAAGCGGGCCGTTCCGGCTTCCACATCGCAAAGTGCCGCTTTCCCCTTCTGGGACACGGCCAGAATGCCGCCGCCGGGGACGTACTGAATGCGCCCGACAAGGCCAAGGCCGCTATCCATCGAGGCGACCGCCGTGCCGCCGGACACTTCCCAAAGCCGCAGGCCGCCTTCAACGTCGCCGGACGCCAAACGGATGTTGTCCGGACTGAAGGCGATCCCGCCAATCTTGCCGCTGTGGCCTTCCAGCCGGTGCAGCAACTTCCCGGAATCCGCCGCCCACACGTAGACCACCCCATTCTCCCCCGGTCCGGCGATTCGGGTTCCATCCGGACTGAACACACACGGCGCGGACAACACCCCGTCGCCTTCGCAGGTCACCGATGCCGCACCCGTGTCGAGATTCCACAACTTCACGGCGCTTGGGCTGCAGGCGGCGGCCACGGATCTGCCGTCCGGACTGACAGTGACGCCGCTCACGCGGAACCCGACCGTTTCCACGGTGCGGAGTTCGGGATTGGCACGATTCAACAGGTAGCCCCACTCCCAGCCGCGTTGCTCCGGTTTGACCTGTTTGGCCACCTGATTGGCGGTGGCATGGTCCCGGGCCTGAATTGCGGCCTGCATCAATCCGAGCTGGGTAAGATAGGTTTGGTGTTCCGCCTTCTGATGCGCTTCAGTCTCTTTCATCCGCGCATCGTCCGCGATAAGGCGCTGGCGATGTTCCTCGTTCCGCGCCTGGACGATGCTCACGTACGAGTACGCGCCGAATCCCGCCAGAATGATCAGGAATGCGGCCGCCGTGTTCACCACGCCGCGATTGCGCCGGTAATAGCGCACGAGAACTTCCCGCATCGAATACTGGTATGCGCTGACCAGCGCCCCCGCGATGAAGCGCCGCACGTCCTCCGCCAGCTCCGCCGCAGACTGATAGCGCCTATCCTGGGACTTGCTCAGCGCCTTCTCACAAATGCCCGCAAGCTCCGGCGGCACATCCGGCACCGCCGCGAGCACCGGCTCGAACTGGCTGTCGATCACCTTGCGCAGGATGTCGTGCGTGCTCTTGCCCGAATACGGCGTCTGCCCGGTCAGCATCTCGTAGAGCACCGCGCCCAGCGAATAGACATCCGACCGTTCGTCAATCGCGTTCACCTCGCCGCGGGCCTGCTCGGGGGACATGTAGTGCGGCGTGCCCAGCACACCGCCCTCGCGCGTCTTGGATTCCGGCGATTCGGTGTTCCGCTGCAAGGCGTCCAGCTTCTCCTTCATCTCCTCCTTGAACAAATCGCGCCGCGTCTTGATCTTGGCAATGCCCCAATCGAGCACGACCGTTTCGCCAAATTCCCCCAGCATCACGTTGGCCGGCTTGATGTCCCGATGGATGACCCCGCGGCTGTGCGCGTAGGCAATGGCCTGGCACAAGCTCTCGAAATTCGAGATCAGTTGCAGGCGCTCCTCCAGCGTCTTGCGCTTCTTCAGCGCATCGTGCAGCGTGGTGCCCCGGACCAGCTTCATCGTGTAGTACAGGACGCCTTCGGCCGTTTCACCCAGCTCGTACACCGGCACGATCGAGGGATGTTCCAGGCGGCCCGCCACCTGCGCTTCGCGGATGAAGCGCGCAGCAATGCTCGCCGTATAACGGCGCGGGCTGTCATGGGTGGCCGGGGCTATCATATCGCTGTCCGGCAGCAGTTCCTTCAGCGCCACCTGCCGCTCGAGCCGATCATCATAGACCACAAGGATCCGGCCCATCCCGCCGCGGGCATGCTCGCGCACGAGCGTATAGCGCCCCGGGCCTTCGCCACGCTTTTCCGCCTGCAACTCCACCCGCTGATAAAACGTATCGGAGGCCCGCTTCGTGGCAAAATCCGATTCACCGACCGTCTCCGCCTCAGACAGGCCAAGCATCTGCTCTGCATAGCGGATCCCGCCCAGTTCTTCCAGTGCCGCCTCCACGGAACCGCCATGCTGTTGAATCAAGGCATCCGCGAGCGTATTGATCAGCCGGACATCTTCCTCCATCAAGAGGTCGGCTTGGAGGAAGTGTTCGCACAACGGCGTCTCCGGCGCCTGCTCCCAGGCATCACACACCGGATCCAGCCGCGACGGCCGAAAGACCTTCAGTTGAACGGTCAGCAGGCCGAAAAGCAGGTCTCGCTGTCTGTCCGCCATAGCATCCCCTTACAAATTAGGTGTGCCCCATCTCATCCGGGCACTAGTCTAGCCAAAGACCCTGCACGGCGCAATTTCAAACCGAGCGCCGGACTGCCACCCACTCGACAGGCAGCAACCCATGGCAGGCTCCTCAAGACTGACACCATGCCGATTTGACAGAGCAAGAAGCGTTCCAGCGCCGAAGCATCCCGGTAGAAACGCCTTAATCTCCGAAACATCAACGACTTAAGTGCGATGCCGCCACCGCGTGGAGTTCTCGCTCATGATTCCGTTTCCGAAATTCGGAACGCTGCCTTCCGGAATCCGGAAACGGAAGCCCCTCAGGCACTTCGCTCGATGACTCCGCACGGCCTGCCCCTGCCCCCGCGACACAAACACAGACACCGACAAGGAAGGAAACTCCCATCTGCCCCACTGCTGATCCCTCCCCCACGCGGGTTCCGTCGCGACACGCACTTTCCCTCGGGACTAGCGGTCCGCGGGCGCGGTCGAAGTGTAATGCACCAGCACCGAGCCTGGAGCGGCAGGACAGTGCACGACTAAGCCTGTGTCCATCAACACGCTGCCCGACAGTTCCTGGCGGGTGCCCGCATCAAGATCCTGCACCGAGTAGACGCGATTCCGCTCGAGGCCGCAAAACTTCAGCGTATTGTCCCCCACGGCACTTTTCTCGCGGCGGAACGCCTGCACGATCCCTTCCCCCGCCTCCGGGTCGTGATACTGCCACGCGATCCACTGATCCGTGTTCAGGCTGTAGGGCGTGAGCGGATAGAAGTCCTCCGAGAACAAGCGCCGGATGCCTTGCCACTGCCGGACCATCCCGGCGGCCGGCGCCCATATCGCCGGCTGATGATAATAGTCCAGCGCAAGGCTGAGATTCGAGCCCAAGCCGCTCCGAAAGGTGTAGGCATCCATGTCGATGGCGCCAACCCCCGTGATCGGATACCACAGCGAGATGCCGTAGTTCATGCTCTGCTCGCCCAGCGCGTCCCAGCAGACATCGCTGCGCCAAAGGCTCAGGGCGCGCCGCATAATCTCGAAATCGATCCGGCGGCCCCCGCTGGCGCAATTGTCAATCAGCAGCCCGGGATGCTCCCTGAGCAGCGTGTCGAACAAGTCGTAGAGCCCTGTCACGTGCCGGATCTCGTTCATGCCCTGGCGGTCCCGCGCCTCGTCCTTCCGCCAGAAGTACAGCGGAGTCATGTTGAAATCCTGCCGGTAAATGTCGATCCCGGTTTCGGAGATCATCTTGGAAAGCGTGCTCTTCGCCCAGGCAAGCGCCGCGGGATGGCCAAGATTCAAGAGGAAGAACCCGTCATTCTTCTGATACTGCAGCTCCGGCGGCAGGTTGTCCGGCGCAGACAGCCAGTCGCGATGATGCTCCCACAACCACGTGTCGCGCATCACACGCTCCGGTTCGAACCACAGCAGGAAACGAAGCCCCTTCGCATGGGCCGCGTCCGCGACCGGCTTGAGCCCGTTGGGGAATCGCGTCGCGTTCGGCGTCCACGTTCCCACGGTCCGCGCCCAGTTGTCCCCATCCCCGTTCCAGCCCGCATCAATCCACCACGTATCCACCGGAAACTGATGCGCGGCAACGTTCTGAATGCCTACGATCATGTTCGCTTCCGTCGTATCCGTGAATCCGATCACCGCGTGCGGCGAGGCGGCCACCGGCGGATTCACCGGCTTGCCGTTGGGTTTCGGAGCATAATGTTCGCGCAGCAGGCGCCGCAGGAGGTTGTTTCCTCGAAACGCTTCATTCCCCGACCAGAACATCAACAGGATGGCGGGCGTGCGGATTTCTTCGCCGGGATGCAGTTTCAGATGCGTCAGTTCCATCCCCGCGCGCACCCGCGCCACGCCGGACGCCGGTGCCTCGAAATTGGCCGCCCACTGTCCCGTCCAGCCGATCCCCACGATGACGCCGCCGGCAGCCTTGCTCAGGTGAAAGAACGGGAAAACCCCGTCGGAGGATCGACCGCCACAGGGCGAAAGCCGCAACGGCGCGCTCAGGTCGTTCTCTTGCGGCGCAAAATCCTTGATTGATTCATGGCTGCCGAGCGCGTAGCGAAGCCGAAATGCGTCCGGGGGACTGCCCGCGCCAAAGCATGCGTCCAACGCCTGCACCTGCTCCAGGATCGGCGTGTCCGCCAGGCCCGAATTCTTGAAATGCAGCGTCCATTCGACCGCCGGAAAATCCGCGTATACCGTGGCCACGCAATTCACCGACAATCCCGTGGAGGTATCGGCGTACCCAAACACCCGTTGTGTCCGGCCGTCCTGTAAGAGTTGCGAATCCCGTTTGCCCGCCCAGGACTTCAACAGTTCCGAGGACGGCTTCCCCCCGTACACGAACGAGAAGGGCAGCGTTTCAGCTTCCCCGCCGAATGCACGATCGAGCCACCGCTGTGCTTCCGAGAAATCCGCCGGAACCGGCCGCGCCGCGTGCGCTCCAGTCATCATTCCCGCGGCCAGAAGGCTTATCCACAGGCAACACCGCTTCATTCGCCGCCCTTTCAATGGACCTGCTGCAATACGGCTCAGTAGCCATGCCTGGCGAGGATGGACTCCGGCTCCGCGGCCAGGTTCCTGCCGTAGAAGCGCATCAGCACGTCGCAGCGGTCCGTGAAGAAGCCGTTGGCGCCAAAGAAGGCCAGCAAGCCGAAACCCCACCGGTTGTTGATAGTGTAAGGATGCACGGCGAGGCCCGCCTGGTGCGCCTTGCTCAGATTCCATGGCCAGGCCAGGTAAGCCACGGGACCGATGCCGCTCGCGTATTCGGCCACCTTCTTGGAGAACGCCCCCCATCCTTCCTTGCCCACCGTATCCCTGCCAAAGAGAAAGACCCGCGGAATCTCCGGAGCGAGCGCTTTGAGTTGCTGCAGACTGGATTCGTAGAAAGACTGAAAGATGACCCTCGGGAGTTCCGTTTCCCGGGACTTGCCCAGCCAGCCCTTCCGCGACAACAGCTCCACAAGTTCCTTCTCGTAGCCCGGATAGCGGCTCGCCGACTTTGTTTCTATGTAGATGGCCGGTTTCTTCGCGCCGGACTCCGCGATCGCGATCACCTCCTCCAACGTGAGTATCTTGACCCCTGCATACTTCGCCCGGGCGCGGTCCGGATTCGCGCGATTGAACCAGGATCCCGCATCGAGCTGCTTAATCTCCGCCAGCGTGAACTTGTCGATCGTGTCTTTTTCCCGGCCTGGAAACACCTCTTTGACGTTAGTCGTCCGCTCCAGCGTGTCGTCGTGCAGCACGATAAGGGCGTGATCCTTCGTCCGCTGCAGATCCATCTCGAGATAATCCACGCCCATGTCGCGCGCCAGGAGATAGGCCGGTTCCGTCTCTTCCGGCGCGAGATACGACGCGCCGCGGTGCGCGATCACCGCGCGATCGGGCATCCCGATGCCCGGCCCGAACTTCACCTTCGACGCGGGAATCACGATGTCGCTGAAGTACACGTATCCCAGAAGGGCCGCCAAGCCCGCGCCGACGGCAACAAGCTGCTTCTTCCTGCGTGTCATCGAATGTCCTCTCTACCGGTTCGGCTTTCGTTCCCGCTCAATTCGCAACAAAGCTTCCGCGGCACCCGCCCGCGCATCCAGGTCCGGATCGTCCAGCAGCCGGATCAACACCGGGATGTCCTCCGCGTTCGGCAGCCGGCCCAAGGCCGCGCACAGCTCGCGTTTCTCGTCCTTGTTCCCGCGCTCGGCATACTCCAGCAACTGTGCGCGAATCGCCGGGCGTTTCGCCGCGGGCGCGTGAAGATACCACGGGCTCAGGATATTGCATCGCCAGGGCGAATCAAGCGATTCCTTGTTCGCGGCCGCTTCCAGCTTCTCCAGAGTCGAAGGACGGATCTGCTTGAAGAAGCGCAAGGCATAGGCCGCGCAGCCCCGCGTGTCGGCGTTGTTCGATGCGAGCAGCTCCGCCAACCGGGCTTCGTCGCTTTCGCCCAACCCATTGGCCAGCACCCATTGCGCCATGGACTGGAACGCCCCGGTTTCCGTCGCTGCCAGGCGCTGTACCGCGGGATCATGACTCGACACCCCCAGCTTCCCGAGCGTCTCGGCGGCATGTTGCCGGTCCGGGCCTTGGGAATCCAGCAGCGCTGCAAGTATCTTGTCCTCATACTGCTGGCGTTCGGCCTGATCGGGCGCTGCCTGCGCCAGCACACGCCATACGCCGATCCGATACTTGGGCCAGGCGCCCGGCAACTCCTTCAAAAAGACGTCCCGGACGCTCTCCGGGTTCCCGGTCCAGATCAGCGATTCCGCCGCATGCACCTTCACCCACTCTTTGCCCTCGGCCAATGCCTCGTGCAGTACCGCAAGACAGCGCGCGTGCACCGGCGCCGAAATTGTCTCGACCGGAGTGGCGGTGGCCAGGAAGCACAACACAAGCGAAATGGCGGACGGCATGTAGAAGACCCTTTCTGATGCGAGGATGTTCTAATGTGCCGGGCCTGCCAGTGTCAAGAAGTCCCCGGCGAAGCCGCCGTCAGGAAACACAAGCCCTCCGGACTGGGAACTACTTGCTGCACAACGATTCGTCCGTCAGGACCGGATCGTTCGGATTCGGCACGTGAAAATACGTCGCCTTGCCGCCGGGCACGGGAAACTCGCTCAGCGTGAGTTCCCAGTCCGTCTTGGACATGGGGTACCAGTTCGTCGTGCGCCAGGCACGGACGGTGCAGGTCAACGCGCCCGATTCGTCCGCGGCCGGTCCCGCAAGGGTTGCGGGATCGATCGTGATGAGCCGAAGATCCTCTTTCGCCAGCGCGGGATTCTGCTCCGGGTCCAGGCAGAAAACCCGCGGGCCGTACATCACCGCCACGCGGCCCGACTGGGCCTTGCGCCCTTTCACAAGCCGCAGCGCCATGGGCAGTTCGAGTTCAACCGTGTCCCCGGCACGCCACACGCGCCGGATCGCGTGGAATCCGCCCGGGGCAACGGGGCCTTCCTGTGCGCTCCCGTTCACGGCGACCGCGGCCCCCTGGCACCACCGCGGAATCCGCAGCGCGAGCGTGAACTCGCCCGGCCGCTCCGGCGTGAGGATGAGTTTCACCCGGCCGGCCCGAGGATACGCTGTCTCCTGTTGGATCTGCAGCGTGTTGCCGCCCGGCAGCGCCGCCGTGGCGGTCGATGCCGTGTACAAGTTCACGTAGACCCCATCCTTGCCCGTGTAGTAGCTCATCGTGGCCAACTCGGGAAGAATGCGCCGATAGTTGCACGGACAGCAATACGTGTCCCCCTCGAAGTAAGTCCGCGGACCCTCGAAGGGGGAGTAATACCGGATCTTGCGTCCGTCAGGCGACTGTGCCGCGAAGAGCGCATTGAACACCGCCCGCTCCATCAAATCGCCATAGACCGGGTCCCCTTCCATGCGCAGCAGCTCGTCCCACCACCGGATCAAGTAGGCCGTGGCACAGGTTTCGCCCAGATTGGCCGCGCCCTCCTGCGTGTCGTGCCAGCACTCATGCTGGCCACACGTGCCCGTAATGGCCAGGCCGTCGTCTTTCATGAGAAAATCCATGGCGCGGCGGCTCGTGTTCAAAAGCTTGGGATTGGCCTCGATGCGATTCAACCGCAACTGTGCGATGCTGCGGCACAGATACGCATAGGCGTGGCCTTGGATCTTCCCCCAGCGCCCAATCACGATCGGGCCGTCCCAGGTGTCCAGATGACGGAACCGGGCGCCGAATTCGAGATACTTCGGATCCTGGCCCTCGGCATGCAGGGCAAGCATCGCCGGCTCAAGCCCGGTGAACGCCATGTAGTCCATGATTTCGTTGTTGCCGGGAACCATTTCCGGCTCCGCCGTCCAACGTGCCATGAGATAATCCGCAAGTTTACGCGCCGCCTCCAAAGACGCCTCTTCGCCGAAGAAGTGGTGGTCCATCACGAGTCCGTAAAGGAGGTAGGACATCTCATGGACATCCCAGAGTTTCCACATGCGGTGTTCCGGCCCCAGCATCCCGAGGTAGCCATCCGCTTCCTGCGCCGCGATCGCCTCCCGCACAAGATGCCGTTTGCGTTCGAGAATCTGCGCATCCCCGGTGTACGCCGCGAAGCGGACAAACGCATCGATGGTTTTGCCCAGCCCGACATACCCATCGGATGCTTTGCGTTCCCGGAACGGTTTCAGGAAATCGCGGTCCAGGTCGAGCTGCAGCAGGTTGTTCCCCGCCGTCCGATCGATCCGCTCTCCAATCTCCCCGCCCACATGGACTTTGCGAAGATCCAGCGGTTGCAGCACGTCCGCATTGCCCTGAAGTGATGTCGCCACAAGAAACGCTCCTGTAAGAATCAGTCTGATGGTCACGCCCGGGCCTCCCTCGTTTCACTACCCATCTCCGTTGCCATGCAACGGACAAAACACCGCAATCACCATAGCACAGGAGCGGCGCCGAGATTAAGAAGCCTCTTTGGCGGCACATGGGTGGCGGTGCCACAAGGCACACCTTCATTCATCCCGGGTTCCTCACAGGGCAGATGGCATACCACAGATGAGGAATATGTGACAGCTTCGGCTTGTTGACGCAACTGCCGAAAGGCGGGTGTGTCAAGGCAACGAGCGCGTATGAGCAAAGGGAGGCCTTTGGGAATGCGGCTCCGCGAAAAAGAGAGCGGTCGTGAGGAGTTTCCCATGGGGTGTCCTCTGTGTTTTGGGCGGGCTCCCATACCCGTCAGCCTCCCGCCGCAATCGCATCCGTTGTCCTTGGGGCGGGTGGTGACTGTCCCGCTTCCGGGATTCAGCCCGCCGCGCCGTTTCCGGTGGTGGAATCTCAGCAAGAAGGGCCGGGGCCCCGGAGATGCCTGTCAGGATTGTGCCGCGGGCCGTGCGGCTGGTTGCGTTCACAACAAAGAGCGGAGAAAGGGTAACGTCATGAACATGAAACGAGTGTTGGCGAAGGGCGCGGGGATCACCACGCTGCTTGCGGTGATGGCTGTTGCCGCGGGGGCGTATGCCGAAGAGGGCGGTGCAAAGGCGAGCAGCTACACGTCTCCGGTGATCGCCGAGGATTTCCAGTCGATCATGGCGAAGATGAGCGCCGCCAAGGCCGGCGTCCTCCAGGAGCACGCCACGCTCCTGGAACAGCGCTACGACCTCGGCAACAAACCCGTCAAAGGCGTCACAATGTCCCGGGGAAAGGCCGTCCAGGGCGACGTCCGCGTTAAGCTGCCCGCGGAAATAACCTGGCAGCAATTGGCCGAAATGTCCCCCGATCAGATCAAGGAAAAGGGCGTGTTCCCCGGTGGATTCATGCCGCTGCCCTTTCCGAACCACGCCGAAGGCGGCATGCTCTTCCCCAAACACGTGATTGACGAGATCAACAAGCAGGAGCAACGCGACCTCACGCGCTTTGACCTCGATTACGATTTGCCGGAGCACGTCCTGCCCGAGTATCCGCCCGCCATCTTCCTCACCACCCGGCCGGACCTCGGCGACGTGTCCCAAGGCAAAGTCGTCACCCTCATGAACTACTACGAGCTCTTTAACGGGCTCTTGAATCCCAAGCAGATTGAAGGGCTGCGGCTGCTCGTGACCCCGTTTCCCCAACAACAGTTTAATCAGACCGAAGACCGGCGCACCGCCCTGCCCAGCCGGGGCGTTGCCTGCCTTGATTGCCATGTGAACGGTCATACCAACGCCGCTACCCATCTCGTGGGCGATATTCGACCACAGGAATTCCGGCACCGCATCGAAACGCCCTCCCTGCGCGGCGTGAACATCCAGCGCCTCTTTGGTTCGCGGCGTGCCCTGAAATCCGTCGAGGACTTCACGGAGTTCGAGCAGCGCGCGGCTTACTTTGACGGCGACCCGGTCATCGCCACGAAGAAGGGCGTGAACATCCTCGAACGCGGCAGCCAGGTCCATTTCATGGCCGAGTTTCAGGCCTTGCTCGATTTCCCGCCCGCGCCCAAGCTCGACATCTACGGCAAACTCGACCCGGCGAAGGCCACCGAACAGGAAATGAAGGGTCAGGCGCTCTTCTTCGGCAGGGCGAAATGCTCGGAATGCCATCCGGCGCCGTACTATACGGACAATACCATGCACAATCTCATGGTCGAGCGCTTCTACAAGCCGCAGATGATCAACAAACAAATGGCCAGCGCCGACGGACCGATCAAGACCTTCCCGCTGCGCGGAATCAAGGACTCGCCCCCGTATATGCACGACAGCCGCCTCATCACGCTGGCGGACACCATCGAGTTCTTCAACATCATTCAAGGGCTCAAACTGTCGGATAAAGAGAAGTCGGACCTCGAGGCATTCCTCCTGGCCCTGTAGCCTGCCCTTGAAGGCCCCTTGACTCCACGTGCTCCTGGATTCCCCTGAGAGACGGGGTTCCAGGAGCGCTTTGTGTTACACGGGCAACCGCACGATGCCCTCCTGCAAAAGCGACCGTACGCGGGCTCCGAAAACTGGAAGAGAAATTTGCACTTTGGCTCGGCCTGTGGTATCGTTTACATGAGCCCTTGGTGTGGTTGCCGGCGCACACACACACACAATCGATTCGATACATTTGGACGGTTCATAAAGCCTTTCATCTCTAAAGTCCGGTGCCAACCAAGGGTTTTCTATTTCCGTCCGAAGTCTCCTCCAAAATCCCCCCGCAAAGCATCACCATCCCCCAGCCTAACTCATTGCCTCACAATTTGTTATCCATCTATTCGTCCTCTGCGGCCGCAGTCTGAACATCGCCGAAAACAGTTCGGGCGCCGGACCCTTGCCCCGAAGAACTGGCCATCCGGCGCCCGAAGCGTCTTCAAGCACCTCTGTTCAACTGCTCGCGCGGTGCCTCGCCAGGAACGTTCGCACCGAGTCAATGTACAGGTCGTTTCCAATCGTGGTCATGTGGTCGCCCCCTTCGACCAGGACGGCTTCATGGTTCGCCATGACGCCGATAAGGTTGTCCACCCCCGTGCGCAAGGGGTCGATAGTGCCGGCAATGGACAACGTCGGCACCTGATTCCGGCGCAACTCCTCCTCGCTCACTTCGAAATCGGTGAAGCGGCGCATGATGCAGCCCATCGCCTTCTGGTCGTTGATCCAGCGCAT
Organism: Candidatus Hydrogenedentota bacterium; assembly: GCA_903837785.1. Classification (GTDB taxonomy): domain Bacteria; phylum Hydrogenedentota; class Hydrogenedentia; order Hydrogenedentales; family CAILVY01; genus CAILVY01. The sequence continues at coordinate 39,405 of CAILVY010000170.1, forward strand.
GATGATGTCGGTGATCGCCATCTTGATCCGGCTCGGCTTCTTGCCGAGGGCCTCGATGTTCACGATCAGCGGGCCAAATCCCTTGCCCGCTTCGAGCGAGTCCGCGACCGCCGTGAGCAACGCCAGGTTCTCGGCATCGGGGCGATCCCAGCCCGCCGCGCAGGGCACCGCGCTGAGCAGGCGTTCCGGGAACATCGTGATGAGCTTCAGCGTGATGAAGCCGCCCATCGAGTACCCGACCACATGCGCCTTCCCGATCTCCAGATGATCCATCAGCCGGATGATGTCTTTGACCATCTCCGTTCCGTACATCTCCGGAGTGTGCGGCTTGTCACTCAGTCCGTGCCCCCGGAGATCAAGCGCAATAACCTTGAACTCCCGGGCCAGCGCGCGGGTGATCCCGGGAATCCACCAGTTGTTCTCGGCATCCGCGCCGAATCCGTGCACCAGAATCACCGGATCCCCCTCGCCCTGCACTGTATAATGGAGCTGCACCCCGTCCGCGTTGAAGAACTCACCGCGCTTCCGGCGCATCAAGTACGAGGCGACATCTGCCGCGGCCTGCAATTTCTTTCCCATCTTCCCTACCTCTCGCGTTGTTCATGCTGTTTGAGAAACGAACGCATCCCCTCTCGGAACGCTTTCTTCCACAACGTGGTGTAATGATCCCCGCCCGGTATCACCAGCACGGAATGATTGCCCATGACCCAGGTCATGGCATCTACGCCGCGCTTCAGCGGATCGCGATCGCCCACGATGGACAGGCACGGGACCCCGTTCGCCCGCAACTGCGCCTCCGTCACGTCAAGCTGAGGCAGGCTTTCCATCACGGCGGCAATCGCCCGATCGTCATTGAACCAGCGAAAGACGCTGTTCACGGCAAATACCTTCACCCGCCCAAAACCCTTCTGCCGCACGCCCACCTCCCCGAGCAGCGGCGCGTAATTGTCCTGCAGGCCGATCTCGTGGGCAATCTCCCGCAACTTCGCCAGGCGTTCCAGCGTCATGCGCTCCCAGCCGGCGCCGCACGGCATCACGGTTCTCAGGCGGTCGGGATGCGTCACCGCCAGTTTCAGGGCGATGAAGCCGCCCAGCGAATACCCGGCAACGTGCGCCTTCTCAATCCCGAGGTGGTCCATGAGCCGGACCACGTCTTCAACCATTTCCATGCCATACCGGTTCGGGCTGTGCGGCTTGCCGCTGCGGCCATGGCCGCGGTCGTCCATGGCGATCACCTGATGATCCTGCGCGAGTGCCGCGATGATCCCCGGTTGCCGCCAGTTAAGATTCGCATTCGCCGCCACCCCGTGCACCAGAATGACCGGTTCGCCCTTACCCTCTACTGTGTAATGGATGCGGGTGCCGTTCGCATCGAAGAACGCGCCTTGGGGCCGATGCGCCAGGCAGCCGCTGATCAGAACGGACACGAGCGAGAGTACAAAGACCGGCGTGAAGAATCGCATGGGGCGCCTCCTTAGTGCGCATCAAGGAACTGCTTGAGCGCGTTCACAAATTCACGGCGCTTGATGGCCGAGTGATGATTCGCATTCGGGATTACGACGACTTCATGATTGGCCAAGATCCCTGTCATGTCGTCCACCCCCTTCTTCAAGGCATCCTCACTGCCGACGATCGTCAGTGCCGGCACGCGGTTGGCCCGCAATTCCGTCTCCGTCACTTCAAGCGCCGCCAGACTCCGCACCGCCGCCGCCATCGCGTGCGTGTCGTTAAGATACCGGAGGCAGGCATCCACAACCAAGATTCTCACCGCCGCCCATGGCGTGTCCTTCGGATCGAGTTCCCGCAGGATCATCTTGAACCCCTCGCCCGCCTCCAGCCGGTCCGCGGCCTCCGAAAGCATCCGCATGTGCTCGCCTTCCCGACGTTCCCAGCCCGCGGCGCACGGCGCGGCGCTCAACAGGCGGTCCGGGTGAAGCATCATTAGTTTCAGCGTGATGAATCCGCCCAGCGAATAGCCGGCAACATGCGCTTTTGGCAGGCCCAGGTGATCCATGATCCGCACCACGTCTTCGACGAGCTCCAGCCCGTATTGGGCGGGATCGTGCGGCTTGTCGCTCTTGCCATGGCCGCGAACGTCAAACGTGATCACCCGATAATGCTTGGCCAGCGCCCCGGAGATGCCGAGGGCTCGCCAGTTGAGTTCCGAATCCACCGCGAACCCGTGCACGAGGATCACCGGCTCGCCCCGCCCTTCGTCCGTGTAATGGAGTTGGACCCCCGACGGCACCGCCACCTCGCCCGACATGCGCCCATGGGCGCAGCCGGACAAGACGCCGGCCACTATCAAGATGGCGAGAATGGCAACAGGAATCCCTGCGCGCCGCATAGACTGAATCCTTCCTCATGCTCCCGGGACTGTCCATACAAGTATACCCGATGCGCCCGGCCCTTCGAAACGCGTTTCGGCCTCCAAATTGAACCCGTGTCTTCGCCCGGGTATAGTGAATGCTCCATGACCGATACAGCTCGTTTCAGTTCCCAGAACGGCCGCGCAGCGGCCGAAATGGTTTTCGCCTCCTTCTCCTTCGCGACCATGTCCTGTGTTGCGCATGCCTACAGCAGCACCTTCTCCTGGCCGCTCGTGGCGCTGGCGCGGATCGGCATTACCTGGCTCCTGGCGTGCCTCCTGCTGGCCTGCTATCGGCTGCCCTTTTTGATCCGGGGGACCCGCGAGTTGTGGTGGCGAAGCCTGTGCGGGTCCGTGGGCCTGACCTGCACGTTCTACGCCGTGACCCATCTGCCCGTGACGGACCAGGTGACCATCTCGGCAACGGGTCCCATCTGGGTGACGGTGATCCTCGCGCTCGTCTTCCGCCAGCGAATGCCCCGGAGCGCATGGCTGCACGCGGCGCTCGCGTTGACGGGGGTCTACGTGATGTACCGGCCGGCCTTTGACGCGGGCTCCTTTCCAATCCTCGTCGCACTCCTTGGCGCGGTGGCCGGCGCGGGCGCAATGGTTAGCCTGAGCCTCTGCAACGCCATCCCGAACCTCTCCGTCGTAGCCCACTTCTCGACCTGCAGTTCAATCCTCTGCCTCGGCCTCTGCCTCTTCCTCCCGGGAGACATGGTTCTGAAACCAACGGCGGGATTCCTGTTGTGGATGGGACTCGTGCCAATGGGCGTGGCGGGAACCGCCGGACAAGTGCTGATCACGTCGGCATATGGCCGCGGGAATCCAACCATGGTCGCTCTCGTGGGCATCAGCGGGATCGGCTTTGCGGCCTTCTACGACGTCCTGGTTTGGGGATACGCCTTCGACCTCTGGAAAATCGCGGGAGTGCTCCTCATCGCGGCCGCCATCGCCATGAGCATCCTCAATAACGCCGGGATCCGAAAACCGGCCTGAGGAACCCTGCTCAGGCGACCCGTTCCACCCCGTGGGGAACCGTGCTGACCACCGAACTGCGCTGTTCCGGCAGCATGTCCGCGATGCGCGTGGCAACCCGCTTGCTCTCACAAATGCCGAAGATCGTCGGGCCGCTGCCGCTCATGGCGGCCGCATGGCAGCCCAAGTCCATCAGGCGTTTCTTGAGTTCGGCCAGGTTTGGATGCTCATGGAACACCGGCCGCTCCATGCGATTGAAAACCGCGCACGGAATGTCGCCGTCACGCAGCCTGCGGAGCGCATGGCGAAATGCCGCCGTGCGCCCGGCGAAAGCCTTCGCCGTGTTTCGCTCCAGCATGGGATGATTGTACGCATGTCCCGCGCTCACGGCCAGCGAGGGATGAAGCAGGATGAACCAGACCGACGGCAACGGCGGAAGCGGCGTGAGCACCTCGCCGCGGCGTGTGGCCGCCGCCGCGCCGCCCACCGTGCAGTACGGCACATCAGACCCCAGTTCCAGCGCCAGTTCGCGAAGCCGGCCCTCGGACAGGCGAAGGTCCCAGAGCTTATTCAGTGCGATGAGCGTGGCCGCCGCATTGCCGGAGCCGCCGGCGAGCCCGGCGGCGATGGGGATGCGCTTCTCGAGATGAATTCGCGCGCCGAGCGTGCATCCCGTGCGCGCCCGCAGGAGCATGGCCGCGCGATACACAAGATTCCCCTCGCCGGTGTCGAGCTCCGTGCTCGAGCAACTGATCGAGAGAATGTTCGGGTATTCCTCGAAAGTGAGTTCGTCCGCGAGGCTCACGGTTTGAAACACCGTCTCGATGTTGTGAAACCCATCGCGCCGGCGGTTCAACACGTCAAGATACAAGTTGATCTTGGCGTAGCTGCGATATGTCATCGACGTGGACACGGGCAACTCCCTCAGAATTTCCGGGACCAGAGAATCGAGACTACAAGGACGAAACCGAGCAGGCCGGCAAACAGAAACCCCGCCAGACCGAGGCGGCTGACCGGGGTGTTTGTCGTGATGAGAAGGCTCGACCCGATGATCAGCGACGCGATGATCATGCTGACCGCGTTGCGGTTGCTGGCGCGATCTATCGTGCCGGCGAGATTCTCGAGATGCTCGTGCACCACCTGGAACTTGAAGGTCCCCCGCCGCAATTGCTGCAAAAGCTGCATGACATCATTCGGCAATTGCCGCCCCAGTTTCAGCAGCGTGTTCGCATTGTCCCGGGCTTCCTCGAACAATTGCCGGGGATGAAATCGGGCGTAAATCAGATTCTCGACGTACGGCTGCACGATCGTGACGAAATCCAGCTTCGGATCGAGGCTGCGCCCAACCACTTCGACCGTGCCCAGCGCCTTGAGCAGCAGTGCGAAACGCGGTGCCAGTTCGAGGTTGAATCGGCGCAGGATTTGCGTGGCGCGCTCGATGCCCTTGGCCACCTGGCCTCCGCCGATGATCGCATGCGCCTCGAACGCGATCAAATCCGCGACCTCGTGCTCAAGCGCGGTGCGGTC
>CAILVY010000171.1 GCA_903837785.1 Candidatus Hydrogenedentota bacterium
GCGGTGCTGGCGCCGGCCGCGGCGCCGGAGGCGATTCCCGCGCGGCCCACGGGCTGGTGCGCGTTGTGTCAGGGCAAGTTTCCGACCGAGGAGATGCTGGAATTCCGGGGTCAACTGGTCTGCGCGGCCTGCAAGCCGGCCTACTTTCAACGCATCCGCGAGGGCGCGCCGCTTCCCGGAGAGTTTCGCTACGGGGGCTTCTGGGCGCGGTTCTCGGCCAAGTTTATCGACGGGTTCCTGTTGGGTTTCATGAACATTCTCGTCAGCGGTTTCTTTGCGGTGCTTGCAGGCGCCGCCGGCGAGCCGATCATCGGCTTGCTCGCGTATCTGGTGGTCTTCGGGATTGGCATCGCATATTCGACAGTGCTTGTCGGGGCGTACGGCGCCACGTTGGGCAAGCTGGCGCTGGGCTTGCGCGTGGTGCGCCCGGACGGGAGCCCGGTCGGCTATGGGCGGGCGTTCTGTCGCCACTTTGCAGAGATACTGAGTTCTCTCATCTTCTGTGTCGGGTACCTCATGGCCGCGTTTGACGTTCAGAAGCGATCGCTGCACGATCGCATTTGCGACACGCGGGTGATCTATCCATGATGTCTGTGCAATGTCGGTTCGCGCTGTGCCGCCCGGGCGGGCGGTGTTGAGGGGCACGGGGCATGTTCAACTTTCATTTCGAGTGCGCGCGCTGCGGGATGCGCCGGACTCTTCCCGTGGGCGGCGACTCGATAGTGGGCGCGTGCCCCTCCTGCGGGGCGACGCACCGGATCGAGTTCTTCCCCGCGCTCTTGCGGGCTTCCTCGGGGCAGCGGGCGGAAAACCTTGTCCTGGACACGGAAAGCAGTTGCTTCTTTCATCCCACGAAACGGGCCGCGACGGCCTGCGAGGGCTGCGGCCGCTTTATCTGCGCGCTGTGCGAGATCGACATGGGCAGCCAGCATTTGTGCCCGCGCTGTGTTGAACAGGGCCACGCTTCCGGCACGCTGGAACCGCTGAAGACGGAATACACGCGCTACGACCAGATTGCGCTGGTCCTGGCCGTGCTTCCGTTGCTCTTCTTCTATCTCACGCTGTTCACGGCGCCGATGGCGATCTATTTTTGCGTGCGGCACTGGAGGCAGGACGCCGGGGTGCTGCCGCACGGGCGGGGCGCGGTCATGACGGCGTTTGTCTTTGCCGTGCTGGAGGTGATCGGCTGGATTGTTGTGTTGTCATGGCTGATTCCGTTTATCGGGGGAACGTGGTGATGCGGGCGGGAACGAACCCATACAAGCGGCTGCCGGGCCGGGCGCGAAAGCTCTTCGGCCTCTTCAGCAACGCGCGGCAACAGCTCTGGCTGGGGCCGGATCATCTGCTCGTGGCCGAGGTTAAGGCGTACACGGAGCGCTACAAGCGCTACTATCTGAAGGATATCCAGGCGCTCACGATGTGTCCCACGAATGCCGGGAGAATCGTCAATGCCGTCCTGCTGGGTTTCAGCGGACTGTTTCTGATTCCGGTCCTGCTGCTGTTTCCGAACCGGCATCTGCCCTCGTTGGAAGGCCTTGCCTTGCCGGTCATGATCCTGCTTGCGGGCATCAGCGCCCTCTTTCTCCTGTTCCTGTTCGGCAACGTTCTGCTTGGCCCCACGTGCATCTGCCATCTGCATACAGCCGTCCAGGCGGAACGCCTCAGCGCGCTGGGACGGGCGCGCACCGCGGCGCGGACCCTCAACCTGCTGAAGTGGTCAATCGAATCGGCACAGGGGCGGATTCAGCCCGAAGACGTTCAGGACTTCGTAGCGCCGCGCTGGGAGGACTGGCCGCCTGGCAGCCCCGATTCGGCCCAAGAGCCGAACCGCGAAGGGTAGTGAACACCCGCGCCGCGTCCACTCCAGCCCGAATTTGACGGCCTCGTCGCGTCTTGCATGGAGCGGGTGGCAGAACGCGGCGAGGACGCCGCGTCTACTTTCTGCCTGATTTCGGCGGCATTGTTGCTTCGTAGAAAGGGCGTCCACGCCGCTTCCGTCGAGCATAGCGCTTGCCCTCCAGAGGCGTGAGAATTCCGCGCTCCCGGTCGGCGCTCTTGAACCGCATGGAACGCAACGGGCGCAAAGAAGAGCGGATTTGCCGCAGGAGGGGCAGGAGGGGGGGGAGGATGGGACCTTCCGAGCGCTGTGCTTTGAGGCACGGACCGGGTAACGACTTGGAAGGCATTTTTCGCAGATCATGGCCGCCCGAAGCGGGGGAGACAGCACGTTCTAGAAAGCTATCCGCGCCATGAAGCGTGCTCCACGGGGAAAATAATGCTGTTGTTTTTTTTTTAAGTTGTGCTATTGTGCATTCATGGTCCCTGCGTGTGGGCTATGTTGGACAGGGGATAACACGGTGCAGCATAGAGGAGGACGGAGATGGCATCCATACACCGGAAGGGAACCGAATCGATTGGGTTGTTCTTGATCCTCTCGATTCTCTGGATGTGCGCCGCCGCGGCGCCGGCGGCAACCGTGACAGTGGCTACGCTCAACGACGTGCTCGATGGCGACACAGCATCGATCGCGGCCCTTACGACGAATCCGGGACTTGATGGGATGGTCTCTCTTAGAGAGGCCATTTTGGCGGCAAATAACACTACCGGCACAGATGACATCTACTTCACCGCAACCGGCACCATACTCTTAACTTCAACCCTTCCTGCATTGGAAGATTTGACCGGGGGAACTGCCATCCATGGAGGTGGTTATGTAGCCCTCTGTGGAACCTCCGAGACTGGAGTGGTGCATGCACCGGATGGGCTTGCCATCCTCTCTAGCGGAAACCTGTTGGAAGGCCTAACCTTCACCGGCTTTTTCCTCGAGAATCACTATGTTGTGACGGGGCGAGCACTTCTAGTCGCCGGTCCTCAGGCGCGTGAAAACGTAATTCGGGGCTGCCGTGTCGGTGCGGACTCTGCGGACGGCCTTGTCAATGCTTGCGGTGTTGTGCTCGCCGATGGTGCCTGCGACAATGTAATTGGCGGCCGAATTGAGGACGAGGCTAACGTGATTTCTGGCAATTTCGATGGAATCGTGATTCATGACGAATCCTGCAAAGGCAATGTGATATCTGGCAACTTAGTCGGTGTTGATATAAGCGGAAGCGTGGCCATAGAAAACGATCAGAACGGTATGTACATCTGTGGCAACGACAACGTCATTGGCGGTCTGAATGAATCCTACAGGAACATTATATCTGGAAACTTCTGTGGTATAGATATACTCGGTACAGGCAACTCACTTGAGGGGAACTATATTGGGACCGACATTTCGGGTGCGATCGCGATCGGAAACGTTATGGGCATTTCGGTTCGAGCTGACAACAGCACTATCGGCGGTTCCATATCGTCACAACGCAATGTCATATCTGGAAACGATGTGGACGTCGCGATTGGTCTTGATTATGTGCAATTTCCAAACCCAGTGGTGAAGGTGCAGGGAAACTATATCGGAACTGACGTCACGGGTGAGTTCGCATTGAGCACAAACAGCAGTGGGCAATGGGGACTTATAGTCAGTTCGAAGAATGCACAAATTGGCGGCCCCGGCTCGGGTGAAGGCAATCTCATCTCGGGACACTCGCGGGGCATTCTGCTTTATGCCGACGATTGCAGCATACAAGGGAATCTGATAGGAACGAACGGCTTGGCATCCAAGGCGTTGCCAAATGACACTGGAATTGAACTGGCTCGTGTCGCAAGGCGTTGCATGATTGGTGGTGTTGCCCAAGCCGCGAATGTCATCTCCGGCAATGTCAATGCAGGTGTTCTGATTGAGAGCAATTGGCCGGATGCGGTAACAGAAGACAATGCAATTCTCGGAAACTTCATAGGTGTCGACGGCACAGGGCAATATGCTCTGCCTAATGGCAGTGGCATAATAGTGCTCGGCGGCTTCTGCTTCTTGGGTTCCTGCTTTGAGGGGTATCCGGAGACTGTCGGGCCGCTGCATACCATTGTGGGTTCGCCTGGGTTCGGCAATGTGATTGCTGGCAATCTTGGGGTGGGTATCGGTGTGTACAACACCGAGGTGTCGGCGACGGTAATCCAGGCGAACCTGATTGGCGTGGCTGCGGATGGGGTGACGCCGGTACCGAACGGCGGTCAGGGCGTCTTGATTAGCGGCGTGAACACGCTGGTGGGGGGTGCGGAGCCGGGTGCGGGGAATGTGATTGCGTACAACGGCTTGGCGGGGGTGGAGGTGTCGGGTGCGGCGGCGTTGGGGAACACGATCTCGCGGAACAGCCTTTTCGGGAATCTCGGGGGCGGGATTGTATTGTCGGAGGGCGGTAACGGCGGCATGGCCGCGCCGGTGATCTCGATGATCGCGCCGCTCTCGGGGACAACGGCGCCGCTGGCGGTGGTGGAGTTGTTCGCGGATGACGGGCAGCAGGGGCGCTTCTTTGTGGA
>CAILVY010000172.1 GCA_903837785.1 Candidatus Hydrogenedentota bacterium
CTCCTTGAAGGGGCGAATGACGAACGCATTTCGAAGATCGAGCCGGGCGTGGACACCTCCCTGTTCTCGCCGGGCCCGCGCCACCGCGGCGTCTTCGGCATGGATGAGGATTCCTTTGTGATCTTGTTTGTGGGATGGTTTCTGCCCAGAAAGGGGCTGGACTTCCTGCTCCTGGCCTTGAAAGAGCTGTTGCAGGATCCGAAGCTCCGGGCGAAACGGCCCACGCTGCTGGCCATCGGCTCCGGCCCGGGCAAGGAACGCATCGATGGCCTCGTGTCCCGGCTGGAGCTCGGCAGCGCATGCTGCTTTCCGGGTGCGCTCCCCTATGACATGATGCCCGAAGCGTTTCGTGCAGCCGACGTGCTCGTGCTGCCGAGCATTGCCACGCCGGAATGGCAGGAGCAGTTCGGCATGACGTTGATCGAAGCGATGGCCTGCGGTGTGCCCGTCGTGAGCACGCACAGCGGCGCAATTCCGGAGATAGTGGGCGATGCGGGCGTGTTGTGCCAACCGAATGATTTCGCGTCGATCGCGGATGCACTGCGCGGACTCATGAACAGCCCGGAACTGCGCCAGGATCTTGCCGGGAGAGGGCGAGACCGCGCTCTGGCCCGTTTCACGATGGAAGCGTTCGCCGCGGCCTTGTCCGGCGTGTACGACCGGGCAATGAACGCGTGAGCCGGGCCGCGACAACACAGGAACAAAGGGAGTCGGCGCGCACTACGCCATTTTCGATGGACGCCTACGAAGATCAGTACTCGCGCACAGGCCGGAAGATTCGGCGCGTGCTGCGAGGGGCGAAGTGGCCGGCGAAGCGGCTGCTGGGATTGCCGCGCGCCCTGTTGATTGAACTGCGTTGGCGGCTTGGCGATGAGATTATGGCGCTGCCCGTGTTTGAGAGCCTGCGGGCAGGCTATCCGTCGGACCACGTCGCCGTGCTCACGAACTTCCCGGAACTCTTCGAGAACCATCCGTTTGTGGATGCGGTAAATGTCATTCCGCCCAGCGTGGATCGCTATGTTCTGCTGCGCGGCGCGCCGCGGCAGATCCATCGTCTTGATCACTATTGCCGGGTCGCGGGAGTCCCGCTGCCAGTGTCCCGTCCGCAGCTCTACTATTCGGATTGGAGCGCGCCGCAACTGGAGACACTGCCCCGGCGCGAAGGGCCGATAATCGCGGTGGCCACGGAAACCACCTGGCCCACAAAACGCTGGCGGAGAGATCGCTGGCGGGAGCTGTGCGAGGAGCTTGAATCCCGGGGCGCGCGCATAGTTGAACTCGGAACCGGCGCCGAATCATTGGGCGTGGGCCTGTCGCTCCTCGGGCAGACTTCCGTGCGTGAAGCGGCATGCGTACTGCATCACGCGGATTTGCTCGTGTCGTGCGATTCCGGACTGATGCATCTCGCCCTCGCGGCGAATACGCCCGTGGCGGCCTTGTTCGGCGCAACCGACCCTGGCATCCTCATTCGGGACGAACCCAATTTCTATCCGATTTGCAGTGCCCTGCCGTGTCAGGGATATTGGAACCGGAGCGTAGAGACTCCGGATGTCGGCCGATGCCCGTTGAATCATGCATGCTGCCTCGAAGATGTCTCCGTGGGACAGGTGCTCAGCGTGATCGAACGGCGCGTGACGTTACGGGAGAAGACCCAATGAACACATCCGTCAATCGAAGAGCGTTTCTGGCCGGCGCCGTGGGCGCGGCGACCCTTGCGGCAATGTCCCGCCCGGGGATGGCCGTCCCCGCGAAACAAGGCCCGTGGATATCCGTTTTCTCGAAGCACTTGCAGTTCCTTGACTATAAACAGCTCGCGAAGACCTGCCGCGAACTCGGGTTGGACGGCGTGGACCTTACAGTGCGCGACAAGGGGCACGTGTTGCCGAAGAACGTGGCCAGGGATCTTCCCGCAGCAGTCGAGGCCCTCCGCGCCGAAGGGCTCGACGTGCCCATGATCACGACGGCGCTCAACAGCGGGGACGACCCGGACGCGCGGCCCATCCTCGAAGCCGCGTCGAAACTGGGCATTCCGTACTTCCGCATCGGCGGACTCACTTATGATGCCAACGGCGAGATCCTCGCGCAGCTTGCCAGGTACACGGAGCAGTTACGCGGCCTGGCGAAACTGGCGGAAGAACTCAACCTGAGCGCGGGCTATCACAATCACTCCGGCACGGGCCAGGTGGGCGGCCCCGTGTGGGACCTCCACCGCATGATCGAGGCCATTCAATCGCCGCGCTTTGGCTCCAACTACGACATCGGGCACGCGAAGGTCGAGGGCGCCTTCGGCGACTGGCAAATCACCGCGCGGCTCATGGCCCCCCACGTGAAAATGATGGCGGTGAAAGATTTCGTATGGGAAAAGGACAAGCCCAAGTGGGTGCCCCTCGGCTCCGGCGTGGTCCAGTTTCCCGAAGTGTTCAGGATAATGCGCGCATCGGGTTTTGCCGGGCCCGTCTCGATACATGTTGAGTACAAGACCGCCAACGACGACGCCCTCCTCGAGGACTTGCGGAAGGCCGCCGTAACCCTGCGAGGTTATCTCAAGGACGCGGGATACGCGTGAGCCTTTCGTGGCCACGGCGCTCCAGACAGGTATTTCCCTCGGAAACGAATATCCGGGATGACGCACAATTCGCATCCTGCCCAAGGAGGAATGGCGGCTCGCCGCCGAACTTAGTGCCTCGGAGAGTTCCTTGAGGTCCTCGCTTGCCCTTCTTGTCACGGCAACCAGCAGCCGGGCGTTCCGCTCTCGGACCGGAAGCTTCAGTGATCGGCTTTCCGGATAACTTCGTCCGGTTCGGCGAACATGGCATCGCCGTGTTTCAGGTGTTTCTTGAGGAACTTCCGCACCTGCCGTGTGCTGCCGGTCAATGTCACAGATTCGTTCTGTCCTGAAGGCTGGATTTCGTGGCGCACAGCCTTCGGATGGGCCTTCAGATAGTCAGAGAACCACTTGGGGTCCGGCGTCGCCACTCTTACGTGGTCCTTGTCGACGATCTCTATGCGAGCAAAGAAGTGTCTTGTCTCGGCTTTCTTCGGGCAGGATTCCTTCTCATTGCCGCCCGTCCCGGCTTCCGGGATATCCACGAGCAGCGTCTTCCCGATCTTTGTCAGGCCGAACTCGTACATCTCTTCGCTTGACCCGTCGGACTTCTTCCCAACCATGTGGTAGAACTTGCCTTTTCCACGCGAGATCTCGGCGGTCTCGCTGGAGTCCGGGCTGGTCCAAGTGCCCAGTAATTCCGGCAGGAAGACCAGGTCCCGATGATGATAAATGGGCTGAACAGAAGCAACTGTGCTGCATCCGCTCAACACGAGCAGGCCAATCCCCAGGAACAACACGTGTTTCACAGCCTGTCTCCTCTCCTGTGTTCGACCCCTATTCCTGAACCGTGCGATTCATGTGCTCCACGGATTTGATGACCGCATCGGCGTGTTCAATCGTGCGCATCTCGGCCGCGAAGCCGAGGCCGGGCACCGCCAGGGCCACGCGAAGATCGCGGAGCCCGCCGCGCCGCGCCATCCATGCGGCTATTCGGGCGCACCACGAGAACAAAAACAACTCCGCACCGGAAAGAATGAGGAGGACCGTGCCCGCGTGGAAGAAGAATGAGACGTTGAGCAACGGTTCGTTGAAGTAAGCCCAGACCACCCTGTAGCCCGAATACGCAATGAACGCGACGGGCAGCGCGTCCAGGAGGAACGTGACCGGCCAGCTCGTGAGAAGGCGCGCGGCACGAACCATTCGGTTGCGTGCGGGACCGCGGATAACCAGGGCGAGCCGCTGGTTCAATTCTTCCTGAAAGTCCTTCAATCCCTCGTCGCCCGGAGGCGGATCGAAGCCCGCCCTGGCCAGTGCCAGATGCACTTCGCTCTGCAGCGCGCGATACTGGTTGAGCACGGCCTCCGAGGCGAGATTCGCTTCTTCGCCGAAGAGTTCCTGATCTGCCAGCAGCGAGGCGGCCCGGTGCCCGGTGGAGCCGCGCGCCGCGCTCCACGGGAACAAGGCCGGCAAGCGTGCCGGCAGGGTGCGCAGCGTTTCCGAGAGCCGGAAGACGCCGCCCATGAAACCCTTCGTGCGCAGGCTCATTTCACGGCCCAACGCGAAGCGCCAGAGGTGCGGTGCGGCGAACAGCCGGGCGCGCACCTGATCGAGGCTGAATCGCGACACGTCCCTTCCCGCGTCGCGCAGCTTCGCGCGCAGCGATTCGAGTGCGGGAGCGGTCTCTTCCCCGAGTTGACTCAGCCGCGATACGGTTTTGCCAAGCAATCCCGCCGCGTTTGATCGTTTGATGCGCGCGATGCGCTCGCGCGTCAGTTCGTCGCGAAGGAATGCCTCGAACCTCGGGAAGTCGAATTCGTCCAGCTTCGTGCCCGAACCCGCCAGCTTGCGGTCGAGCGTGTGCAGCGCGTTGACGCGGAAGTATCCGGCCACCGCGAATCCCTGTTCGCGCATGTGCGAGAGCCAATGCTCGCGGATGCGGCTCGAACCCTCGGCTTTCGTTTCGACGCACACCAGGCCGCGAAGGCCCTGCAGCGGCCGCAACATCGACCACGTGGCCTCGTCCAGGTACTTCTCCGGACTTCCGCACAACAGGATGAGATCGCAGTCCTTCAGAACGCGCTCCACGAGCGCGCGGTGCGACCGCACGATCGTATCGGAATCCGGCGTGTCGATAAGGACGAGGTGCTCCAGGGCAGAGCGCGCGACACACGGCCATCCGTCGAGATCGAGATGCACGCCGGGGGGGTGATAGGCCATCGGAACCGTGGTGCAGGGCCGGTCCTCGGATGCGGCGGCGATGTGGTCGCCGGCAAGCGCGTTCAGCAGCGTGGACTTGCCCACTCCGGATCCGCCGACGAGGGCAACCATGAGCACATCGTCCAGGCGCTGTTCCCGTTCGCGCAGTTCGGCCACGCGCTCGCGAAGGAGCGGAGCTTCATCCCGGAGCGCCTTCCATGGCCCCTCGTAGCGAGCGAGCCCTTCCAGCGCCTCCACGACGTTCATGAAGCTATCAGGCATGACTCGTGATGACTCCGCATGGCTTGATACGATTCGCCTTCGAGCAGCGCCAGCGCCTCCTCGAGGCGATGCAGGCCGGGCCGGGTCAGGTGGTGCTGGAGCGCCTGGCAGTAGGCCTGTTGCTGATCACGGCGCCAGGGCCCGATCAGGTCGAACCACTTGTCTCCAATCTGATGCTCCATCACCTGCGCGAAGAACGCGCCCGCCAGCGGACCGGCCGCCGCGAGGACTTCGGGCACGCCGAGGCCGCCGGTGAAGTAGGCCAGCGGCACCGCCACCGCCGTCGGCGCGACGATCAAGATCGCGTCCAACTCGAGCAGGAATCGCCGCAGCACCAGGTCCTCTTCCCAGTACTCCTCGATCTTGTGCCGGGCATGTTCGCGGAACGACACGGAGATGCTTTCCATCCCCAGGCTGAGATCCGCAACCAGCTGCACCGCGGCCTCGTCGTTCAGTTGCTCCAGCCCTTCGAGTATCAAGCGGGATGCGGGTTGCCGGACGTTGCGCGCGTGCTGCAGATACTCCGTGATGAGGTCACGGGTGAGTTTCTCCAGCGTCTGGCGGTGGTGCGAGAGCACCGCCTCGTTCGGCGAAGCCTGCGTTTCAAGCGTGCTGCGGCGCCGAATCGCGCTGGAAATAACGCGTCCCAGCGGGCTCAGGTACTGGCCGGTGAACCCGCCCACCCACGCAATCACGCGGCTCAGCGGGCCGCGCTTCGATTGGATGAATTGATGCACGAGCTTGCCGACGCTTTCGCCGGGTTCCGGGTCGTAGCGGGCGCTGCAGGCTTCCGCGCGTTCTTCGAACTCGCGCCCGATGCCCCGAAGTTCTGCCGCAATCTCCCGGCTCCGCGCGAGGAACTGCGCGCTCAACGCCACGAAATGAAGCACTGTGTCGTGAAACACCTGCTTCTTGATGGGGGCGACCGGCAACGATTCGAGATATTCCCGCAAGGGGGATTCGCCCTCCAGCGCGGCAATCGGCCTTCCAAAATCGGCGGCCAGCGCAAAGTCGTGCGGCACCGCGAAGCACACCGGATGATCCAGCCCGACATCCGCGCAGAAAGCGTCGAGATGCCGCCGGGCCGAAGCGTAGGCGTCCAGGGGATTGGCTTTGTTCATCAGGGGCAACACGACCCGCCCGGCCGCGCGTGCACGCCGGAAGAAGGCGACCACGCGCTCGTCCTTGTACTTCTCCCCGGTGAGCACGGCGATCACCACATCGCCTGCCGCCTGAATGTTCTCCGCGACGTCCCAGTGCTGCTTCTCAATAGAGTCCACATCCGGGATGTCGAGCAACACGAGGTGATCCGGCAGGGAATCGTTCTGCGCAACGAAAATCGCATTGGGCGGCGCTTCCCCCGAAATCACGGCCTCTGCCACGTCGAATTCAAGGGGTTGAAATTCGGGCAGGAGCTTGCCTTCGAGGCACTGCCCCGCGCGTAGCGCATTGCCGACCAACACCGGCCGGCACGTGGCCGCCGCCGTATCCCGCACCGGACTCACATCCGCGCCCAGGAGCAGGTTGAACACGGTCGATTTTCCGGTATTCGTTCCTCCAGCCACCGCCACCACGAGACAGCCCTCGCCCGCCAAGTGCGGCAGAAGCTTGTGCTTCAGCAGTTTCAGCCATTCATCCGTGTCCTCGAGCACCAGGTCCAGAAGATCGGGAAACGGCGCCAGCCGGGCACGGAATTCACTCAATGCCGCGTCGAAGGCGCTCAAGGCCTGTCCAAGATCCACTTCCATAAGGAGTAGCCTACGGCTTACACACACCGGGGTTCAAACCACCGCCGGCCGCCCCGAGCCCTCCCTGGCGTCTCAAGGCTATCTCGCGCCTTGATCTACGCTTGCCGTTCGGAGTTCAATGGAGTCCTTGTGCGCTGGCGTGCCGCCGCGCATCCAACCGGGAGTGGAGCATCATGCCGTCACGTCTTTTGCTTTCTCTGATCGCCTTGTCGGCCGCGAGTGTTGCGTTCGCGCTGGAGGATTCGGCTTCGGTCCAGGCGCAATTCCAGCAACCGCCGCGCGAGTACAGTTCGGCGCCGCTCTGGGTATGGAATGACCTGCTGACAGAGGAGGAAGTTGCCGGCACGCTCACAGCCCTGGCCGATGAGGGTTATCGGCAGGCCTTCGTTCATCCGCGGCCCGGCCTCATGACGCCCTATCTCTCGCCCGACTGGTTCCGGCTGTGGAA
>CAILVY010000173.1 GCA_903837785.1 Candidatus Hydrogenedentota bacterium
CCAAACCAGGATCAATCAGCTCGACGCCAATCTCCGCGACATTTCCGAACAGCAGCTGAAGGTCATTTCCGACAACGTTGACGCGGACTTCGCGGACGTGATCGTCAATCTCAACGCCCAGTCGAATGCCTTCCAGGCCTCGCTCAACGCCGCCTCCCGCATCATTCAGCCGAGCCTCCTCGATTTCCTCGGATAGGCCCGCACTTTCCCGCCTGCGCCTGGTTTTGCACCGCCCGTCCAATTGCCGTATGCTGTTGACGGCGCACACAAACCTTCGAAAGGCCTGAAATGAACACCGCGGTGCTACGGTTGAATTGCGAGGACAAGAAGGGGATTGTCTACAACGTTTCCCGGTTCCTGTATGAGCGCGGGGGAAACATCATCGATGCGCAGCAGCATACGGAACAGCTCGACAACCGGTTTTTCATGCGGGTGCACTTTGACCGCGGCGAGATGAAGACCACGAAGCTGGAACTCCGGAAGGACCTGGACGGGCTCGCGCAGGAATTCAACATGGATGTCCAGCTTGCGTTCGGGGATGAGCGCAAGCGCATGGCCATCATGGTTTCGAAGTACGACCACTGCCTCTACGACCTGTTTCTCCGCCATCAATACGGGGAGGTCAACGCCGACATCGCCCTCGTGGTCAGCAACCACCCCGACCTCGAACGCGTCGCCGAGAGCTTTCGTGTCCCCTTCTGCTGCGTTCCTGTCGATAAGAACGACAAAGAGGGGTCCGAGCGCCGCGTCCTCGAGATCTTCCGCCAGCATTACGTGGATTTTGTGGTGCTCGCGCGGTACATGCAGGTGCTCACGCCCTTGATGGTGAATGCCTACCGCCACCGCATCATCAACGTGCATCACGGCTTCTTGCCGGCTTTCAAGGGCGCCAAGCCCTATCATCAGGCCTATGAACACGGCGTGAAACTGATCGGCGCCACGAGCCACTATGTCACGGAAGACCTCGATATGGGGCCCATCATCCAGCAGGAAACCGTCCGGGTCAATCACACGCACAGCGCGGAGGACCTGGTCATGATGGGTCGGGACGTCGAGAAGAAAGTCCTGTCTTTCGCCGTAAAAGCACATGCGGAGGACCGGATCATGGTTTACCGCCACCGGACTATCGTCTTCGAGTAACTAATAGTGCGAATCTTCTTGCATAGCGTCAAGGAATGTGATAGGATGCTGCGGTTAATGCGTGGACGAGTGCATGTCCACGCGAGTTAAAGGTAGCGTCGTGCCAGTGGGTCCGTTGTCTGCGTGTAGTTCCCGCCGATTTGGTTCCGTACTGTCCCGACCCAAAAAGAGTTCCGTCTCCAACTGTGTCGGGACGGGCTCGGAAAGAGGAGTGTAGGCTCTGATGAATATCTTCGTAGGCAATTTGTCGTACAACACGACCGAAGACGATCTCCGGACAGCGTTTGAGCAGTACGGCGCAGTGGACTCGGCGCGGATTGTCATGGACCGGGAAACGCACCGTTCGCGCGGTTTCGGCTTCGTCGAGATGTCGAACGCGGCGGAAGCCCAGGCAGCCCTGCGCGGCCTGGAAGGCTTTCGTCTCGACGGCCGCCCACTGAAGGTGAACGAGGCGCGTCCGCGTGAAGATCGCGGTGATCGTCGCCCCCCCCGGCGCTACTAGACCCTGACACAAGACAAGAAAGCACCTCCATGATATGCATGGGGGTGTTTTTTCTTTGCCGACGAAATCGGCAGCGTGTGCGGAGCCTCTGGACGGACCAAATCCGGCATTTGCCTGGCGAGACCGTCCCTAGCCTTTGGGCTGCGGGCGCGGCTGGCCCGGGCGGTATTCGCCTTCGAGATGCTCGCGCAGTTCGGCTTCGTCGAGCCAGACCGGCCGCATCTGCCGCGCGGCAAAGAGCGGGGCTTGGTCCGCGTAGTGCGGCGAAGCGGGATCGAGCGTCGCGCTGCCAAACTGGTGGATGCTGTGGGAATGCACGCGTCCGTCGCGACCCCAGGTGACCAGCAGTACATAGCAGTCGCCGGCCATGCCTTCGAGATGATCCTTGCGCCAGTTTCCGTAGACGGCATGCAGGGTGTCCGGGCCGCCGTCCAGCGGCAGGTTCACCGAACCGCGCACCAGGCGGTTGACATCCTTCCAGGGCACATCGACCCGCCCGAAGGTGTTCTTCAGCATGTGGGCTTTGTCTCTCAGCAGCGACAGGATGTCCGGAACAGGTTGCCCGGACATCTCCGCGCGCACCACGGGCTCCATGCTGAGCACCGCGATGGCGGTGGCGGGATTCTCGAGATTCGTGTCCAGGTTCCATTGTCGCAGCAGACTCACCGCTTCGCTCACCACTGGGTCGCCGTCGTCAGGAACGTCCTGCATCCGCTTCAAGAGTTGACCGGCCTCTGACTCCCTCGAGTATTTTGTGTCGTACTTATAGGCGCAGAACTCGTCTTCGGTGATCGAGTCGTCCGCGCTGAGCAACTCAAGCAGGCGGAACGCGCGGTTCGTCATCTCAGAGGGCGGTTGTATGCCAAGGGTGGGGGAGAAGTCTTCCGGGCGTGGGTTTTCCGGCTCGGCTGTTGTGCGGAAGGGCGTGGAGTTCGCATTCTGAATGAAGCCAGACGCAGGATTCTTCACCTGGGGCAGCTTCTCAAAGGGCAGGTACTCCGTCCAGAGCGTCCTGGAGGTGTTCCCAGGAAGATACTGCTTCCAATCATAGCCTTCGTCGCGAACGGGCAAGCGCGCGTTGTACAGATACCAGATGTTGCCTTCCTTGTCCGCATAGCCGACATTGAACGACGGAATGGCCTGCATCCGCATCGCCGCTTCGAATTCCTGCATGTTCCGGGCCTTGTCCATGCGGAACCACTGCTCGACCTGCCGGATGTCTCCATAGCCGCCGTAACGGATGGCAAAGACGCCTTGTGGCCGCCGCACCACGGGGCCATAGGCCGAATACAGCACCTCGCGTCGGACCGGGATGCACAGCTTGTTCCACATCTTCACCCACAGGGTGACCCGGCCCTTTTCAAGATCGCGCCATTGCCCGTCGAACTTGTATTGATCCGGGTTGGCCGGGTTGATCTCGAGGGTGTAGATGTCCACGAGGTCGGGATGGTTGACCGTGTGCGCCCAGCCGAGATCGCGGTTGTGGCCATGGAGCACCACGGGACAACCCGGAAAAACGCCGCCCACCACGTCAAGCCCCTCGTCGCTCTTCAGATGCGCCTCATACCACGCAACGGGGCCGGTCCATGGCTGATGGGAATTCACGGCGAGATGGGTCTTCCCGTCGGGCGTGCGTTTGGGCGACACGGCGAAAGTGTTCGAGCCGATGGGCAGGCCGCGCGTGAATGGGTTCCGGGCATCGGCCACTTTGTCCTGGGCGGGCGCCTTCGGCGCGTCCTCAAACAAGCGCTTCACATCGTTGTCCATGCCGAAGAACATGGGGGACTTCACGACAAAGCCCGCGACCACATCCTCTCCCGTGGCAGGCAACACGCCCGGCAGCACCTTCTCCGGATGCAGTGCGGCGTAGTGGTTGAAGCCAGCCGCGTACGCCTCACAGAGTGCCCGGGTTTCCGGTGAAAGATCGCTGTGGTATTTCTCGTGAACCATTTCGGGGAATCGAAACCACTTCACGAGGTAATCGATCGCCGCGCCTTCCTTCCCCTTGAGGGTGCCATAGATGCCCCGTCCGAGAAAGACACACTCCTGAATCGTCTCGAAGTCGTCCTCGCAATGGGCGTACGCCAAGCCGTAGGCGACATCAGCATCCCGCTTGCCGAAGATGTGCGGTACTCCGTAACTGTCCCGCAGGATGCGCACATCGTAGGTCCCGGGCGGAGGAACCAGTTGGGACGGGTTGAGCTTGGGCGTTCCGCATCCGGTCACGCAGAGCACAAGCACCATAGAGAAGATACACCGATACCTGTCCATAAACACCTCACTCTCGCTCGGGCATTTGACCGGAGCGAGAGTGAGGGGGTTTCGGTGCGCGGGTTCGTGAGCGTTTCTACTTCGATGGGCAGGAAGCGCCCGGGGCGGCGAGCGGATGAATACGGATGTTCCGATACCACACTTTTCCGTGGTCGCCCTGCAAGAGGAGGGGACCGGGGGCACCCACTTTGCCGGGCAGGGCGCCGCCGGTCACTTCGCTGATCTTCTGCCGGTCATGGATGAGTTTGCCGTTCAGTTTGGCCGTGACTTCGTCGCCGATGATGGTCGCTTCCAGCAGGTTCCATTCGCCCGCGGGCTTGGAAGCGTTCACCTTGGGCGGAAACTGGTCGTAGATGGCGCCGTTGTCCTGCTTCGTCACGTCCGCCTTGCCAAAGCTGTCCAGCACCTGAAGCTCGATTCGACCCCTCAGATAGACGCCGCTGTTGCCGCCCTGCACGGTCTTGAATTCGAGGCTCAGCGCAAAGTCCTGATAACGTTCCGCAGTCGCAATATCGTTCCCATGCGCCACATTTGTCATGGCCCCATCTTCAATCGACCACTTGTTCTCGGCGCGGGGCGCCCGGCCGTTCCGCCATTTCGAAAGGTCTTTGCCGTCGAAAAGGGTCACCCAGCCCGCATCCGACGCGCCGGCCATGGGGCATGCGGCCGACTGTCCGCAGCAGGCCGTGCAGCCGGCAGGTTTTTCACAGGAGGTACAGCACCCAGAGCTTGCCAACAGGAGGGATACTCCGGCAAGGGCGGCAAGAAGCGTCAACAGTCTCTTCATCGGGGGTCTCCTTTTGTGTGAGGACGAAATCGGGCTGATTCTAGCATTCCTGCTCCACTGAATGCGCAACCGGGCCTCCCGCGGCACGTACTGTCGAATCCCGCGCGGCTACTCCTCCCGGAACGCCATCCAGTTGAGGCCGAGCTTGCGCATGCGGCCGCGCAGAGTGTGCGGGTTGATACCCAGCAAACGGGCCGCGCCGTTCTTGCCTTCGACGCGGCCACGCGTGTGAATCAGCGTCGCTTCGATGTGCCGGCGGGTGAGTTCTTCCAGGGTGGGAATGGACTGAAGCACCTCCTCGGACGTGCCAGGCTTGTTTCGCGGGTCCAGTGGCGTGATGATGCCCAAGGCCTTGGCCACTTCCAGACAGCGGCCATTGCCCACCAACGCCGCCCGATCCATCACCGCGGCCAGTTCCCGCACATTGCCCGGCCAGGGATATCCGGCGAGCAGGGCAAGGTCCCGTTCCGTGGGCAGCAGTTGCGGGAGTCCGAATCGGACCGCGGCGCGTTCGGCAAAGTGGCACGCGAGTGCCGGAATATCCTCGATACGTTCCCGCAAAGGCGGCAGCAGGATGGGAAAGACGGCAATCCGATACCACAAATCCTCCCGGAACAGGCCTTCGGCAACCATCGCGGCGAGGTCGCGGTGGGTGGACGCCACGATACGAACATCCACATGGATGGGTTGATGCCCGCCGATGCGCTCGAGCCAGCCGTCCTGGAGGATGCGCAAGAGCCGCACTTGCGCGGGAAGGGGGAGCTCTCCCAGTTCGTCCAGGAAAAGGGTGCCTCCGTCGGCCCGCTCGAACCAGCCCTTGTGCGTCTCCACCGCGCCGGTGAAGGCGCCGTGGTCGTGTCCGAACAACTGTGAGTCGATGAGTTCCGGCGGGATGGCGCCGCAGTTCACGCGAATGATAGGGCCGGCCGCCCGGGGTGAGCCCCGATGAATGGCGCGGGCCACCAGTTCCTTGCCGGTGCCGGTTTCCCCCAGGATCAGCACGGGCACGTCGGACTTCGTCACGAGGTCCACGCGCTCCATCACCAGCCGGAGCCCGGCGTCCGCCCCGACTATCGAGTCGCCGAGATCCTTCCGTCCAAGCCGGTTCAGCAGCGCCTGACGCTCCGCCTCGGCGGCCTCGCGCAACGCGACCATTTCGCGCAGGCGCTGATCGTTTTCAAGTGCCACCGAAAAAGGAGCGAGCAGTGCCTTGACCAGAGCCAGATGCTGGGTGTCAAAACGGCGGCCCGGCTTGGCGGACAGCAGCAGCAGCCCGGGCAGGTCGCCGCGCTGGTTCAACGGCCCCGCCAGGACTTCGCCCGAAAGACCGGAGAGCACCACGGCCGGGGGTCGGCGCTCGACCCGCCCTTCCCGGCACCAGGCCAGCAGGCGCTTCATCTGATCCCGAGAACACTCCGTGCGGCCCTCCATCATGCCTTCCCGGGTAACCGCGACCGTCTCAATGCAGCGCCGTCCCGATTCAATCCGCCGCACCACCAGGGTGTCCACGGGCAGGTCCTTGGCCAGGAGCCGGAGCACTGCCCGGACGGCGTCTTGAATGGCTTCGTGGCGCCCCACCTCGCGCCAGACTTCAAGGAGCACTTCGCTAAATGCGGCCATGAGCTTCCAGCCTCCCTTGGGTCCTCAAGAACTATCAAATACGATGGGACTCTATCATATTTGCTAGGCGTTTTCCAGCATATTTGATAGAAATTCCGGAACAAGCCGGCCCCCCGCAGACTTCCCCTTGTCTCCCAAGGGTTTACAGATATGGCACAAATCCTGCTTTAGAAAGTGCCGGTCCGAGGAAGATACAGCCGAAAGGAGAAGCCATGAGCACCTGGAATCGGGGAATGATTGCGGCCATGACGCTGGCCTTGGCATGGTCCGGGGCTGCGGGCGCGGCGGAACTGCTGAACGTTTCGTATGACCCCACGCGGGAG
Source organism: Candidatus Hydrogenedentota bacterium (assembly GCA_903837785.1). Lineage (GTDB taxonomy): Bacteria > Hydrogenedentota > Hydrogenedentia > Hydrogenedentales > CAILVY01 > CAILVY01. The sequence goes on from CAILVY010000173.1 coordinate 6,644, forward strand.
TTCTACGAGGCGTTCAACCAGGCGTTTGGCGCCTACTGGAAAGAGAAGACCGGGGAGACGATAAGCGTGAACCAGTCGCACGGCGGTTCCGGCAAACAGGCGCGTTCAGTCATTGACGGCCTGGAGGCGGACGTGGTCACACTGGCGCTGGCCTATGACATTGACGCGATCCAGTCGAAGGCTGGCCTGCTGCCGGCAGACTGGCAGAAGCGGCTGCCCAACAACAGCTGCCCCTACACCTCGACGATCGTGTTTCTCGTGCGGAAGGGCAATCCCAAAGGGATCAAGAATTGGGACGACCTCGTAAAACCAGGCATGTCCGTCATCACGGCCAATCCGAAGACCTCCGGCGGCGCGCGGTGGATCTATCTGGCCGCCTGGGCGTTCGCGGCACAGCAGGCGGGCGGCGACGAGGCCAGGATTCGGCAGTTCATGGCCGCGATGTACAAGAACGTGCCCGTGCTCGATTCCGGGGCGCGCGGCGCCACCACCACCTTTGTGCAGCGGGGCATTGGCGACGTGCTGCTTACGTGGGAGAACGAGGCCTTTCTCGCCATGGAGAAGATGGGGCAGGGGAAGATGGAGATCGTAGTGCCGTCGCTGAGCATCCTGGCAGAGCCGCCCGTGGCGCTCGTGGACAAGGTGGCGGAGAAACACAAGACGAAAGCCCAGGCACAGGCGTATCTCGAATACCTGTACACTGACGCCGGCCAGGAACTCGCGGCCAAGTTCTTCTATCGCCCGAGCAAGCCCGAGGTTGCGGCGAAATACGCCGAGCGTTTCGTCCATGTGACGCTCTTCAGCATTGACAAGGATTTCGGCGGCTGGGCCAAGGCGCAGAAGACCCATTTCGACGATGGGGGAACCTTCGACCAGATCTATCAGCCGGGCAACTAGACCAACAGAACCGGGAGCAGGAAATCAAATGCACCGCTCAGGAAACCTTGCAGGGAATGTTGGATACGGGACAGCCCATGCGCTAAGGTCTTGGCGGTCGAAGTTTGGAGAAACGCGGAACCCATTGCCGTGCGTCGGCAACTCCTGCAGCGTGCAACCTCATGCAACGGAGACAACTTCGTGAGCATTCGCAGACACAGTGTGATTCCGGGCTTCGGTCTGGCCAGCGGCGTTGCGGTCACGTACCTCAGCCTGCTGGTCCTGATTCCGTTCACCGCGTTGTTTCTGCGCGTGGGAAACATGGGCTGGGGCCCCTTCATGGAGGCGGTGCTCTCCCCGCGCGTTATTGCCTCGTACAAACTCAGCCTTGGCGCGTCCCTTGCGGGAGCGCTGCTCAACGTGGTTTTCGGACTGGTGGTGGCCTGGGTGCTCGTGCGCTATCCGTTCCCGGGACGGCGATTCCTGGATGCGATCATCGACCTGCCGCTGGCGCTGCCGACGGCCGTGGCGGGCGTCACACTGACCACCCTCTACTCGCCGACGGGCTGGCTGGGCCGTTTCCTGGAACCCTACGGGGTGCACGTGGCGTTTACGCCCCTGGGCATCGTCATCGCCCTGACGTTCATCGGCCTGCCGTTCGTAGTGCGCACGGTGCAGCCGGTGTTGACCGACCTGGAGGGAGAAGTCGAGGAGGCCGCAGCCTGCCTCGGCGCGGGCCGGTGGTACACGTTCACGCGGGTGGTGTTGCCGACGCTCACGCCGGCCCTGCTCACAGGTTTTGCTCTGGCCTTTGCACGGGCCCTCGGCGAATACGGCTCGGTGGTCTTCATCTCGGGCAACATGCCGATGAAGACCGAGATTGCCCCCCTCTTGATCATGACGAAACTGGAGCAATACGACTATCAGGGCGCGGCGGCGATCGCACTGGTCATGCTGCTGATGTCCTTTATGCTGCTGCTGGGCATCAACCTCTTGCAGTGGTGGAGCGGGAAACGCTATGCCTCCAAATAGCTACATCTCCAATGCCGGTCGCCGGGCCGTCCAGGACCCGAAGGCCGCCCGCTGGCTGCTCACGGGCGTGGCGGTGATCTTCTTGCTCCTTTTCCTGGTGCTGCCCGTGCTGCTCGTTTTCGTCGGCGCGCTCGCCGAAGGCGTGGGCGCCTATCTCCGCGCCCTGCGCCAACCCGACGCGCTGTCGGCCATCTGGCTGACCCTGGCCGTTGCGGCCGTGGCCGTGCCGCTCAACACGATCTTTGGCGTGGCGGCGGCATGGGCGATTGCCAAATTCCAGTTCCGGGGGAAGGGCTTCGTCGTCACGCTGATCGATCTGCCGTTGTCCGTGTCGCCGGTGATCTCCGGTCTGGTGTACGTCCTGCTTTTCGGCGCGCGCGGCTACTTTGGCCCGTGGCTCGCGGAACACAATGTCCAGATCATCTTCGCGCTACCGGGGATCATTCTCGTGACCCTGTTCGTCACGGTGCCCTATGTCGCGCGGGAACTGATCCCGCTGATGCAGGAACAAGGCGCCGACGAGGAGGAAGCCGCGGTCATGCTGGGCGCGAGCGGCTGGCGCACGTTCTGGACGATCACGCTGCCGAACATCAAGTGGGGCCTGATCTATGGCGTGATTCAATGCAATGCGCGGGCGATGGGCGAGTTCGGCGCGGTTTCCGTGGTGTCCGGCCACATTCGCGGCAAGACGAATACGCTCCCGCTTCAGGTCGAAATCCTGTATAACGAGTATAGTTTCACGGCCGCTTTTGCGATAGCGTCGCTCCTGGCCCTGCTGGCCTTGTTGACCCTGGTCATCAAACACGCGGTGGAATGGCAGGCCCGCAGAGCCTACTCGCGGCCGCAAGAGGAGAATGTGGCGTGAAGATCGAGGTCAGGAACATCACGAAGCGCTTTGGCACGTTCACCGCCCTCGACAACGTGAGCATGGAAGTGCCGTCGGGCACGCTCGTGGCCCTGCTGGGCCCCTCCGGTTCCGGCAAGACGACGCTGTTGCGCATCATCGCGGGGTTGGAGCAGGCGGACGCCGGGAACGTTCTGCTGGACGAAGTGGATTGCACCCAGCGCGCCCTGCGCGAACGGGGCGTCGGTTTCGTGTTCCAGCACTACGCCCTGTTCCGCCACATGAACGTCTTCAACAATGTGGCGTTCGGCCTCAAGGCCCGGCCCCGGGGAACCCGGCCAGAGAAGGTCGAGATCCACGAGCGGGTATTCCGGCTCTTGCGCCTGGTTCAACTCGATCAATTCCATGACCGCTATCCCTCCCAACTCTCGGGCGGACAACGCCAGCGTGTGGCGCTGGCGCGCGCGCTGGCCATTGAACCCCGGGTCCTGCTGCTGGACGAGCCCTTCGGCTCGCTCGATGCCCAGGTGCGCAAGGAACTCCGCCGGTGGCTGCGCCGGCTGCACGACGAACTGCACATCACCAGCGTGTTCGTCACCCACGATCAGGAAGAGGCCATGGAAGTGGCAGACAACGTGGCCGTGATGGACGCGGGGCATATCGAGCAGACGGGCACGCCGGAAGCGGTCTATCATCATCCCAGCAACGCATTCGTCCACAAGTTCATCGGCGACGTGAACCTGTTCCGGGGCCGCATGGTGAACGGCAGCCTGCGGCTCGATCAGAAGGAAGCGGAAAGCGGGCGCCCGAACGAGGTGTTTGTCCGTCCGCATTCCTTCCGGCTGACCCAGGCCCCCGACGGCCCCGACTGCTTCCAGGCCACTGTCGAACACATCAACCCGGCGCGGCCCCTGGTTAAAGTCGAGTTGTTGAGCGAGTGGGGGGGGGCGGTGCAGGTGGACATCCCGCATCAGACCTATCAGGAACTGCAGCTCGAGCGGGGCATGACAATCTACGTGACGCCCACGCAGTTCAAGGTGTTCTGATTACGCCTCGCGCGGAATCGTCAGAACGAATCCCCGTTCGGCCTCGTAAACGAGCGTTCCCCCGTGCAATGCCGCATAGCGCCGCGCGGTCGGCAAGCCCAGCCCGAGGTGCCCGCCGTCTTTTCCGGTGCGGTAAGGCTCGAAGAGCGCTTCGACGGACTCGGGCGGAATGGAAGGGCCCGAGTTCCAGATGGCAAAGGACGTTTCCTGCTCATTTCCGGCGATTCGGAAGCGAATCAGCTTGTGCGGCTGCTCCTTGAGCGCCTCCTGGGCATTCGCAAGCAAGTAGATGAAGGCCAATTCCAGCTTGGGCACATCGACTATGATGGGCGCAAGCCCCTCCTGCACGGAGGTCTCCACTTTGATCTGGGCCGTCCTCAGGGCGTAGTTCCGCAAGAGCAACGCGCGCCCGGCGAGCACCGCCGGGTCGATCATGGAAGAGGAAGGCTTCTCGTCCCGGGCAATGTCCGTGAGCCGGCTGATCAACTCACTGCACTTCTCCACACCGCCAATGATTTCCTTGAGCATGCGCTGGGCCTCGGCGCTCAAGCCGGACTCCATCGAAACCAGTTCGGCATAGGCAAGGATAGCGCCGAGATAGTTGTTGATGTCGTGCGTGACCCCGTTGACACAGCGGCCCACCTGGGCAAAACGGAACAACCCTTCAATACGGGCACTGGTTTCCGGGGAGGACATGTCCTTGTCAAGGCTCAGAATCTGCTGGCTACGTTCGGTCATTGCGCACCCCTAATCCTGATAGCGGACCTCATTCATAAAGAGTAAGCGGAACCGCCACCCCCTGGCAAGTCCGAGGGTGGCGGCGTCAATACGGGCTTTGCCGCGCCGAGGGACTAGAGGTTGTCCGCAACCGCCTTGGCGAACTCGCTGCACTTGAGTTCCGTGGCGCCGCTCATCAGCCGGGCGAAATCGTAGGTGACGGTTTTCGCGCGGAAGGCTTTCGTCATGGCATTAACCAGCGCTTCGGCCACTTCATCCCAGCCGATGTACTCGAACATCATCAGGCCCGAGAGCACCAGACTGCTCGGATTGACTTTGTCCAGATTCGCGTACTTGGGCGCGGTTCCGTGCGTGGCTTCGAAGAGGGCGGCGCCCGTCTCATAGTTGATGTTCGCGCCGGGGGCTATGCCGATGCCGCCCACCTGGGCCGCGAGCGCGTCGCTCATGAAGTCGCCGTTGAGGTTCATTGTGGCAATCACATCGAATTCCCGGGGCCGGGTGAGAATCTGCTGCAGGAAGATGTCCGCAATCGTGTCCTTGACCAGGATCTTGTCGCCCGGTTTGCCGTTGCAGTCATCCCATCCGACCGCCACGTCCGAGAATTCCTCGCGCACGAGTTCGTAACCCCACTTCATGAAGGCGCCTTCCGTGTACTTCATGATGTTGCCCTTGTGGACCAGCGTAACGGATTTGCGCTTGTGCCGGATCGCATGGTTGATCGCCGCGCGGATCAGGCGCTTGGAGCCGGTGACGCTGATGGGTTTCACGCCGACGCCGGAATCCTGCCGGATGTCCCAGCCGAATTCCTGGCGGCAGAAGGCCAGGAGTTTCTGGGCTTCGGGCGAGCCTTGGGACAGCTCGAAACCGGCGTACACGTCTTCCGTGTTCTCGCGGAAGATCGTCATGTCCACCTCTTCGGGGCGCAACACCGGGCTGGGCACGCCCTCGAAATAGCGGACCGGGCGGACGCAGGCAAAGAGGTCCAGCTTCTGGCGGAGGGACACGTTCAGGCTGCGGAACCCGCCGCCGATGGGTGTCGTGAGGGGCCCCTTGATGGCAACCTGGTATTCCCGGATGGCATCCAGGGTTTCCTCGGGCAAGTACGACCCGCAAACCTGATCCGCCTTCTCGCCCGCGTAGATCTCCATCCAGGCGATGGAACGCTTGCCGCCGTAGCAGTGTTGCACGGCCGCATCGAAGAGGAATTTCGACGCCCGCCAGATGTCGGGGCCTGTGCCGTCCCCTTCGATGAATCCGATGATGGGCTTCTCCGGGGTCTGAAGGGCGCCGCCCGGCTTTACGACGATCTTCTCGCCGTCGGGAACTTGGATGTGGGGGAATTTGCTCATGTTCGATCCTTTTCCGTTTGTTCTAGAAAACGCCGGCCGAAGCATAATGATTTCACGGACGCCGCCGGGGACCGCGCATTGCGCGAGGCAGAACACCGCTCCTAACGCTCCGGGCGCGTTGCTTTATGCCGGGCCAGGCTATTTTGCCTCGGGCAGGGTGACCAGCCGGACTTCCGTGACGTGCGGCACGGCGCAGATGGCCTTCAGAACTTCCTCGGAAACCGGCTGATCCAGATTCAGGACCGTCAGGGCGGCGCCGCCCTGTTCATCCCGCCCCAGCATCAGGTTGGCAATGTTGACGCCGGCCTCTCCGATCTTCGTGCAGACGCGCCCGACGACCAGCGGCTTGTCCTCATTCGTGCACACGAGCATGTTGCCTTCCGGCTTGGCGTCCACGCGCATGTTGTCGATGCTGCAGATGCGCGGGTCGGTCTTGTGGAAGAGGGTGCCCGTAACAGTGTGCTTTTCCAGGTCCGTAACCACGGAAACGCCGATTTCGAACGCGTAGTTGGAGGGCGCCGCGGTGTGCTTCTCGCTCGCGGAGATCCCGCGTTCCTTGAGTTGCGACGGCGCGCTGACCATGTTGACGGTTTCAACCATCGGCGAAAGGAAACCGGTCAGGATGGCCGCGGTGATCGGATACGTGTCAGTGACGCCGGTGACGCCGCTGTATTCGATTTCAATGGATTGCGGGCAGCCCCGGGTGAAGAGCGCCTGGAACAGTCCCAGCCGGTTGGCGAGGTAAAGCATGGGCTGAAGCGCCTTCCGGGTCTCGCTGTCCAGGCTGGGCACGTTGACGGCGTTCACGATGGCGCCCGTGCTGAGGTAATCGACCATCTGATGGGCGATGTCTATGGCGACGTTGAGCTGGGCCTCGTCCGTGGACGCCGCCAGATGCGGCGTCATGATGATATTGTCCAGGCCGATGAACGGATTGTTCTCGAAGGGTTCCGAGGTGTACACGTCCAGGGCCGCGCCTGCGATGACCTTGTTCTTCAGCGCCTCGGCCAGATCCTGCTCGTTGATGATGCCGCCGCGCGCGCAATTCAC